>NZ_CP023690.1:9469830-9807160 GCF_008704795.1 Streptomyces spectabilis | reverse complement strand
CGGCCGCGCCGCTTCCCCCTGCCCGCCCCGCCCCGCCCCGGCCGGGCCGGGCCGGGCCGGGGCGGGGCGGGGCGGGGCGGGGGTCAGGTGCCGTGCAGGCGGGCCGGGCCCGCCTGCGGGCGGGCCTTGGGCACCGGCGCGGGAAGCGGCATCCCGGGCGGGGCCTGGGTGGTCATGTCCCACACCCCCGCCGGGGCCGGCGCGGCGGGTGCCGTGCCGGCGGCGATCGCCTCGTCCACGGCCCCCGCCAGCTCGGCGGCCGTGGGCACCCCGTCGATGCGCCGCTGCCCGGCCACGATCACCGGCACCATCGACACCTGTGCCTGGCCGCGCGCGTGCGCCAGGCCCTGCTGGTGGGCGCGGGCGTAGCGGGCCGACATGATGGCCGCGCGGAACCCCGCCCGGTCCAGGCCCGCCTCCACCGCGAGCGCGGCCAGGACCGTGGGATCGGAGATGTCCTGCCAGTGGTGGAAGTAGGCGCCGAAGACCAGGTCGGTGTAGCGGGCCCCGGCGCCGTGCTCGGCCGCGTAGCGGTAGCCCAGCAGCGCCATCCGGGCCCGGCGCAGCGGGGTGCCCGGCGGCCCGGCCAGATGCACGCCGCGTTCGGCGCCCAGCGGGCGCACCGAGTTCTCCCACACCCCGCGCGGGTACTCCCCGGCCTCCTCCACGCAGTTGGGGTTGACCTCGAAGGGATGGAAGGCGGGGGCGGCGTCCTTGCCGTCCAGCGCCCTGGCCAGCACATGCCGGGTGATCAGGCTGTAGGGACAGATGAAGTCGAACCAGACGTCGATCGTGACGGTCATCGGGCCTCTTCGGACGCGGGCGGAAGAACCGGACGGGCAGCGGGCGCGGGGCCTTTCGCCCCGCGGGCCCGGGGCAGCGGGCCGCGGGCAGACGGGCGCGGGCGGGGGCGGGGGCGGGGGTGGCCGAAGCGGCGCAGCAGGGGCTGCTCGACGGCGGTGTGCATCGCCCAGGCCAGCACCAGGGTCAGGGCGGCGGCGGCCATCAGCAGCCCGGCCGCCGCCGGGGTGGAGAAGGCGCGGTGCTCGCCCAGCGCGCGGTGGCCGTGGAACTGCACCAGGCGGTGCAGCAGGTAGAAGGCGAAGGACACCTGTCCCAGCCAGACCAGGGGGCGGGCGGCGAACGGGCTGGGGCGGCCGCGCAGATCGGCCTGGGCGCCGGCGGCGACCAGCCAGGCCAGCGGGAGCACGCCGAGGGCGGCGATGCCGTAGGCCACCGGGGCGGCCAGGGCCGCGGTGTAGGCGCAGGCCAGGGCCAGCAGCGGGGGCCACAGCCCGGCGTGGGGCAGGCGGCCGGTGCTCACCAGGCGGGCCATCAGCATGCCCAGGACGAACTCCGCGGCGCGTACCGGCGGGAAGGCGAGCAGGAACCAGTAGTGCTCCTCGCTGATGGCCAGCCAGTGCAGGTGCGGCCCGGCCGGCCACAGCGCGGCGGCCGCGAGCGGCATGAGGGCCACGGCCGCCGCCAGGGCGGCGGCCCACCGCCACAGATGTTCGGGGCGGATGCGGCGCACGCCCGCCCACAGGGCGGGAAAGGCCAGGTAGAACAGGGCTTCCGCGCTCAGTGACCAGCTGACCGGGTTGGCGCTGAGGATGACGTCGGCATCCGGCCACCAGGCCTGCACCAGCAGCAGGTTGGGCAGCAGCCCGGGCCGGGGCAGGCCGGCGGCGGCCAGCAGCACCACGGCGGCGGCCAGGGTCAGCAGATGACTGGGGTAGATCTTCCACAGCCTGCGCCGCCAGAAGGCCCGCCAGGTGTCGCGGGGGCGGGCGGAGAAGGCCAGCACGAAGCCGCTCAGCACGAAGAAGAACGACACCCCCGTCCAGCCGGCCTGGCTGACCGCCTCGGCGAAGGCGTCGTTGACCCGCCGGTCGGCGAAGAGGTTCTCGTAGGAGGCGTGGAAGCAGAACACCAGCAGCGCCGCGGCGAACCGCATCCCGGTCAGCGACGGCAGCCGCCCGCCGCGCACGGCAGGCCGCGCCGCGGGCCGCGGGGCGGGCGGCGGGGCG
Organism: Streptomyces spectabilis; assembly: GCF_008704795.1. NCBI lineage: Bacteria > Bacillati > Actinomycetota > Actinomycetes > Kitasatosporales > Streptomycetaceae > Streptomyces > Streptomyces spectabilis. Next base: position 9,805,130 of record NZ_CP023690.1, on the reverse strand, counting down.
GGGCCGTTCACCGGTGCGGGCCGGGCGCGCGGGCCGGGCCGGGGGCGGGGTGCAGCAGGCGGGGCGCCAGGGCCAGCGCGGTCAGGGCCAGCAGCGCGGCCACCGCCAGGCCGGCCCCGAACGCCGCCGGGTCCGCCGGGTGTCCGCCGCCGCGGGCGGCGAAGGCCAGGCCGGTCAGGGTGACGCCGAGTGCCATGCCGAGCTGGGCGGCGGTCTCCAGCACCCCCGAGGCCGCGCCCGCGAGCCGGGCGGGCACCTGCTCCAGGGCGGCGGCGAACAGCGGGCTGACCCCCAGGCCCTGCCCGAAGCCGATCACGGCCAGGCAGGCCGGCAGCACCGCGGTGTGGGTCCGGTCCGCCACCGCGGCGGCCAGCAGCGCCAGCGTGCCCGCGGCGTTGAGGGCGTAGCCGGCCACGAGCAGCCGGGGGCCGATACGTTCCTGCAGCCGCGGGGCCCCCAGTGAGGCCAGCACGAACATCACCGCCAGCGGCATGAAGCACAGTCCCGCGCGCAGCGCGCCGTAGCCCAGGACGGTCTGCAGGTGCAGGGTGAGCAGGAAGAACAGGCCCGCGTTCCCGGCGAAGAAGGCGACGGCAAGCGCGCTGCCCGCGCCGAAGCGGCCCCCGCTGAACAGGCCCGGGTCCACCACCGCCTGCCCGCCCCGGCGGGCCAGCGCCCGCTCGTGGCGCCAGAACAGGGCGGCCCCCGGCAGCGCGGCCGCCGGCAGCACCAGGCTCCACACCGGCCAGCCGGCCCCGTGCCCGAGCGTGAGCGGCACCAGCAGCGACACCAGGGTCCCGGCCAGCAGCAGCGTGCCCGTCCCGTCCAGTGCCGCGCCCCGCCCGCCCCGCCCGCCGCGCCGGCCGCGGCGGCCGGTGCTGTGCGGCGGGCGGCGGGCGGGGGGCAGGGTCAGGGCGGCGCCCAGCAACAGCAGCAGCCCCAGCGGCACGTTGAGCAGGAAGACGGGGCGCCAGGACAGGCCGAACAGGTCGGCGTGCAGGAGCAGGCCGCCCAGGAGCTGGCCGGCCACCGAGGCGCCGCCGATGGTGGCGCCGAACATAGCGAAGGCGCGCACCTGGCGGCGGCCGGTGAACGCGGTCTGCAGCACGGACAGGACCTGGGGGTAGAACAGGGCGGCGCCCAGGGCCTGCACGGCGCGGAAGGCGATCAGCGCGGGCGCCGAGGCGGCCAGGCCGCAGGCCAGGGAGGCGGCGGTGAACAGGGCCAGGCCCGCCAGGAACAGCCGCCGGGGGCCCCACAGGTCGCCCAGGCGGCCGCCGGCGACCAGGAACAGGCCGTAGGCCAGCAGATAGCCGGAGACGGTCAGTTCGGCCTGGGCGAAGCTGGCGCCCACCCCCGCGCGCACGGCCGGCAGCGCCACGTTGACGATGAACCCGTCCATGACCGCCAGGAAGGTGCCGCCCATCACCACCACCAGCAGCAGCCCGTCCCGCCGCCGTGCCCCCGCATCAGTGCCCGTGCCCGCCTCCCTCTCCGGGGCCGGGTCCGTCGCCGTCTCCGGGTCCGTCTCCGGGTGGGGGCCGGCGGCCGCGGGCGGGGCGGCGGGGGCGGGGGCGGGGGGTGCGGGGGGCTCGGGCTCGGCGGGGGCGACGACGTCTGTGTCCGCCACGGGGCAGCTCCTTGCAAAGACACCGGCAGCAGGGGGTGCTTCCCACCCTCGGCGGCCACGGGCGGTGCGGCAACGCCGACTTGCGCAAGACGCAGCCGCCTACCCCTGGCGCCCGCACCGGATGCCGTACAGGGCCAGCTCCCAGATCCGCGCCAGCTGTTCGGGGGCGCTCTTGCAGGTGTCGCAGCCCTGGGCGGCGCAGCTGCGCAGGTAGGACTCCACCCCGGCCACCAGGTGCCCGACCAGGGCCAGGACGGTGCGCGGGTCGCAGCCCGCGCGCAGCTGGCCCGCGGGCATGGCCTCCAGCAGCCCCTCCACGGCCGGCAGCCAGGAGGAGGGCCACGGCGCGCCCTGCGGTGCGCTCTCGCGCTCGCGGGTCAGGCGGGCGGCGGCGCGCACCACCGCTTCCTCCTGGAGCAGCGCGGCCAGCTCCAGGGTGAGGTCCACGACCGTCTCCAGGGCCGCCTCACGGCCCGTCAGCAGCCGCTGGACGGCGTCGCGGGTGACGGTGAGCCCGCGCAGCTGCACGGTGTCGGCCAGCTCGTCCTTGGTGGGGAAGTGGAAGGTCAGCGCGCCCATGGAGATGCCCGCCGCCTTGCTGATCCGGCCCAGGGAGGTGCCGTGGAAACCGGCCCGGTCAAAGGCCTCGGCGGCGGCCTGCACCAGAGCCTCGCGGGTGCGTGCGGCGCGTTCCTGTTTCACTGTCGACTCCCTTGGGGACGTGGGACACCCCCGCGCACCACAGACCGGCGCAGGGGGGTGAAGGCGGTACATGAGCGGTCGGAGCGGGGCGCACGGCCGGCGCGGACGGCGGGCCCGCGCGGCCGGGCGGCGGGCCCGGCCCGCGCCCCGCCGCCGCGGGCCCCGGTGCCCGCCCGCCGCGGGCCGGGGACCGGCGCCCCGCGGGGCGCCCGCGCGGGGCCGCGGGCGGTCCGGGCGGAGCCGCGGGCGCCGCGGGCGGGCCGGCGTGTCCGGCCGCCGGCCCCGCCGGACACGGCGAAGGCGCCGGACACGCCGGGTGCGGCGGATGCGGCGGGTGCGGCAGATGCGGCGGACACGCCGGATGCAGCGGATGCGGCGGATGCGGCGGGCGGGCCGGGTACGGGGGCGGGAGCGGGGGGCTGCCGGTCCGGCCCGGGGCGGCGGGCACCGCCGGTGCGGGCCCGGGCGCCGTGTGCACCCGCCTGTGCGCCACCGAAGCCTCCCTTCCCCGCGACCGACGTACCGGACTTTGAGCCTCCGACGCGAAGAGAGCCACCACAACGCCAACGTGGGAAAGCCGCAGGGTTCTTTTTCCCTCCCCACTCCCCCTCTTTCCACAGTTTTTCGCCCTTTCGTCCGACCGGACACCGAAGGCCCGGACTCTCCCGCGAATCCCCCGAAGCCCCACACCACCCCCACCCGCCGGGACCGCACGGCCCACCGGGCGGCGGGGCGGGAGGGGGCGGTGCGGGCAGGGTGCCGGGGCGGCGTGCAGGGGCCCGCGGGGCGGGGCGCGGGCGGCGGCGCGCGGGGCCGGGGGGTGCCCGCGCGGGCGTGAAGTCCCGTGCCGGGCGCCGGAGTTCACCAAGTCGCACCGGTGCGCTCCCCGCTCTCGAAAACAAAGCGAACGTTCGCTACGCTTTTTGGGTCGGACACGTCACGGAGGGGAACGACCATGGCCGGACAGCAGCAGGTGGGGGTGGCGTCAGCGGCGGGGGGCAGTGATCCGCTGCCGGCGTTCGCCGCGGCGCTCTTCGGGCATCTGCCGCGCGCCGATCAGCGGCGCTGGGCGCAGGGGTATCTGCAGGGACTGCTCTCGACGCCGGGCAAGAAGTCGGTGCGGCGCCTGGCGGCGGCGATCTCCGATTCGCCCACCGCCTCGCAGTCGCTGCAGCAGTTCATCAACGCCAGTCCCTGGGAGTGGGACCCGGCCCGCAAGGAGCTGACCCGGTATGTGGAGCAGCGGGGCGCCCCGCGGGCGTGGATCATCGCCACCGCGGTGCTGCCCAAGCGCGGCGGGCACTCCTGCGGGGTGCACCGCCGCTTCGTGCCCGAGGCCGGGCGCACCATCAACTGCCAGCTGGGCATCGGGGTGTTCCTGTCCCTGGGCGAGCTGCAGCTGCCGGTGGACTGGCGGCTGATGCTGCCCGAGCAGTGGAACGCCGACGAGCGGCTGCGCGAGCGCGCCCGGATCCCGGCCCTGGCCCGGCACCGGCCGCTGTGGGCGCACGCCGCGGACCTGGCGGCCACCCTGGCCCGGCGCACCCGGCACACCCCGGCGCCGGTGGTGGCCGACATGAGCGACCACACGGACGTCGCGCAGCTCATCGAGCAGCTGCACCGCCAGGGGCGCGCCATGGTGGTCTCGGTGCCGCCGGGCATGGGGGTGTGCCCGGCCACCGCCCGCACCACCGCCGCGCACCTGGGCGCCCACAGCCCCGGCGGGGCGCGGCAGTTCCTCTACCAGCACAGCACCCGCCACCCGCACGTGGTCACCGTCACCACGCCCGAGCACGGCCAGCGCCACATCCGGATCCTGTCCGGCCTGATCCGCCTGCCCGGCACCGCCCACACCCTGCGGATCTTCACCCAGTGGCGGCCCAGCCTGCAGCGCCCGGCCCGGGTGTGGGTCTCCAACCTCTTGGACGCGCGCCTGGACGAACTCATGGCCCTGGCCCAGCTGCACACCCGCACCCGCGCCACCATGACCCATCTGGAGGACGAGTGCGGGCTGCTGGACTTCGAGGGCCGCTCCTACCCCGGCTGGCACCACCACATGACCCTGGTCTCGGCCGCCTACGCCTACAGCCGCCTGTGCGCCCCGGCTAGCGCCGCCGCCCCGCCCCTGCCCCGCACCGCCTGACCCTCCCCGGCCCCCGCCCGGGGGGCGGCACTCCGGGCGGGGGCCGGGGGGTGGGGTCAGGCGGCGGTCCAGCCGCCGTCGACGGCCATCGCGGCCCCGGTGACGAACGAGGCCCGGCCGCTGCACAGCCAGGCCGCGGCCTGCGCCACCTCCTCGGGGCGGGCCATGCGCTTCTGCGCGGAGCGGGCCACGAAGGACTCCTCCAGGGCGGGCGCCTGGGCCAGGACATCGTCCATCAGCTCGGTACGGGTACTGCCCACCACCAGCGCGTTGACCCGGATGCCCCGGCCCCCGTACTCCTCGGCCGCGGCCCGCGTCAGGCCGATCACCCCGTGCTTGGCCGCCACATACGGCGCCGCCGCGCCGGTGGCCACCACCCCCGCGACACTGGCGGTATTGACGATCGCACCGCCGCGCCCGCCCGCGAGCATCTGCGTGACCTGCGCCTTCAGACAGTTCCAGGCCCCGCGCAGATTCACCTCCACGATCCGGTCGAACACCTCGTCGTCCGTCTCGTGCAGCCGCGTGCCCGCGGTCGCCCAGCCCGCGTTGTTGAACGCCGCGTCCAGCCCCCCGAAGACATTGACCGCCTCCTTCACCACCCGCACCGCGTCCTCGGCGACCGTGACGTCCCCCGCCACCGCCAGCGCCCGCCCGCCGCCCGCCTCGATCTCCCCGGCCAGCGCCCGCAGCCGCTCCTGACGCCGCGCCATCAGCACCACCGCCGCCCCCTCCGCCGCGAACAGCCGCGCCGCGGCCGCACCGATCCCGCTCGAGGCACCCGTAATCATCACCGTCGCCCCGCCCAGCAGACCCCGCCCCGCTCCCAGAACATCCCTCACCAGCAAACCCCTCCCCGATCCGATCCCGTATGAGTCCCGCACCCGCACCGGCCCCCCGGCCCACGGACACACCGGCGTACCGGCGTGCTGATGTGCCGGTACGCCGGTGCCGGTGTACCGACTTGCTGACGTGCCGACGTACGGATGTGCCGACGTGCTGGTGCACCGGCGTACTGGTGTGCCGGCCTGCCGGGGTGTCTGCGCACCCGGGCCCGGCGGCCGCAGACGCCCCGGGCGGGCGGATCCCGCACACCGGCAGCAGAAACCTTTCCCCGCCCCCGGACCCCACAGGCCACAGGCCGCAAGCCCCTGTCCCCGGGCCCGGAAGGGGAAGCGGTGCCCGCCGGGCGGCGGGGCGCGGGCGCCCGGCCCCCTGCCCGGGGCCGGGCTAGCGGAAGAAGCGGGCATGGCGCCGGGCCCAGTCGGCGAAGTCGGCCGGTGCGCGGCCCGTCACCTGCCGCACCGCCTGGCTCACGCCCGCCTTCGCCCCGGCCCGCTGGCGTTCGGCGCTCTCCAGCAGGGCCCGCGCATACGGTTCGGGATACCGCGCGCGCCACAGCCGCCACGCTTCCTGCACGTCCAGTTCCTCGAACCGCAGCGGCCGCCCCAGCACCCGCGCCAGCACGGCCGTCTGCTCCCGCGCGCACACCGGCCCCGGCCCGGTCAGCTCGTAACAGCGCCCCGCATGGCCCGGCGCGGTCAGCACCCGCGCGGCCACCGCCGCCACATCCGCGGGATCCACGCACGCGTTCACCGACGCCCCGTACACCGCGCGCACCACCCCCTGGCGCCTGACCGACGGCGCCCAGCCAAGCGCCTTGGACATGAACGCCCGCGGCCGCAGCAGCGTCCACGGCAGACCGCACGCCCGCAGCCGCTCCTCGCACGCCCGCTGCCAGCACGTGATCACATCCCCCGCGCCGGGATCCGTCACCGCGAGCGCGGACAGCTTCACCACATGCCCCACCCCCGCCCGCACCGCCGCCCGGAGCACCCGCTCATCGTGATCGGGGCGCAGCGGGTCACTGGTGATCAGCAGCAGCGCGTCCCCGCCCGCCAGCGCCCGCTCCAGCGAGCGCCGGTCGGCGAAATCGGCCCGTACCTTCTCGCCCCCCACCCCCGCCCGCGCCGCCGCCCGCGGATCACGCGTCAGCGCCCGCACCTCATACCGCGCCTCCAGCATCTCCACCACCAGCCGCCCCACCGTCCCCGAAGCCCCCGCCACCACCACCCGCACACCACCCGAACCGCCCCCACCACCACGCCCACGCCCACGCCCGCCTCCGCCTCCGGCACGGGAGCCGGAGCCAGTGCCGAGGCCAGGGCCAGTGCTGGAGGCGGGGCCGGTGCCGGAGGCGGTGCCAGGGTCGGAGGCGGTCACACTGCCCGCTCCACGTATCCCGCCCACACCCCCCGCATCACCTGCATCACCTGCATCACCTGCACTGCTCCCGCCACCCGCACCACCAACACCTCCCCCACCACCTGCACTACCAGCACTTCCCCTGGCGCCCGCGCCACCGGCGCCGCCCCTGGCGCCCGCACCGGCTGCCGCACACATACGGCCCGTATCCCCCGCACCGCCCCAACTGCCCCCGCCCCCGGCACCGCCCTCGCCCGCCGCGCCAACTGCCGTACGCCTACGGCCCGTGCCCCCGCCACCGCCGGGGCACCCGCGCCGCGCTCCGGGCCCCCCGCGCGGACGCCGACATGGGCGCTGTGGGGCCCCGGCCCCTCAAGTCCGGGTACGGCGCGCCGCCCGAAGCCCCGCCGCCCGCACCGCATGCACCGACCGCGCAGCCGGTACCGGCCCCGCCGTCCTCGCCGCGCGGGCCACCCGCACCGGCTGCCGCACACGCACCGCCATCACCACACCCGCCCCCCGCACCGCCCGCAACACCCGTACTCCCACATCACATGAGGCATCCGCGCCGCCCGCACCACACCCGCTGCCCGTCTCCCCGCACCACCAGTACCGCCCCGCCACCGGTACGGCCGCTGCCGCCTCCGCCGGCCCCGCCACGCACACATCCCGCGCCGGCCGCCCCACCCGCAGGGCCGGTGCCGCAGCTACTGTCCACACCACCCGGACCGTCCCGCCCGACCTCGCGGCCGGCAGTGACCGCACTCCCCGTACGGGCGACGGCACCGACAGCCCCCGCACCGCCTGTACCAGCTCCACCACGCCCGCCACCCGCACGGCCCGCACTGCCAGCCCCGCACGCACCACCAGCACCGCCCGGCCAGCCACCTGCACCCTCCGGACCACCCGCACCCGATACCCCGTCAACTCCCCCGGCCCCGCCCGCCCGCCCGCACCGGCCGCACCGCGCACGCCACCCGCACTGGCCGCACTGGCCGCGCTGGCCGCACTGGCCGCACTGGCCGCACTGGCCGCACTGGCCGGGCCGAACGCGCCGCTCACCCCTCGGCACCCCCCGTACCACCCACGCGGTCGCCGCCACCGGCACCGCCCGCACGGCCGCCTCTACGGCCGGCGAGGTCCGCGCGGGCACCGAGGTCCGCGCGGGCGGCACGGTCCGTACTCCCCTCACGGCCCGCACCGCCCACGGCATCCGCCTGGCCCGCGCGCTGGGCACGACCGGCCCGGCCCGCGCGGCCCGGCCCGTCCGTCTTGTCGTCCGTCTCGCCCGGGCTGTGAACGCCCCTGCCGGTAACGACACCCCGCCCCCTCTTTTGTCGGCTACTGGCCCCGGCCGGGATCCAGATCGATCGCGGCCGCGGCCTGCGCGCACGCGATGCCCGGCAGCAGCAGCTGCCACATGTGCACGATCCGCTGCGGCAGCGACGCCGTCGTCCCGGTCAGATGCGCGTGCTGCTGCGTCCCCGTCATCGCCCCGACCACGAACTCCGCCACCACCTCGGGCTCCACCCCGGCGCCAGCTCCCCTGCTCGCGCGCCACTTCCAGCCAGCCCTGGAAAATCTTCTCCCACTCGTAGAACGACGTGTCGTCCTCGATCCCGTGGCTGCGCTGCTCCACCGCCAGCCGCACACCCGCCCGCAGCAGCGGATTCACATTCAACTGATGCGCCCACACCAGCGACAGGTCCACCAGCCGCTGCAGCCCCTGCGAATGCACCCGCGGCACCATCACCTCCGGCTGCGCGCGGATCACCGCACGCGCCAGCGCCTCCTTGTTCTCGAAATGGAAGTAGACGGCCCCCAGCGTCACCCCCGCCGCCGCATGATCTCCCGCATACTCGCCCCCGGTACCCCAGCTCGTCGAAAGCCAGCGCCGCCGCCCGCAGAATGTCATCCCGGGTCTTCACAGCACGCTCCTGCTTGGGCTCCACCATCGAGCGTCCCTGCCCTTCCTCGCCACAAAACGAACGGCCGTTATTTTACGCCCCGCCCCGCCCCGCACCAGGCCGCCAACCCCACCCAAACCCACCCCGGACACCTACCCCCGGCCCGCCACCCGGCCCCGCCGGATCACGCCAACACCCCGGCACGATCAACACCCCCCAGACACCCCGGACGGCCCACACCCCGCCCCCGGCACCGGGCGGGCCGACTCCACGGAACAGCAGTCCGGCACGACGAGACCACCGGCACAACAGGCGGCCAGGCCGCACAGTTGCAGACAACAGGCCGCGCCCGGCCGGACCCGCACAGCACAGCCCGCGGCCCGCGCCAGCGCATCCCCAAGCCCCGCAGGCAGCCGCGCGCGGCGGCACCACCGGCCCCGCCAGGACCGGTCCGGGCAGAGCAGGCCACCGCCCGCACCCCGAAGAACCCGCAACAGGCCTGCCCGGACAGGCACATGCGCTGACGGGCACAGCACCGGACACGGCCACCGCCTCCCCCGGGGAGCGGCCGGGACACAGCCAGCAGCCTTCCCGGGCAAGCGACCGGACGCGGCGGCGGCCTCCCGGGTGAGCAGCCCGGTGCGATGGCTGCTTTCCCCGGTGAGCGGCCGGATGCGGGGGCAGTATGAGCGGGCCGTGCGCCGGGACGGGCAGCATCTTCAGGCCGCTGCCGTACGCCTCCGCCGGGCCACCGGCCCCGCGGCCGCAGCCGGCACACCGCCACGAGCCACCGGCATCCGGCCCCGCGCCCCTGGAACCCGCCGCCGGACCCGGCCCGACCCGGGCCCCGCCGCCCCGTACTGCGCAAACCGGCCACCCGCCCGAAGACACCGGCACGGACACCGCACCCGGACGCCGACCCACCGCCGCAGCCACAGCAACACCCGGCCACCGACACCCCCGCCCCGCCCCCGCCCCGCCCCGCGAGCCGGACAGAACCGGAACCAGACCCGCCCGGACTCCAGCAACCTCCCCCCCCGGGGGGGCGACCCGGCCTGCCGGAACGCCGCCCGTCCCCGGCACGACGGGAATCCCTGAAATCCCCACCCCTGCTAAGGGGTAGGTCAGACCTGCTCATCTGGGTTCCCCGCCCTGAGCCAGCCGGCCCGTGGTGGAGTGCCGCAGCGGAGCGGCCGCCCGATAGGGCGGGGCGAGTTGTCCAGGGTGAGCGAAGCTCAGCGCGCAGCGCCGCCGCAGGCGCCCCTGGCCCCCGGCACGGCCCGCGCCCTGCATGAGCGGGCGGCCCGTTCCTCGTTGTTCGACAGCAACCGAATGGGGAACCCGAGCGAGCCCGGGGCATTCCGCCGGTTTCCCCTCACGCCCCGGCCCGGCAGTTGGCCACCGGCCCCCGCTCACCGACGGACCCGGACCCACGCCCGGCCCGCGGCGGACCACCGGCACACCGCCGCACCCGGTGGACGGTGACCGCACCCCGGAAAAACCGGAACCGGAAAGAGAACACCCCTCCCGCCGAACCACACAGCCACGGCCCCGAGGACTTCCGCCGCACCGAATCACCGCACGCCCCGCCCCGCGCGCCCGCTCGGTACCGGCCCCGACAGGAGCGCCCCGCACCCCGGCAGCGGCCGCAGTCCCGCGAAAGCGAAGACCGGCGACAGCCCGCCAGCCCGCCAGCCCGTCGGCCCGTCAGGGAAAAGGCACCATCCGCCGCCCGCAGGCGGCGGATGGTGCCGCGGCCGACGCCCCCCGGGGGACGCAGGAACAGGAGCCAGAAGCCAGGGGCAGGGGTCAGGGTCTTGTGGCGGCCGGCGGCCGGGCCGGCTCACGCCTGGAACTCGGTGAGGTCGATGCCGTGCACCCGCACCGGATAGCCGTACACCGGGTGCGCCATCTCCCGCTCGGGCACCATCCCGAGCTTGCGGATGACGTTCTCCGAAGCGCTGTCCCCCACCCGGCTGACACTGATCACACGGTCCAGACCCCGGTCCTGCAGGGCGAACTCCAGCGTGGCATGGGCGGCCTCGGAGGCATACCCCTGCCCCCAGAACTGCGAGCCGATCCGCCAGCCCACCGCCACCCCGGGCAGCACCTGCGCCAGCGCCTCGGGCACGGACAGCCCCGCAAAACCGATCAGCTCACCCGAGGCCAGCAGCTCGACGGCGAAGAGCCCGAAACCCTCCTCGTCCCACTCCTGCTCCCACCGCTCGATGTCCTCGGCCGTACGCTCCAGGTCCCGCACCGAACCGTCCCCGATCCAGCGCATGACCCGCAGGTCCGCATGAATGTCCGCCATCGGCACAAGGTCATCGTCCTGCCAGCCACGCAGCAGGAGACGGGGAGTACGGATCTCAGTCATCCCCCCATCCTGCCCAACCCAACACCCCCACCACCAATCCAGACCCCACCTCCACCCCACCCGCACCCGCACCCGCACCCGCACCCGCGTGGAGTCCACCGCGACACCCCCGTTCAGGCCCCGTCCGCACCAGCACGGTGAACACCCGCCCCAGGCACCCTCGGCGCCCCGTCTCCGCAGCCGGCTCCAGACGCCCCGCCCGGTGCCGTACCCCTCCGGCACACAGAGCCACGGCCCTCCGGCCCGGAACCCGGACGCAACCGCGCCGCTCACCCCGCGGCAGCCACGCCACCGGCCACCGCGCACCGGCGCCCGGCCCGGGAGCAACGGCCCGTCTCCGCACCCGCCACCCACCCGCCCGCCCGCCACGCATCCGCCGGCAACACACCCGGACCGGCAGCCAGCCGGCCCCAACGAAGCCGCCCGGACGCCACACCACCCGCAGCACGCGCGGCACACCAACCACCAGACACGGCCAGGCCGACAGCCCGACCACCGGCGCAGGCACCGGCAGCACCACCGGGCCACGAGACCGCTGGGGCAGCACGGCCGGGCAACGAGACCGGGGCCACGGCAGCCCGCCCCGGCACCACGGCCCTCCGCACCACCCCGGCCCGGCCCCCTGGACAGGGCCGGGGCCGCGCCCTTCACCCCCAGCCGGCCGCCCGCACCGACAAGAACGTTGGCCCGCCCGCACCCCTCCCGCCCCGAAGCCCCTCTGGCGCACCCGCCACAACAGCGCGCAAGCTGACCCGCATGGACTGGCTGCCCCTGCTCTCCACCCTGACCGGAGCCGCGATCGGCATCATCGCCACCCTCCTCGCCGAGCGCAGCCGCTGGAAACACGAAGACGCCAAAGACGCCCTCCGGCTACGGCTCGACACCTACACGCAGTACACCACCACCGTCAAAGTCCTCGGCGAAACCCTGCGCGCCCTGGCCGCACAAGAACACCCCTCCCCCGGCCACCGGGCACACGCCCTCAACGAAGCCTTCCGCACCTCCGACATCGCCACCGCATCCGAACGCCTCTGGCTCACCGCACCCGAACCCGTCATCCACGCCGCCGACACCGTCTTCCACTGCCTGCGAAACATCCGCGACAGCTACATCAACGGCACCCCCGTCAGCAGCCCCGAAGACCACACACACTGGCAAACACGCGCCACAGCAGCCGCCCACATGCGCACACTCATGCGCAAAGACCTCGGCATCACCCCCCTCACCCCACACCACACCACCTGAACACCCCCACCAACCCCTCCCGCACACCGCCCCCGACCCAAGCACCAGACCCGACCCACCACCCACACCAGAAACCAGACCACCCCACCCACCCCACACCCACACCACCCCGCAGAACGAAACCACCCGGAGCAACCACAGACACCCACAGACCCGGACCGGCCAGGAGCCGAGCCGGCCCGCCGACGGGAAGACACCAGAAGCCAGAAGCCAGAAGCCGGAAGCCGGAAGCCGGAAGCCGGGAGCCGGGAGCCGGCACAGCGTCAGCCCTCAAGACAGAAACGGCCTGAGAGCCGGGAACACCGGCAGCCAGCCCAGAGACGCAGACACACCTCCCCGAGGCGAACGGCCGAGGCAAAGACCCCCAGGCAGCGAGGAGATACCGGGCACCAAACACTGCACCCGCCCCAAGACCCGGGGAACAAGAACGGCCAGGGACACCAGACCACATCAGCCCGAACGGCACAGACCCGAACGACAGGGCGGCGCCCCGGAGAACACGGGGCGGCTCCGCAGACACCCAGAGACCAGAGAACCACCGACCACCCAAGACCCGGGCACCGCCAACCCGGAAGAACACAGGCAGCAGGAAGCGAACACAGCCGGGGACAAGGAGACACCGGGCACCAACGCAGCATCAGCCCTGAGAGCCGAAGACGCCGGAGAGATGCCGGAGAGAGGCCGGAGAGAGGCCGGGCACCATCAGCCCGCCCGGAAGACAGAGACAGCCCCCGAGACACCGGCCACCGAAGCACTGGGCACCGCCAGCCCGGAGAACCGGAGACAGCCGGGAAGCGGAGACGGCCAGAGAGCCGGAGACCCCCCGGAGGGGGCGGAGCCGGCCCGGAGGGCGGAGCCGGCCCGGGATGGGAAGACGCCGGGCACCGGACACCGTCAGCCCTGAAGACAGAAACGGCCGCAGAGCCAGAGGCACCGCCAGCCCGGAGGCGAAGACCCCCGAAGAGGAAACAGCCGGGCCGAAGCCCCCCCCGGGGGAGACGCCGGGCACCAAGCACTAACACACCGTCAACCCGGAGAACACAGACGCCCGAAGGGCCGACGACGCCCAGGAGGCCCCGGAGGCCGGGAAGCCCCGGAGGCCGGGAAGCCCCGGAGGCCGGGAAGCCCCGGAGGCCGGGAAGCCCCGGAGGCCGGGAAGCCCCGGAGGCCGGGAAGGCGGGAAGGCGGGAGGGTGCCCGGCACTGAAGCGCCGGGCATCGTCAGCCCCGAGCGCAGGGGCAGCCGAGGGGGGACGGCCGCCCCCCGGGGAAGGGAGGGGGAGCGGAGACGCCCGGGGACAGGGAGGCGCCGGGGACGGGCGCCGACGCGGCGTCAAACCTGAAGACACAGACGGACCCGGGGGCCAGACAGCCCGAGGGCCGGGGACACCGCCCCCCGGGGGGCGCCCCCCCCGGGGGGCGGCGGAGACAGCCCGGGGGCCGGGGGCACCGCAGCCCGCGCGGGGGCGGAGCCCCCGGGGGGCGGGAAACGGCCACCCGCGCCGCGACGGATGACTACCTTCCACTTTCAGCCACCCGCAGCCCCCGCGACCCCGCCCCGCGGCCCCAACTCCCGCCCCCCGCCGAACAGTTCCGGTCAACTCCACCACCCCGCCCGCCCCCGCACCACCCCCGCCCGCCCCCGCCCCGCCCCCGCGTGCACCCGCCCGACGAGCCCGGCTTCCCCCCGTACCCCCACCACGGCCCGCCGCCCCGGCACCCGGTGCCAGGGACAGGATCCGGACACCCCTCGACAACAAAAAGAACACTCGTTATGTTGCTGGACGGCGAGACAGCGCCAACCGAGCACAAGTGCAAGCGGTCACTCGCAACCACTCAACGGGGGCTCACCATGCCTGTCACCCAGCACCTCACCCGCACACCCGCCCGGAACACCCTCGCACCCCACCACGTGCACAAACACAACCCCGCCGAAGTCCTCCTCACCGGCCTCGACACCCTGCGCACCGACACCTTCACCGTCACCGCCAGGTGGCCGACACACCACCCCTTCTACACCCCCACCCCCCACCTCAACGACCCACTGATCTTCATCGAAACCATCCGCCAGTGCTTCCCCCTCCTCGCCCACCACGCCTACCACCTCCCCCACGGCCACCACCTCATCTGGCAATACCTCACCGCCGACATCAACCCCCACGCCATGCACCACACCCCCCACCACCCCGCCCACCTCACCCTCCACATCACCTGCTCCGACATCCGCCGACGCCCAGGCGGCCACCTCACCGCCCTCACCCTCCACGCCATCGCCCTCAGAAACGGCACCCACCTCGGCACCGCACAAACCCGCTTCTCCGCCCACTCCCCCACCATCTACCAACGCATCCGCGGCACCCACCCCAACACCCCCACCACCCCACCACCCCCCACCCACCCCACCCACGTAAACCGCCACCACCCCCACGACGTCGTCCTCGCCCCCACCCCCCACCCCCACCACTGGCTCCTGCGCAACGACACCACCCACCCCACCCTCTTCGACCACCCCGTCGACCACACCCCCGGCATGCTCCTCCTCGAAGCCGCCCGCCAAGCCACCCACGCCACCCACCACACCACCACCCACACCACAGACACCCGCACCGGCACCGGCACCCGCACGAGTACGGACACGGACACCGGCATGGGCGCGGGCATGGGAACAGACACACTCACCCGCACCACCCACACCCGAACCGCCACCCTCACCCGCACCCACACCACCCGCACCCACCCCCACCCCCGCACCGCCACACCCGCCACCCCACCCGGACCACCCCCTACCCCACCCACATCCACGCCACCTTCCTCCAATTCCTCGAATACACCACCCCCACCCACATCACCACCACCACCCAAACCACCCCCACCAACACACACACCAACGCCACCACCAGCCCAGACACCCCCACCACCACCCACATCACCGCCACCCAGAACAACCACACCGCCTTCACCAGCACCATCACCACCACACCCCACCCCTAACCCACACCAGACCACCACCACACAGCGGGCCAGGGCAGGCCAGTACGGGCCAGGGCAGCCACCCGCCCCAGCCCGCCCCCACTACATCGACACCCCCTCACATCAACCACCCCACGCAACTTCCCACTCCCCCCAGTGCGCTCAAAACCCTGGCCGTCGACAAGCTCCACCGAACAGGCCAACAAACCCTCCTCCGTGACGGCCGCGGCGAGATCGGGAATGGCCGCCAGGAACACAGCCCGCGCCCGACCAGGATCAGCGGCATACCGCCCGTCCAAACGCACCGTCAAACACTCACCGGCAGCCCCGGCCGTCAGCATCAACTGCAACTCGCCGCAGTAACCCAGACGCTCCTGAGCCACCTCCACGAAACGGCGGTAGTTGAAGAAATACGAACCAATACGGAACACATCGCCGTGGCGGCCCAGGAGTTCGATGCGCGGAGCATGGCTGCCGCACGGGCAGACGCCTGTCACGGCGCGGCCCAAGTCGCCGATCTGATAGCGCTCCAGGCGCTGGCCGGAGCGGTGGCGGCTGGTGAAAACCAGCCGACCCGGCTGTCCTGCGGCCGCCGGGCGGTCCTCCTCCGGGTCCAGGATCTCCAGGGTGTGCAGCTCGGTCAGGATGTGGTGCACCGTGCCCTCGGCGTGGGCGCACTGGTAACCCAGCGGGCCCAGGTCCGTGCTGCCGTAGGAGGCGGAGCGGATGACCTCGACGCCGAAGGTGTCGGTGAGGGTGCGGCGCTGCTCGGCGGTGAAGTGTTCGCCGCCGTAGAACACCTTGCGGATTCCGCCGTACGAGCGCAGCACCTCGCCCTGGGAGTGGAACAACTGCCAGAGGTAGGACGGCATGCCGAAGAGGGTGTCGACGCGGTGGGTGACCAGGGCCTCGACGACCGTCGCGTGGTCGGTGCTCGCCGCCATCGGGATCTGGGTGGCGTTCAGGCGCTCCAGGATGGAGAAGAAGCTGATGAACCCGCCGTACATGCCGCCGCAGAAGAAGAGGTTGGCGGCGCGGTCACGCGCGGGGTCGAACCCGGCGGCGAGCAGGCCGCGCGCGGCGGCCCGCATCTGGGTGTCGTAATCGTGGTGGGTGAACAGGGACAGGGCCGGGGTGCCGGTGGTGCCGCCGCTGCGGAAGTACAGCTGGGCGTGCTCGGGCGCCAGTGTCGCCAACTGCCGTTGTACGCCTGCCTTGTCGAGGAGGTCGCCGGTCGGCGGGGCGGGGGTGGGCAAGGGCGCGACCAGGTCGTCCAGGCAGGCGGTGGTCTTGAAGTTCCCGGTGGTCTGGACGCTGACGCGGCGGCTGTAGCGCGGGAGCGCGTAGACCCCGTCGTGCGGTTCGCCGTCGTAGCTGTCCAGCATGCCGCCGACGGGGGTGACGCGCAGCGCGCCCGCGGTGATGAGGGTGCGGGAGAGCCGGGCGATGTCGGTGCGGCTGCCGCCGACGGCGGCGGTCTGGAGGTAGCGGCGCATGGGGCGCAGCGTGGCGGTGATGTCGCGGGCGGGCAGCGGCTTGACCCAGATGCTGCGGTGCAGTGGGGACGCGGTGAGCGCGGGGCGGGTGTCGGCGAGGACCCGCCAGGTCCCGTCGTCGGCTGCGACAACCTTGGTCAGGCCCAGGTGCTGTTCGAGGCGGGCGAGCAGTTCGGTGGTGGTGATCTCGGCCTCTTCCGCGGCATCTGGGTACGAGCCCGGGACGGCGGCAGCGGAGGCCTTGGCCAGGGCGGGAGCGAAGGCCTCGGCGAAGGCGAAGACGTCCTCGGCGTCCTCGGTGTCGAGGTAGACCACCTGAGGGCTGGAGCACGCCTGCTGGTCGAGACGGCAGACGTCCGCGGCGAGGGCTTCCAGCGTCGCCGGGTCCTGCCAGACGTCACGCGTCAGGTAGGCGAGGGAGATCTTGTGACCCCACTCGACCAACCGGCAGCCGGGCGGGGCGAGTTCGGCGATGGCTGCCACCGCTTCCTCGCCTCCCCACACGGCGATGGCATCGGCGGGCGAGCACATCAGGCCCAGCCAGTCCTGACGGCTTGAGGAGAAGCGCAGCGCCACGATGTGGCGGGCGAGTGCGCCGGTGGGGTCGGCAGCGGCCAGTTCGGCGAGCAGGTGCTGGGCGAGCAGGGTGTCGCCGCTGCTGGTCTTGAGTACGTTGACGTTGCCCGTGAGCAGGCCTTCGACGACGCTCAGCGGCGCGACGGCCGCGGCGTTGCCGGGGGCGATGTGCACCAGCAGGCCGACCGGGGCCCAGGCCTCGAAGACGGTTTCGCGGGCGTCGGGACGGGTCAGGCGCTCGGGCGCGGTGCCGCCGAGCTCACGCCGCAGCTTGCGCTCCAGGGCGGGCCGGGCGAGCGCGGCGGCCAGTTCGGTGAGAGTCGCCTCGGCCTCCGCCGGGTCGGCGAAGTGAGGGGTGCACCGCTCCCGTACCGCGCTCGCGGGATCGCTCAGCGCGGCGCTGAGCGCCGCGCACGCGCTCAGGACGGTCTCGGTGGGAAGGGGTTCGGCCAGGGCCTTCTCGACCAGGGCCGGAAGGTCCGCCAGACGGGCGGCGGTCTCGGCGTCGTCGAGGAACTCGCCCTGCCAGTAGTGCACGTCTTCGGTCGTTGCAGGGGTCACTTCGAGGGGTGCTTCCATGGTCGTTGTCTCAGGCGTGGTTGTCTCAGGCGTGGTTGTCTCAGGCATCGCGGTCTCAGACGTCGTTGTCTCAGGCATCGCCGTCCCAGGCATCGCCGTCTCAAGAGTCGCGGTCTCAGGAGTCGACGTCGGGGTACTCATGCCCGTCCCTTCAGCAGCTCGGCGGCAGCCACCGCGCAGCTGCGGTTGCGGCTCACCCCGGCACGGCCGTGGATGGTGAACCACGGCGTGGGCAGCGGGCAGCCGCACTCCTCGGCGGGGTGCAGCGAGGCGAGGTCGCCCATGACGACGCTCTGGGCCGGTACGGAGGTGATGTACGGGGAGACCAGGTGCAGGAACCCGCGTTCGCCGTACGGCAGCGGTCGCAGGGTCCGTGTGTCGCGTACGGCGGCGCGGGACCACACCGGCACGTGCAGCCGGTGCCGGGCACACTCGATGTAGGGCACGCAGTGCTCCACGGAGCCGAAGGTGTCGCGGATCCGCTCCGGCTCGACGCCGAGCAGCTCGGTGACCTGCGCGTAGAACTCCGCCTTGCCGATCCGCTGGTCGGCGTGGCCCTTCCAGCCGCCGCCGAGCACCACCAGCGATCCCGCGGGCAGCTGGATCGGCGGCGTGCCCTGGGCGCGCATCCTCTCCAGGGTGAAGTGCAGGAACGCGGGGAAGCCGAGGATGCGGACCGGCAGGCCCTCCTCCGCGTACCGCCGCAGCGCGCTGACGCAGCCGTGCACGTCGAACTCGTGGCCGTCGCCGGTGTGGCGCAGGGCGTGGGTGACGTCCTTGGCCGGGGCGAAGTCGCACAGGTAGTTGTCGGTGAAGGAGGTGCCGAGCTTCATGCTCGGGGCTGGTTCGTAGCTGTAGAGCAGGTAGTTGACGGGCTGGTCGGGGGTGATCCAGCCGTAGTGGTCGAAGATCCGGGCCACCATGCGCTGGGCGGAGCGGATGGTCCACTCGTCGAAGAACATCTGTGACTTCTGACCGGTGGTGCCAGAGGAGGTCAGATGGAGGAAGACGTCCTCGCGCGGGATGGACAGCACCTCGTGCCGCTTGAAGAAGGTGGCGTGGACCAGCGGGGTGCGGATGCCGGCGCCCACCGTCGGTGCCGCGGCCTCGGGCACGTCGGCGAGCAGCGAGCGGAAGAACGGCGAGCGCGCGGCGTGCCAGTCGTTGGACTCGGCCATGGCGGCCGCGAACAGTGCGTCGGCGGCGGGCCCGTGGGCGTACGGCTCCGACAGGTCGCACAGGCGCTGGACGTGGGCGAGGGTCTGCGCGTGCGGGACGTGCACGGGGGCGAGATGGGGGTTCACCGGAGTGTCAGAAGTGACCGAGGCGTGCGGGACGGCCGGGGCCTTTGGGGTAAGCGTATTCACTGGGCAACCTCGTGGCGGGGCAGATAGGTGGCGGTCCAGGCCGTCAAGTAGGCGCTCACATACGGTTGGAGCGGCCCGCTGACGGCGATGGTCCGGAAGTCGATCTGGCGGCTGGTGCGGGAGAGCACCACGTAGTCGTGGAAGGTCTCGCCGATGCGGCGCATGGCCGGGTAGACGGCGCTGGGTACGAAGCCCTGGGCCAGGAAGGCGGTCAGGCTGGCGGTGTCCGACAGCGGAAGGAGCGTCTCCACGTAGTCGGCGCCGGACCGGGAGACCGTTCTCATCAGGGGTTCCAGGGCGTGCGTGACGGCCGCCGGATAAGGATGTACGGCGATCAGGGCGCAGCTCCCGGCGACCGGGTTGAGGTCCACGTACGCCTCGAAGGCGCCGTCCGGCGGCACCAGGACGGCGTTGGGGGCGTGCAGCGGGTAGTAGCGTCCGGCGGGGTCCGGGAAGAGTTCGAGGAAGCGGCGGCGTACGAATCCGGGCGCGCTGATCACTTCCAGGTCCGCGGTCGGCGGCTGGGCCGGGCCGTCGGGGCCGACCGATCCGAGGGTGTCCGAAGGCAGTACGACTCCGTACGGGACGCCGGTGCTGGATTCGGCGGCGGTGAGCAGCGGCCCGAGCGCGGCGGGCGCGCGGTGCACGCTCGCGCGGCGGGCCAGGACCCCGTCGGCGAAGCGGGCGAACAGGCCCAGGCTCTCGCATCCCGCCACTTCGGCGGCGTTGGGCAGCAGGCCGAGCGGCTTGAAGCCGTTGCGGACCACGACCTGTTGGGGCCCTTCGGTGACCATGCGGACGGTGGCGTAGACGGAGTCCAGGCGCTCGGCGGCGAAGGCCGCGTCGCACACGGCGCCGGTGAGGCGCCCGGCGAGGCCGCCCCGGCGGCGGTCGGGGTGGACCGCGAGGCCGACGAGCTTGCCGATGCGGCTGCCCGGGTCGGTCTGCACGACCGCGGAGCCCGCCAGCGCGCCGCTGTCGGCGAGCCGGGCGGTGAGCCAGTGCGTGTGCGGGTCGGTGATCAGCCGCCGCATCACCGCGGGGTCGCTGCCCAGCGGTACGGGGTATCCGTGGCCGTACACGTCGAAGTACAGCTGCCGCAGTTCCGCGATGTCCTGGAGCGTCGCGGGGGCGAAGACGGCGGTCATCGGACGGCCTCCGGGACAGCGGCGGGGGCCACGTCCGGAACGCCCGGCGCCTTGGCGTGTCCGTGCCGCCCGAGCAGGAACAGGGCCGCCGCGACGGGCAGCAGGCCCACGCCCTGGACCAGGCAGAGCCAGCGCGCGTCCAGGCGGTCACCGAGCGCCCCGAACAACAGGGAGGACAGCGGGAAGGTCGCGCCGAGCAGCGCCTGCATCACCGCGAAGAACCCCGGCTTGTCGGCGGCCGGGACCGACCGCTGGAACAGGGCGACGAAGCGTACGCCGATGACGCCGAGGCACCAGCCCGCGAGGCCGAGCGCTGCCAGCGCCACCGCCGCGCTCGGCGCGATGCCGGGCAGGGCGAGCGCGAGCGCCATCAGCGCGAGGCAGGTGCCGCCGACCGTGGTCGGCGCACCCGGGATGCGCCCTCCGGTGAAGGATCCCAGCAGGGTTCCCGCCCCGAGGGCCGCTTCCAGAGCGGCGACGGTCGAGCCCCGGCCGTCGAGGACCGAGCGGGTGTAGAGCGGCATGACGACGTACACGGCCGTCGTGAAGACGTTCGCCACGGCGAAGCAGAGCAGGGCCCGCCGGATGAAGGGCAGGTCGGCCAGGATCTGCCGCAGCGTCCGGGGCCGCGGTACATCGGCGGCCGGGCCGGAGGCGGCCCTGGGGAAGCGGGTCAGCGCGACGAGCAGGGCCGCGAGGAGGTACGCGGCCGCGCACCCGGCGACGATGCCCGCCAGGTCCCAGGCGTCGACGAGCAGCGGTCCGAGCAGGCCGCCCGCGAGCCCGGCCAGGGACTGCGTGGACAGCTCGAAGCCGGTCGCGGCCTCGATGTCGGCGTCCTCGACCAACTCGGGCACCGAGGTGGTGAGGCACGGGTCGAACAGGGCCTGGCAGCCCGCGAGCAGCAGGGCCGCGGCGTAGACGACGGCGGTGGGCAGCGGGGCCGCGCAGGTCCAGGTGGCGGTTGCGGCGGCGACCAGGCCCGCCACGGCCGCAGCGCCGGCGAGGACGGTGCGGTGCGGGCAGCGGGCGATGACCCTGGCGACCAGCGGTACCAGGAGCACCGGGGGCAGCGTGCTGACGGCGAGGAACGCCCCGGAGGCGACGCCGCGGCCGTCACCCCCCACCTGGCTGACCAGCCACCACACCACGCCGACCTGGAACATGCGGGCCGCCGCCTGGGTGAGGACCTGCGCGGTCCACACCGCTCCGAAGGAGCGGTTGCGCAGCACGACGGGCAGTCGGCGACCCGTTCTCACGGTCGCGGTCATGAGCCCGGCCGTTCGTCCACGACGCGGATCAGCTTGCCCGAGCGCGCGTTGACGGCCAGGTCGCCGTGGCGTACCCACTCCACTGTCAGCGGGTGGATGTGCCGGGCCCGCACCGCCTCGTCGAAGAGCGGGCGCTCCGTCAGGAGTTCCTTGCGGATCGCGTCGGCGAGGTGGCCGCGTCCGGCGGGGTCGGTGTCGGCCGCCAGGCGCAGCAGCAGGCCGTCGCGACCGTCCCAGTGGCGCAGGACCAGCTGCGCTCCGGTCACGTGGCCCGCGACGTCGGCACGTCGGACGAGGTCCTGTACGTCCTGCGTGTAGAGCGAGACCGGCCCGACACGCACGCCTTCCTGTGAGCGGCCCAGGATCCGGAAGTACCCGGCCGCGGTGCCGGTCCACTCGGCGCGGTCGCCCGCCGGATAGCGCAGTACGGGCATCAGGCGTCGGCGCAGGTCGCTCACCACGACCTTGCCGGGCACGCCGGGTTCGGTGATCGGCTCACCGGTCTCCTCGTCGAGGATTTCCACGACGCTGTACGGGGTGAAGGCGCGGTGGACACGCGAGTCGGGGCCCGGCACGGAACGCCCGAGGAGTCCGGCGTCGACGCTGGCGTACCCCACCGAGCGGGGCCGGGCGTTGGGGAACGCGCGGGCGAGCAGGGGTTCTTGGTCCGCGTACAGGCTCTCCCCGCCGAAGAGCAGCAGTTCCACCTGCGGGAGTTGCCGGTCGGCGGTGACGAGGTGGTCGGCCAGGGCGCACAGCGTGGTCGGGGTGCCCGCGACCACCTCCACGTCGAACTGCTCCAGGGTGTGCACGGTCGACTCCAGCGGCGCGGCACCGCCGATGGGCAGCCGGACGTTGGAGACGGGGCAGCGGTGCAGCGAGTCGAGGATGAAGGTGAAGCTGGCGTACAGCTCACCGGCATAGAAGAGGTCGGCGACCCGGTGGCCGGGGCGCAGCCCGGAATCCACGAGCCCGGCGCCGAAGGCGGTGGTGAAGTCCCGCCATTCCTCTCGGGTGTAGAAGGAGAATTTGGGCGAGCCGGTCGTGCCGCCGCTTTTGAAGACGACGGCCTCGTCGAGAGGGCCGGTCAGTAGTTGATTGTCCCGGGGCGTATTGGCCTGCCAGAACGCGGTCTGGGGCACGACCGGAAGCTGCGTCAGATCGGTGACGCGGTCCGGAAGCCCCGCATAGAGCTCGGCATAGAACGGAGATTGACGGCGCACGAAGCGTATGAGTTCCGTCAATGGTTGAACGGGCATCAATTCCTGCTTTACGACATACGAAGGCGGCGACATCCCCTGTGGGAGAGATCGCCTGGTGTGGTTGGGTGGCGTCCGCCTGCCGGGGCCTGCCCGGACCTTCTGTCACGGGCGGCCCGCCGGTGTCACGGACTGCGTCCAGAAGATTACCGCATGGCGAACGCTCCGAATTCCCACCTGTGTTCTGGACTCCCGCCAGCGACATCTTCCAGCCACTGCGCTCCGAGTCCACGCGTGGTGGGGTTTTGAGGGCGCGTCAGGCGCGTGGATCGCCCTTCGCACCGTGAGGGCCGAAGGCCCACGATCACGCTCTCGCACGTATGGCAATGGACAACCGAATCATCACCCAGTACGTCGTCGCAGCCGCCTCCGCATACCCCCAAGCCCCCCGCGCGAGGCGAACTCACTCCGAAGCCCCAGCTCACGCAGCTATGCCACATGAGGGCTCATCGCCACCCGCGACAACCCCCATGCGGTCCACAGCTCGCCACACCACCTGGCAGCAGGCCAGCCCGGCGAAGGCGTCCCCCACCTCACGGCCACCGAACTCGCTCAACCGGACGCGCAGTCAACCAAGCTTCTGGCGAACGAGCCCGCAACCCCACGCGGGGCCTCGCACAGCGCGCGGTCGGGCCCGAGCGCCTGGCAGCGACTGGCAGCGACTGGCCGAATGTGGACACAAGCGATATCTCGCCGCAGGCGTGCCGATCTTCAACGCGCCTACGCCCTATGCCGCTTGGGCGATTGACCGCGTCTCAGACCGCCCCCACCGCCACAGGAGCCGCCCTGTCGAGAGCCGTCGGGCGCAGGAAAACGAGCGGAGTGAGGACTCACTCATTGACGGAGTGAGCACTCACTCCGTACTCTCGCGGTCATGACAGCGTCCAAGGAGAACCAGACCGCCCGCCGCCGAGCCCCGGGCATGTCGCCGGAGCAGCGCCGCGAGATGATCATCCAGACCGCGATCCCGCTGATCGCCGAGTACGGCGCCGCGGTGACGACCGCGAAGATCGCCCGTGCCGCGGGCATCGGAGAGGGCACGATCTTCCGCGTCTTCGCCGACAAGGACGAACTGCTGCAGGCCTGCGTGGCCAAGGCGCTCTCCCCCGAGCACGCGGTCCGCGAACTCGACGCGATCGACGTGTCCCAGCCGCTGCCCGACCGGCTCGCGGAGGCCGCCGAGGCACTGCAGGCGCACCTGGCCAGGATGGGCGCGATCCTCGGCGCGCTGGGGCATCGCGGCGGCAAGCACCCCGGCTCGGTGCGCGGCGCGGGCCGCGACGAGTCGACGACCCGTATCCGCGCGGCCCTCGCGGAGCTGCTGGAGCCCGACAGGGCCTCCCTGCGCCGACCGCCGGAGCAGATCGCGGCCCTCTTCTTCGGGCTGCTCTTCACTCAGCCGCGTACGGAGGACGAGCCCGACCTGACCGCGCAGGAGTTGGCGGAGGTCTTCCTGTACGGGGCGCTCTCGGGGGACGCCGCATGAGCCCGTGGAGAGGGCGCCCGGCGGTGGTGGCCCTGGCCGTCCTGGCTCCCGTCCTGGTGTGGTTGGTCGCGGATCCACTGCTGGGGCACCGGCTGCGGATCGCCGACGGAGAGCGGACACTCGACATCGGCGCCGTGCCCGTGGCGGTCGTCGCGCTGCTCGTCTCGCTCTGCGGCTGGGGGCTTCTGGCCGCCCTGGAACGGTTCGCGGCGCGGCGCGCCCGCGTCATCTGGACCGGGGTGGCCGGGGCCGTACTGGCCGGTTCCTTCCTGCCGTTCATCGGCGACGGCATGGACGGCGGCACCCGGGTCGCCCTCGCCCTGATGCACTTGGCGGTGGCGGCGGTACTGATCCCGGGCCTGGCCGGCAGGCCGCCCAGGGCGGGAGCGGCGTAGTTCCGGCTGTCGCCGCCCCTCCTACCGGCCCAGACTTGAGGACCGGGGCGCTAACCGGTGACCCGGTGAGAGGGCTGGATGATGACCTGCTTGACGGAGGCGCACCGTGTCGTACGGGCCTACAGCACCACCTGGTACGAGCCTGTGACGTCCATGCCACCAGGGCTCGGGGAGGCCGTGACCACGGCCTCCCTGTGCATGCGCGGCATCGACGAGGTGGAGGGCCATCCCCGGCTGTCCGGGGAGACGAAGGCGCGGGCGCTGCGCCGCATGTCCGGTGCCTGGCAGCTCCGTCCTGGTGAGACGGCGTTCGCCGCGGCGGTCGCGGGCTGGCTGTGAGCAGAGCCCGCCGGAGGTGAGTCTGCGGCTGGCGGAGTGGACGGCGCTGGCCCCGGTGGAGATCGCGCCGCGGGTGTGCGAGACGTTCGCGACGATGGCCGAGCGGATGGCGGCCTGGGCCGAGACCGGTTTCGTCATCCGCAACGAGCCGGATCTGGACCGCTACACCTATGTGGTCGCCGGAACGCTGGTGCTGCTCCTTTCGGATCTGTGGCAGTGGCATGACGGGACGACCGCGCACCGTGGGCACGGGGTCGGCTACGGCCGCCTCCTCCAGGCGGTCAACATCCTCATCGACCGGGCGGAAGACGTCGGCCGGGGTGTGGACTTCTGGCCCGACGGCTGGGGAGAGGCGGAGATGGCGGCGTACGCGCGGCAGGAACTGGTGCCGGCCGAGGCATATCTCGCCGGGTTGGCGCCGGGCCCGGCCCGCACCTTCTGCGCCGCTCCTCTGGCCCGTGCGAGGGAGGCGATGCGCGCCAGGCCCTGGGTGGCGACGGCCCGCAAGACTCGTTCCCCCCGGCCCGAAGGAGGCCGGATCGAGCAGCACCTGGGGCTGAAGCGCTCTGACGCGGGACCGCCGCACGCGGTCGTGTTCGACACCAAGCCGATCGCGTTCGCCGTCCGCGACGTCGTCGCGGGCGTCGACCTGGACGCGGTCCCGCAGCCGGGCCAGGGGGTGGCGCTGTGGCTGCACGCCCCCGACGCGCAGGACATCCACGACGCCCTCGCCGCCGCCGGCGCGACGATCGTCTCAGCGCCCGTCGACGGCCCGTTCGGCCGCACCTTCACGTTCGCGGACCCCGACGGCTACCAGGTGACCCTCCACGACCGCGGCTGAGCCGTGCGTCCTGGGCTGCGGCGCAGCAGGCGCCCTGCGCGGGCCTCTCCTCACGGCGGGCCAGCCGCCAGGGACACGGCGACGCCCTCTCCCGGAATGCCGACATCATCAGCACCGAGGCCAACGCCCACGGACGCGAGTGCTGACTGACGCCCCAGCAGATACACGCCCTCGCCCAGCTGCCCGCCGCCCACCTCCAGGAACGCTACGCACACAGCCCGTTCAGCCGATTCGGCTTCACAGGCATCACAGCCGTAGGCCCGAACCAGACATTCAGCGGCCGACACGGCATCCGAGTCGGCGCCATGCCGGTGGAACTCATCGAGATCGGTCCTGTTCACAGCGCGACCGGCCTCGTCGTCCGCCTGCCGGATCAGGCCATCGTCGCGGTGGGCGACATGTCTTCGCCGATGACCGCCCGGTGCACTGGCACGGTTCTTCCTCCTCCGCACTCAGGGCCTGCCAGACAGTCATTGACCTGGGCCCACGCTGATCGTGCCGGGCCATGGCCGGGTCCGCGACCCGGCCGAGGTACGCACCTGTACGACGTGTCTCGGCGGGCTTGGGCATCTCATCAAGGAACGGCACACCAGGAGGTGGCCCGCCTATCGGGCTGCCGCCGACATCCTGGCGCGCGGCTTCTATCCGGACACGGGCGCCCCGAACGCGTCGTCATCATCACTGGCGCCACATACGCTCACCTCGACGGCCGCAAGCCCCCAAGCGCGTGCTCTAGGTCGCCGAGCAGGCGGCGCGCTGGACCTACGAGCAGCGCCTCCGTCCCGGCTACGACGGCATAACCCGGCGGGGCGCCCGCGCCGACCAGCCGCACCTCAGCGACCAGAGTGACAGCAGGAGCAACGAGTGCAGACCTACGTCAGCCCGCCCGGGATCGCGCACGGGCAGTACGACATCGCCACCGACGACATAGCCGCCGTCATGCGTCGGCACCATCCCAGGCCCACCGCACACCCGGACGTCCTCGCCACGGCTCGCGCGGTGAGCGGGCGGCGCCGCAGACGTGTGCACCCGTTTCCCGACGGCCGTGAGCCCACGCCGTACACGGCGGAGGACCGCCACCGCGATCTGCGCGAGCTGATGGAGCAGGCGTGCCGCAGCGCGCTGCGCCAGGCGGGGATATCCGCGCAGGACGTGGGAGGACTGGTGGTCGTCCAGGATCCGTCCCCCGCTGGGGCCGATCAGCTCCTCGACAGCGACTTGGTACTCGCCCTGGGGCTGCCGTCCACGACCGCACGCGTGCCGCTGACCGGCTTAGCCGGCACCGGCGCGGTCCACGCGCTCATCGTGGCGGAGGACATGGCGCGCCTGGGCAAGCCCACCCTGGTGGTGACGGCCGAGATCCACCAGCCGTTGACCGCCCTCACCGCCGGCACCGCCTCCCCCGCCACGCTCGTACGTCAGCTCATGGCCGGCGACGGCGGCGCGGCCGTGATCGTCAGCGGCGAAACCCTCACTGCACCCGGTCTGGTCATCGACGAGACCTGGCAGTACGCGCATCCCGACACACGCACCTCCGCGCAGGCCGAGGAACTCGGGCATCCCGCCCAGGACCATCCGGGCCTGGCAGCACTGCCTTGGCTGCGGCCGGGCCAGCGGCTGCCCGACTTCGCACTCGTCCACCCCGGCGTCCCGGACCCGCTGCACTCCCTGTCCGGAAGGAGCCCCTTGCCGCAGCGGGCACTTGAGCCCTCGCTCGTCGGCATCGCCGAGGACGGCGACCTGGGCGCCGCAGCCGTGCTCCAGATGCTGACCCGTCTCCACCAGCGGCCTCCCGCCGCCGGATCCCCAGGACTGCTTCTGGGCCTGGCCCCAGGCTACCTGGCAGCAGCATGCAGGGTCAGGTGGACCCCCTCAGCCACTACCCGGCAGGAGCGGCCGAAGTCGGCGCACAGAGCTGCTTCCTGACCGCTTGCGTGCACCGCATCGATTCAGTGGAGAGCGTGAGCGTCTGCGAGAAGTGCCCTCTGCCTGGCTTCGTTTCCGGTCATGTGGCCAGGTCCAACCATTGACCGACGGCCAGTACGTGTGCGCGCCGTGCGGCGTGGGTGCGGAACTCGCTCTCCGGGTCCGAGACCTCGACGTAGCCCGCGATCTTGTCCGGCTGCTCCGCCTCGTAGTGCATCGGCACTGCGTAGCGGGCGTCGAGGATCTCCGCGGCCGCGGCGGCCTGCCTCGGGTCCAGCGCGGCGGGCAGCGGGCTCGGCGGCTGCAGGTGCGGCGCGTCGACCACCGCGCCGTTGGCGGGCAGGAACACCGCGTCGAACGGGCTGAACCGGCGCGCGATGAGCCACCAGTAGCCGTGGAACATCGTGTCGCCGCCGTGGAAGACGCGCTGCCCCTCGGCCTGCACCACCCAGTTCAGCTGCGGGTCGCCGAGGCCGTCGACGGCGGGGACCGCGGTGACGCTGAACGGCCCGACTTCGCGGGTGGACCAGGGATCGACGACCTCGGCGGCCAGCCGGTGCAGGGCCAGTTCGCGCTCGGCCGGGAGCGTCGTCACATTGTCTACGTCGTCGCCGTGGCCGGGCGCCGGTCGCAGCACCGGCGCCCCAGGCATCAGCGCATCCGCGAGCGCGGCCGCGTCAGTGTGGTCCCGGTGCAGATGGGTGACCAGCGCGACGGCGGCCTTCCCACTCGGTACCGCCAGCCGCTCACCGGGCTTCCACGCTGTGCCCGAGGAAGGGCTTGACGGCATCACCATCGGCCGGCTCGCCGAGGAACTGGAGATGAGCAAGTCCGGGGTGCACAAGCACTTCGGCGCCAAGGAGACGCTCCAGATCTCCACGCTGGACAAGGCGTTCGTGGACTTCTGGCACCGGGTGGTCGAGCCCGCGCTGGCCGAGCCGCCGGGGCTGCGGCGGCTGCGCGCGGTGTGCGCCAACTCCGTGGGTTACCTGGAAGAACCCCTGCTGCCCGGCGGCTGTCTGATGACCGCGGCGCTCACCGAGTACGACGGCCGCCCCGGCCGGGTCCGCGACGCGGTGGCCGAGGTGTGGTCGCGCTGGCGGGAACAGCTGCGGGCGGACCTGACCGCGGCGGTGGACAACGGCGAGTTGCCCGCCGGGTTCGACATCGACCAGGCGCTGTTCGAGATCGTCGCCGCCGGTCTCGCGCTGAACGCGGCCATGCAACTCCAGCACGACCGGGCGGCCGTGGGCCGCGCCGACCGCGCCATCGAACGGGCCCTGTCCCAGTCCTGACCCCACGCCAGGCACTGACCCACCACACCAAGACCTCCCCATAGGTGGTCGAGCGGGTCGACACACGGCAGCCCCGGTGATTCGTACAGTCGCGCAATGCGATCACTCGATCGTGAGTTCCTCCGCTCACGCGCCCGACGTGGCGCGATGCTCGGACGAACGGCGCGGGACCGGCGCCGACCGGATGTGTGCTGCGGGTGGGGAAGAGCATGACGCGAGAAGCGGGACGTCCAGGGCGGCTGGACGAGCAGGCGGTGTTGTTGGTGGCCGGGCTCGCCGATCTGGCGGTGAGCACGGTGGGTTCGGCCCTGGGAACGGTACGAGGGCTGTTGCGCCGGTCGGACGCCGCGGATCTGGCGGCGCAGGCGGAGCACGACCTCGTGGCGCGCGGGCGCCTGGTCCTCGACCGGTACGCGGTCGTCCCACCGGCCCACTTGGAGGTCCTGGCCCAGCACGCGCTCGCCCGCAGGGCCGCTGATGAGGGCTGACCGGTGGGAGCCGGAGACGTTCAAGAACCGCACTGACGAGGTGCTGCGCCGGTTCGTCGCCCAGGAGGCCGATCAGTTCGCCGCGATCGATCCGCTCCTCACGCCGGTGGCCGAGCAGTTGGAGGCGGCGGTCGCGGACGGCAAACGGCTGCGGGCGGCGTTCTGCTACTGGGGCTGGCGCACGGTCGGGCAGCCGGACAGCGACGCGCTGGTGCGGGCGGCGGCGTCCATGGAGCTGGTGCACGCCGCCGCGGTCGTGCACGACGACCTCATCGACGACAGCCCGCTGCGCCACGGCCGCCCCACGGCCCATGTCGCGCTGCGCGGTGCCGTGCGCCGCCGCCCGCGCGCCGATGCCGCCGCAAGATCCCTTGCGATGCTGGCGGGAGACCTGCTGATGGCACTCGCCGGGCAGCTCTTCGCCACCAGCGGTCTGCCCGCCGCCTATCTGGCCCGCGCCCGCCCGCTGTGGTCGGTGATGGCCCGGGACCTGGTCGCGGGCGAATGCCTGGAGATCCTGCGCACCGGTGCAGGACCGGACACCACCGCGTCGCTGAAGGTGATCCGCTACAAGACGGCCAAGTACACCGTCGAGCAGCCCTTGCTGATCGGCGGTGCCCTGGCCGGAGCAGGCGCGGCGCTGCGTGAGTGCTACTCCGCGTACGGGCTGCCGCTGGGCGAGGCGTTCCAGCTGCGGGACGACCTGCTCGGCCTGTTCGGAGATCCGCGACGTACGGGCAAGGCCAACGCCGACGACGTACGCGGCCAGCGGCCCACGGCCCTCCTTGCCGAGACCTGGCGCCTGGCCGGCGCCGACGACCGCGAGCGGCTGCGCGCCCTGCTGGGCCGACGCCGCCTGGACACCGACGCTCTGGACGCGGTCCGCGAGGTGATGCGCCGTCTCAAGGCTCCCGATCGCATCGAGGACATGATCAGCGCGCGGGTCGAGGAGGCGCTCGGCGCTCTCCACGAGCTGAACGTACCCGCGCACGCCGCCGCCGCGCTCGCCGCGCTGGCGCAGTCGGCGGCGGTCCGCCCGTCCTGAACCCTCGCGGCCGAGCAGGCTCAGCCCCGCGCCCCGGCCCGCCACTCGTGGGCGGTCGCCCGTGGACGACCCCGTCAAACACAAGGAGCCCTGCCATGACCCGCACCGAGGCATCGATGGACGCCCTGCGGCAGGCCGGTGACGAACTCGCCGACGCCACCGTCGCCACCCTCTTCGAACGCGGCCAGGTGGGCACGTTCAACACCCTGATGCGCTACGTCTCCACCGCCGGCGCCCCCCTGCCGGACGGGCTGCCCGACGTCGCACGGGAGTACCTCGAAGCCACCCGTGTCCCTCCGCCCTGGGTGGACTGGTCGGAGATGGAGAAGGCACGGCTGTTCTTCATCGACAACAACGTGCACATCTCGACCGCCCTGTCCTTCGCCTCCATGCCCGCCTGCTACGTCGTACCGCATGTGGCGAAGCTGCTGTCGGCCTCCCACGGGTTGAACTACCCCTCGAAACGGATGGCGGAGACGGGCCAGTTCACGGTCTATCTGATGCAGCCCGACGCCTTCGAAGCAGGGAGTCGTTTCATCCCTGCCGCCCAAAAGGTCCGCCTGCTGCACGCCTCCATCCGCCACCACCTCGCACGCGAGAACCAGTGGGACAGCGCGGCGCTGGGGGTGCCGATCTGTCAGGAGGACATGATCGGCGGGCAGATGTTCTTCTCACTGCTCGTCCTGGACAGCCTGCACCGCCTCGGCATCCACATGACGCAGGAGGGCGCGGAAGCCTACTACTACGCGTGGCGCGTGGTCGGCGCCATGCTCGGCGTCGACCAGGACGCCGTCCCCAAGACCCTCGACGAGGCCCGGCAGTTCCTCGACCTGTACATGGTCCGGCACATGGGCCCCTCCGAGGACGGCGCGCACCTGACCCGGCAGCTCATCGACCTCTACGAGGAAGTCGTGCCCGGCACCTTCTTCGACCCGATCGTCTCCGCCCTGATCCGCTACCTCGTCGGCGACACCTGCGCCGACTGGCTCGACGTGCCGCACACCCCGTGGGACACCGTCGTCAAGGCCGTGCCCCACCTCCTCGGCGTCCTGGAGACCCTTGAGGACCGCTCTCCCCTCGGCGCCTGGGCCCTGGACCGACTCGGTCACCTCACCACCGTCCTTGAGCTGTCCTCCCTCACCCGCGGACGCGTCATGCACTACGCCATCCCCGAACAGCTCAAGAAGGACTACGGCGTCTCCAACGCGGTCCCCCGCACGCGCCGTTGGACCCCACCGGCCGCGACGGTCTCCTGATCACCACGCGTCCGGACCTTGGCCGCCGGGCCGTGCTTCTCCGCCCGGGCGGGGGCGCCGTGCGGGCGCTGCCCCGCCGCTGCGTCAGTCGGCGCTCCCCGTTGCCTCCGCGCAAGCGGGACATCAGCCGATGAGGCCTCGGAGCACCGGAACGCCGGCGCCGCCTGCCGTGAGGCCGACCAGGGCCGCTTCGGCGGCCGTGCCGCCGCCGACGAAGACGAGCCCGCCCATGACCAGGCCGACGACGACCGCTGTCAGGAGCACGAGGGCGGTGTGCACCGTCAGGAACGGACCGCGCTCGGGCTGGTTCGGCGGCGTGGGTGCGGACGAAGAACTCACGTACGTCTCCATGGCTGGTTCGGGGTTGTGACGACGACTCCTATGTCGCAGCCGTCCGGGTACCCCACGGGCGTGTCACGGCGGACGGGCCTCCCTCGGACTGCCCCGAAGAACCTTCGGACCGCCCCAAAGAATCTTGGAAGGGCCCGTGGGGTCCTCGTCGGCGGCGGACGTACAAGGGGGCGTCCCGTGCGGGAGCCGAGGTAGCCGCCAGACCGAGCGCTTCCGGCCGGGGCGCGACGGTGACAACCAGAGGGGGAGGCGATGCGAGATGACGGCCGGCCCGGCGACGGGCAGTCCGCCGGTACGCGTGCCCGCAACCCACAACCTGCCGGTGAGCCCCGCGGGAATCAGCTCGGCGCCCCGGTCCCCGCGAGCACACTGCGTAAGGTGGACGCCCCTCACAGACGCGAGACGCGCCGGTTGCAGGAGAACATCGACCGTCGCATGGCCGACCAGCACATGGTCCTGCTGCTGGCCCGGGACGGCTTCGCAGGGCGTCGTTACGAACGGTTCGCGGAGGAACTGGCCCGGTACGGGATCTCGGTGTTCCGCGCCTGGATGCACTCCGGGTTCTTGTTCCAGCTCCTCGCCGCGCACGGCTTCGACCTCCACCCTGATGAGCACGAGATCGAAGAGCTGGCCCGGGACGGCGACGTGCGGGAGGAGTTGGCGACGATGACTGTCGCCCGCGCCCTGCCGCGGTTCCGCCAGCGGGCCCTGGTGGAGGGCGGGTGGAACCGCGACGGCGGCGCCAGCGTCGCCACGTACTTCATCGGCGCGTGCGTATACGAGTTCCCCAACGAATACCGCAGGCACCGCAGCCACCAGGAGAGGTGGCGCCGCGCCGTGCACCAGGCCGGGGCCACCGCCGAGAACCCCACGGTCAACAACGTCGCCTCCGAGGTCCTGGGCAGGCTTCGGGTCCTTGACGACCTCACCAACATCTGCGACCCGCGCATGCGGACGGCCGTCGCCCTGACGCTCGACGACTACACGCAGGAAGAGATCAAGGAGATCCTGGGCGCGTCATCGGTCCGCGCCGTCGAGGGACTGCTCTACCGGTGGAGGACCGCGGCAAGGCGGGAGGAGGGTGAGCGCCATGGGTGACCAGGACGAGCCCGTCGACGCCCGGGACGGGGCCGTCGACGCTCAAGATGAGGCCGTCGACACTGACGAAACCTTTGACGCTCTGTTGCGGCAGTCGTCCCTGGGTGCCACGGGCGCCCGGCAGCTCAGCGAGCGCACGCCGCTCTCCCTGGCCCGCGCGGTGCGCAGGATCGCGGACGACGAGGTTCCTGATGGTCTGCGCGCGTCGGCGCTGCGCGCGGTGTTGGCCACAGCGAGCGCCGAGGCCGTTGACGCGAGCCGCGTGGAGCAAGCGTCTGGGCGCCCTGGAGAGCCCTCCCGCCGTCAGTCGTCCGCAGGCCGTGCTCCGGCTGCCAGGGCACGTACGTCTGTCTCTCAAGGAACTCGCGAACGTTCCACCGACGGCCCGGGGCGTAGTGCCGTCGGCCTCCAGGAAAGCAGGAACTCCGACGTCTCCCGCACCACCGGTGACCACAGCACCGGTGACCACAGCGCCGCCGCGCACACCCGTGCCGACCACACCGAGGAAGCCGACCACACCGACGAGCAATGCGCCGAAGCCCCCCGGCTCTGGCACGTCACTCTGTCTGTCACCGGCCCGGCCAGGCCGCTGGCCGAGGTCCGCCGGGCCCTTGAGCAACTGGCCCACGAGTACCCCTTCATCCTGACCACCCGTTACGCGACCGACCACGCCGAGATCCGCTACTGGGAGGAGGCCCGCGACCTGCACGACGCGGCCGCCGTCGCACTGCGGGTGTGGGGCGAGCACCGGGGCTCCGCAGGGCTGCCGTGGGAGGTCGACGGACTGGAGGTCATCGACCGTCAGACCTACCACCAGCGCATCGCAGACGCATCGGCCGTCACCGACTCCGGCGTGGACGAGCCGCGAGGCGGACGCGGCAAGGCGGTCGCGGATCGCGGCCGCCCCTCCGGTGATTCCGCATGACTGTCTACGGAGGCACCATCCGAGCCCCCTGCTGGGATCGCAGAAGTTCGCTGCTCAACACGTATCGCGGAAGGGCAGATTCGGCAGATAGGTCTCCCACTGCGCACGCGTGAGCCCCCCGTCGGCCCGTCGGCACGCCGTGGCCGCCGCGCGCGCGGCGGCGAGCGGCACCTCCCGTACGGGGGTGCGCGGTGTCGCGACCCGCAGCGCGTCCCCGGCGAAGCCGAGCGCGAGGACGGGGCCGTCGGTGGCCGGGTACTCGGCGCCGGTGAGGCGCGGGGTGTCGGTCTCCCAGACGCGGACGCCGCCGTCCTCGCGGCCCATGGCGATCAGGCGGCCGTCCGGTGAGAAGGCGAGCGACATGGCATCGCCCGCGGCCGAGGCGTGCGACTCCGCGGTGAGCGCGCCGAGGCGGCGGGTGCCGCGTGCGTTCCACAGGGTGAGTCTGGCGTTGGCGTCGACCACGGCGAGGTAACGACCGTCCGGGCTGAAGACCGCGTACGCCAGTGCTCCTTCCCCGCGCAGGACCCTCGTCGAGCGGCCGGTCGTGACGTCGGTCAGCTTGCCGTTCGAGGCGAGGACGAGCCGTCCGTCCGGGGAGATCTCGCTCCAGAGCCCACCCGCGTGCCCGCGCAACGCGCGGGAGGGCGCCCGAGTGCCGACCTCCCAGACGTCGAATAGCCCCGCGTCGTTATCCCGGACCTCGGCAGGCGAACCGGAGGTCAGGGCGGGCACGTCGTCGCCGGGCACCGTGATGCTGTCCACCATCGACGGAACGAGCTGGTCGGCCGGCTCACGGCGTGCGCCGACGTTCCACCGGAACACCCGCGCCCCGAGGGGGTCCCCACGCCGGTCCACGACGGAAGCCGCGGACACGAGGGTGTTCCCGCTCGGGCTGAACCGCAGGAGCGGAGCGGGACAGTCCGGGCATGCCCGCCCCGGTAGTCGTGCTCGTACGCGGCCGTCGCGCGCGTCACGCAGCTCTACGTCCTGACCCGCGCGACCGCTTCCCGCGACCGCCAGGGTGCGGCCGTCCGGGCTGAACTCCGCCCGGGTGATGGGGCGGTCGGCCGAGCCCGAGCCCGCGAGCGCGTCGCGTACGTCGATGGCGCGCACCACCGCGCCGTCGGTCTGGTACCTGATCACTCCGTCCGCCCGGTCGAGGCGGGGCACTCCGTACACGGGCTCGACGAGGGCGTACCGCATCACCGGCGCGCCGGGCCTCGCCGTACGCCACAGCGCCAGTTCGCCGGGGGCGCTGGTGACGGCCAGGCTGCCGTCCTCGCTGTAGTCCACCTCGTGCTCGTCGACGTCCGGTACGTCGAGGCGCGGGCGCTCCCTCGCGGAATCCAGCTCCCGTGTCCGCACCCTGCCCCCGGCGGTGAAGGAGAGCGCACGGCTGTCCGGGGTGAAGACCCGGCTCTCCGCCGCGCAGGCCAGCCGTTGTGCGGCACGCGGCCACGGCACGTGTCGCGTCCTGCCGCCGTCGAGCGGGTGGAGGGTCAGGTTCCGGCCGTCCCGCGTGCAGGTGAGGAGGCGTCGGCCGTCGGGGCTGAGCAGCGGAGACGGGCTGTCTCTCGTGATGTCCCCGGCGACGCGCGCGAGCCGCTTGTGCCGCCGCACGTCCCACACCTGGACGACCATGCGGCCGCGTCCCCTGCCATGCAGGTCCCGGCCACGGAGTTCCCGGCCGCGGATGACGAACAGCCGTCCGCCCGCAGCGAATTCGCCTTCCACATCCGCCAGGTGGGGCGTACCGAGGGGCGGGGTGACCGTGCGCCCCACCCGTACGTCCCGGACGGAGAACCCCCGTTTCGTACGGAGAGCGAGCAAACCGCCGTCCGGGCTGAAGGCCGCGAACCGCCGGGAGACACCCGGGTACGCGTCCGTCCCGAGCCGCCGTCCGCTGCGCGCGTCCCACCACGTCACCTCGTCGCGGTCGACGACGGTCAGGACGCGGCCGTCGTCGCTCAGGAGAGAGGGGGAGTTCGGGGCGTTCCCCGCCTGGAATCCGGCGACCGTCGCGACCTCGCGCTGTGCCCCCGCGGTCCGTACCGCCTCGCGCGTCTCCGGCAGGTCGGCGATCCGCCAGGCCGCGACGCCGAGGCGGATCGCGGTGCGGGGGTCGGACACGCGCAAGGTCTGGGCGATGCTCGCGATGCGGCGGGCCTGGGCCTCGGCGGCGCGGCGGTCGCTGACGCGGTTCTGCTGCCAGGCGAGGGCGCCCGCGACCGCGGCGAGGCACACCAGGACGGCGAGCGCGGACAGGAGCGCGCGGCTGCGGCGCGCGGCGCGTGCCTTCGCGCGGACGCCGTGGTCGTGGGCGGCGAGGGACGCCGCGAGGAAATCGCCTTCGAGGGCGGTGAGTTCCGTGGTGTCGGTGAAGGCCTCACGAGCGGTGGAGAGGCGCGTTCCCCGGTACAGCGCGCCGGGGTCGCGCTCCAGGTCACGCCAGCTCAGCGCGGCCTCGGTCAGCGCGCGGTGCAGCCGCAGCCGCTCCCGGTCCGTCTCGATCCAGCGGCGCAGCCTGGGCCAGGCGCTGATCAGCGCCTCGTGGGCGAGGTCGACGCGCGTGCCGTCGACGGTCAGGAGCCGCGCGGCGACCAGGCGTTCCAGTACGGCGTCGCAGTCGGAGCCGAGTTCGGCGCGCTCGACGGTGCGCCGGGTGTCCTGCGTCCCGTCGCCGGGCGCGACCATGCGCAGCAGCAGCGCCCGCGCGCGGGCCGCCTCCGCTTCCGTGAAGTGCCCGAAGACCTCCTCCGCGGTGTGCGCGACGGCTCCCTGGACCCCGCCGATCGCCTCGTACGCCGTCAGCGTGAGCGTTTTGCCACTGCGCCGCCGCCAAACCTCGCGCAGCGCGTGGGCCATGAGCGGCAGACCGCCGGGCTCGTCACCGGTGTCGGCGACGAGCCGTGCGGTCAGTGCCCTCTCGACGACGAGCCGTTCGGCCACCGCGGGCCGCACGATCGCCTCGCGCAGCCGGTGCGGCGGCAGCGGCCCGACGAGCAGCGTCGCGTCCCGCAGGGCCTCGGCGAGCGGCCCGTGCTCGGCGAGGCGCCCGTAGAAGTCGGCGCGTACGGCGATGACGACGCGCAGGCGGCTGCCGGGGGCGCGGGCGGCGAGCACCCGCCCGATGAACCGCTCCCGCTCGGCCGTGTCGTGGCAGAGCGAGAAGACCTCCTCGAACTGGTCGACGACGAGGAAGGTGTCACCGGCCTCTCCGCTCCCCTCGCCTCTCCCTTCGCCGTCCTCGGCGCCTTCGTCGCTCGGCTCGAACCGGGCGCTGTGCGTACGAGCGGGTCGTTCACCCGGCGTGAGGACGCGGACCGCGGCGAGGCGGGGGCCGTCCGCCGGGGCGGGGCCCCCGTCCCGTAACGCCGGGATCAGGCCCGCCCGCAGCAGCGACGACTTGCCGCTGCCGGACGCGCCGACGACCGCCGTGAGACGGCGGCGCCCGGTCAGGGCCAGCAGCTCGGCGACGAGGTCGTCGCGGCCGTGGAAGCGGTCGCGGTCGTCGGGGCCGAAGCGGGCGAGTCCGGGATAGGGCGACCCGCCCCCGTCCGGAGCGGGTTCGGCGGCGAGCGCCTCGCGCCACCGCGCCTCCCACGCAGCGCGGTCGCCGCCGCACGCCTCCACGTAGGCGAGCAGCACCGGCAGGGAGGGCAACCGGTCGCCCGAGGCCGCGGCCGACAGGGTGGGCGCCGAGTACCCGGTGCGCTCGGCGAGGGCCCGGTAGGTGGGGCTGCCCGCTTCGGCGCGGAGCTTGCGGAGGTCGTACGCGAAACGCTGCACGGGCCCCGCCGTGGGCTCCAGTGGTTTCTCCCGCCGCCCCATCGCTCCCCCTCCCCCGCCCCGGCCCCCACAGACCGGCCGAAGCGACGCTAGCAATTGATAGGCGGCCCGTGACAGGGCTGCCTATCAACCGGCACGCGGCTGAACTCGGGTTTCTCCTCGCCTCCTTCGTGCTTCTGGAGCCCGCCATCGCTGCCGTCGACACCTCTTCGCACGCGTCAAGACCCGCGCGGACGACCGCTCCTCCCGTGGCCTCGCGCCGTCGGCGCGGACACGCGTGGGCCGTCGCGGCGCCCGGCGTCCTGCTGTCCCTGGTGCTCGGCCTGTGGGGCGTACGGCGTGAGGGCACGCTGTGGCGGGACGAGGCGGTCACGTACGACATGGCGCGGCGCGGCCTGCCCGACCTGTGGCACACGCTGGGGAACGCGGACGCCGTCCACGGGCTGTACTACCTCCTCATGCGGGGACTGTTCGCCCTGTGTGGGGACGTCGACCCGCTCCTGGTGCTGCGGCTGCCGTCCGTGGCGGCGACGGCCGTCGCCGCGGCCGGGGTGGCGTGCCTCGGCCGACGGCTCGCGGGGCCGCGCGCGGGGCTCCTGGCCGGGGCGGCCTTCGCGTCGCTGCCCCTGGTGCAGCGGTACGCGCAGGAAGGACGGTCGTACGCGCTGGTCCTGGCGGCGGTCGTGTGGGCGACGTACACGCTGGTATGTGCGGTGGAGACGCGCGGTCCGCGCCTGTGGGTCCTCTACGGGGTGCTGATGCTGACGGCCTGCCTCCTGCACGAGTTCGCCGTGCTCGCCCTGGCGGCGCACGCCGTGGCGCTGCCCCGCGCGGCTCGGCGCCGCTGGTCCGTGGCCGCCACGGCCGTCACCCTGGGGCTCGCCCCCTTGGCGCTCCTCAGTCACCGGCAGTCGGCACAGGTGGACTGGATCGGCGGCCCCAGCTGGTCCGCGGTGCTGTGGTCGCTCGGCCTGTGGACGCTCGGGCTGCTCGCCGCGGTGGTCGTCACGGGGCGACCGACCTCCCCGCGTGCAGCGCGCGGCACCGTCTCGCTGCCGGTCCTCGGGCTCGCGCTGCTCATCCTGCCCCCGCTCGCCCTGGGGCTCGTCTCCCTGGTCAAGCCGCTGTATGTGGACCGGTACGTGCTGTACGGGCAAGCCGGTCTCGCCCTCCTTCTCGGCGCGGCCCTGGACCGGCTCACGCGCGGAGCCCGACGACGCGCCCTCGCGGCGATCGCAATGTCGGTCACCGCCGCCGTGGCCCTGATGCCGCTCTGCCTCGACATACGGGCCCCGGAGAGCCGGGTCGACGACACCACGGCGGCCGCGCGGGCCCTGCGCGACATCGGAGCGCCTGGCGACGCCGTGCTCTACCTGCCGCTGCGCCGCCGCGTCTGGGCACTGCCGTACCCGTGGGCCGCGCGCGGCCTGCACGACATCGCCCTCGACCGGAGCCCTGCCGCCTCGCACACCCTGTACGGCACCGAGGTGGCCCCCGGCGTCCTGCGCGCCCGTCTGGTCGCCGAGAGCCGGGTCGTCGTGGTCACCGATCCCGCCGGACAGCCCGTCGACGCGGTACCGGGCGAGACGGTGAAGCGGCAGGTCCTTGCGCACCACTTCGAACCGTGCGCGACCCGCCGCGCCCACGGCGCCCGCATCGTCCTCTACGCCCGGCCGGGGCTTTGCTGATCGCTGGTGGGGCCGGATGACATGGCTGCGGACGCGAGCACCGTGTCATCTCCGACGCCATCGGCATGGCCCAACCGTCTGTCCACCCGGCAGGGGGCCGCTTTCACGCGACTGTGCATCGCGTACTCCGTAACGGAGTTGACGCTTCCATGGCAGGGGTCGCCGATCGGACATCCACCGGTCTAGTACATCCTTTGGTCGCACACCTATATCGCCTACGCCGACCGGAAGGACCGTGTCCGTGACCCACCCCTCACGACGCCGCCACCTCTCACGACGCCGCCACCTCGCACCGCTGCTCGCGCTCGGCGTGACGGCGGCGCTCGTTCCCCAGTTAGCTCTCCAGTCGGCCTCGGCCGCCGCGTCTGCCGCGGAGCCCCCCGCACACCAACTCGCCCCGTACACCGGGCAGAAGCTGACCTGGAAGCCCTGCGCGGCCGACCTGCCCGCCACACTCCAGTGCGCCACGCTCAAGGTGCCGCTCGACTACCGGAGACCCGACGGCAAGCGCATCGACATCGCGATATCCCGGGCCGAGACGAGCGTACCGGGCAAGCGGCGCGGGATCATGGCCTTCAACCCCGGAGGTCCTGGAGGACCGGGGCTCGACTTCCCCGACATGGCCGCCAAGGAACTGCCCAAGCAGGTCACCGAGCGCTACGACCTGATCGGCTTCGACCCCCGCGGGGTCGGCGAGAGCACACCCGTCACCTGCGGGCTCGGCGGCACCGACCTCAGCTTCCCGCGCCCCAACCGGAGCCGGCAGGAATTCGACGCGAACACGGCCTGGTCGAAGAAGGTGGCCCGCGCGTGCCGGGCGCGGGCGGGCGGTCTGCTGCCGCACATCACCACCCGCAACACCGCGCGGGACATGGACGTGATGCGCGCGGCCCTGGGCGAGAAGAAGCTCAGCTACTACGGACTCTCCTACGGCAGCGCTCTCGGCGCCGCCTATATGCAGCTGTTCCCCGGGCGTGCCGACCGGTTCGTCGTGGACAGTGCCATCGACTCACGTCGGATGTGGCGCGGCATGTACCGCATCTGGGCGCCGTCATCGGAGCGAGCGTTCGAGCGGTGGGCGAAGTGGACCGCCGAGCGCGCGTCTGTGTACCACCTGGGCGGGACGCCGAAGCGGGTCCGCGGCGCCTTCTGGATGCTGGTGAAGCGCGCGGAGCGGGAACCGATCGAGCTGGACGGGGTGAAGTACGACGGCGCCGGCATACGCGACCTGATGCGCGCGCAGTTCGTGAAGGTGCGCCAGAGCGCCGAGCTGGTGGTCAAGCTGAAGAAGGCCGCCTCGGGCCAGTCGGTCCCGCCCGGCCCCGCCGCGCCCCCGGCGGCACCTCCGGGTGACAACGCGGCCGTGAGCCAGTGGGCCGTGGTGTGCGCGGACGGCTCCGACTGGCCGCGCGACGTGGCGACGTACCGCCGGGACGTGGTCCGCGACTCGGCCCGCTATCCGCTGTACGGGGACTTCGTCTCCGGAACCTCTCCCTGCGCCTACTGGCCCAGGGCCGCCGAAACCGCCGGACCGGTCAGCAACCGCGTCCCCTCCCTGATCGTGCAGAACGAGTGGGACCCGCAGACTCCCTTGGCCTCGGCACGCAGCCTGCACCGCGACCTGAAGGGCTCGCGCCTGGTCACGGTCCGCGGGGGCGAGGGACACAGCGTCCGCTTCTACACCGATACGCGTAACGCCTGCGCGGATCGGCAGGTCGATGCGTATCTGATCACCGGCGAACTCCCTCGCGAGGACGTCACCTGCCAGGCCGCTCCGGACGCCCGGAAGCGGTTGGCTGCGGCACCTCCGCTATTTGGCCTCGGAGTCTGACCGACAGCGAGTCGGCGCCTGTGAAGGGCTAGTGAGGCTCGTCGAACCGAGGTGATGGGCGTCTACTCAGCGCCCTCGCGGCTGGTCGTCGGGTTGTGCCATCGGCCCTCGACCGCGGCTCCGGTGAGTCCAGGACCGATGCCCAGCAGGAGGGTACGGCTCCCGTGGAGCGGGCCACTGGCCGCGGTGCGGGCGAGAACGTCCAGGACTGCGACGCCGCCCAGATTGCCACGGGTCCGCAGGCTTTCCCACGAGTGCGTGAGGAGTTCAGGGGCACAGCCCAGGCCCTTGGCGGCGTCCTCCAGGATCCGGGGGCCGCCCGGGTGTGCGATGACGACCTCGGGCACCCAGTACGGGTCGGTCTTGCGCAGCCACTCCCACAGCGGGCCCATCAAGTGGTTGATGCCGTCAGGGGCCCACTTCTCCGAGGTGAAGTGCAGACCGGTGGGTTCGACCTCGAGCGTGTAGGAATCCACCGTGTTCGGCACGACCTGCTGCCAACTGCCACCGACTTCCAGGCAGGCGTTGCGGGGGTCGCTGGAGACGACGCAGGCGCCTGCCCCGTCGCCGAACAACATCCGGTAGAGGATGCCCGCCGGGTCGTTCTTCTCACGCCGGTACACGGTGCTCAGCGCCTCGCCGATCACGACCAGGATGCGCAGCCCTGGCATGGCGTCGGCGAGCCGTGCGGCCCAGGCCAGGGCATGGGCGCCGCCGACGCAGCCCAGCTGGGTGGCGGGCATGCGCATGACGTCCGGCCGCAGACCGAGCTCGTTGACGAGGTGGACGTCCAGTCCGGGGGTCGCGGGCGTGGTGCTGTGACTGGTGACGACGCAGTCGACGTCGGTGCGGTCCAGGCCGACGGCGTTGAGGGCGTCGCGGGCCGCTGTCGTCGCCAGGCGGTACATGGCCGGGCGAGCGCGGTTGTTGCGTTCGGTCACCGTGCCGATCCGGGAGACGACCTCCAGCGGCGCGACGAACCGCCGCGTTTCAACCTTGAGGTTCCCGGCCCAGCGATTGATGACGGCGGGAGAGGGCACCTGAGGGTCCGGGGGCAGGGCCTCGACGATGTCGCGGACGATGGCCGACGTGGGTATCTCATGCTCTGGGAGGACGATCGAGGGCCGGGTGACGTAGGCCACGAGGGCGCTCCGTTCTGCACACGCGAGGGATGTGGTCTGTAGCCGCCCCCTCAGTGCACAGGCCTGTTCTGTTCCTGCTGCTCGGTCAGTGTCCCAGCCGTGAAGGGAGCCCGCGGGAGCGGACTGGTCGACGGTCGCGGTCGGGAGGTCGCTCTGACGGGTGAGGCTCTCGCAGATTACATGGGGAGGATCAGTGCACACTCCGGCTAAACCTCGCGAACCACATCAAAATCAAAGCGAAGTCGAGAAGCGGCAGGTTCCCCGTCAGGCGACCGGCGTCCATTTCATGAAGATGACCCGCCCGTGGTCGACACCCACGGGGGTGCCGGCGGCCGCGTCCAGCACGCCGATCTCCCGGCGGGTGCCGTGGACCATGAGGCGGCGCGAGCCGTCCGGATGGATGCAGGAGTCCAGGACGCTCTCGTACATCTCCTTCAGGTCAGGGTGCTGAAGCACCTCGCGTTCGATCTGCCGCAGTTCCTCGTGTGCCTTTCTCCGTTCGTGGAGCGCGCTGGCCAGCTGGCTGAGCGCCACCGGCCCCCAGCCCTCCGCCCAGCCGGGCATGGCGGCGCGGCTGTCCTCCTGCGGGGGCAGCGACAGCATCCACCGCATGACGTTCTGCGGCATGGGATTGAACAGGGCGTTCGCGGCCTCGTTGTACGTCAGGACGTTCCAGGCCCCATCGCTGATGTACGCCGGGTGCTCCTGCCCCTGGATCGCCCAGTTCCAACTGTCGTGGAGGGCGAGCATGCTGGCCGGGCGCAGCGGGCTGGGGGCCCGGTGGCCGAAGGCGGCGATGTAGAGGTCGTGCCACTGGTGCTCCTGCAGGTTCAGGATCGTGGCGATGCGGCGCAGCAGTTCGTCGGAAGGGTTGGCGATCAGGCCGCGTTCGAGACGCGCGTAGATCCCGCGGCTGGCGTCGTAGCCGAGGAGCAGAGAGATTTCGACCTGGGAGAGGTAGGACAGGCGGCGCCCACCCGGGCCCCGTGCGGCGGTCAGTCCCGCCTTGTGTCTCAGTTCGGGCAGTTCCGGGTAATCGGCAGCATCGGTGCGCCGACGCGCGCGAGTCAATATCAGACCGAATCGTTCGCTGTCCATGAATCCTCCCCAGGGCCCGCCCGCGACCAGCGCCGGCCCGGGCCTCTCTTCAACGTTCAGTCATCCGAGATCGTTCGCACTGTGCACCGGCCCGTCCTTCCATCAGAATCGACCGGCTGTGCGGTAGCGATCTTCGCGTATGCGGACGACGGTCCGCTAGGAGGGGGGTCCGTGATGTGCAAGAAGGCCCGTGGCGGGTCAGTCGGTCGTGCTTTGCGTACGCGCGCGGTGCCGAGTCCCGCGCGCCGACGTGCCTCATCCACGTAGGGACTTTCCGCAGGGGCTGGGCCCAGGAACAAGAACCCGATCAGCTGTGGCTCTGCCGACACACCCGGTCAGCGATGCGCGGCCGCAGGGAGCAGTGCGCGGCCGACGCCGGCCAGGAAGCGGGGTGAGCGCAGGACGGAGGGATGTGTCTTCATGTTCACCACGTCGAGGAGTACCTCGTTGACCCGGCGGTCGGCCGCGGAGGCTCTGTTGATCCGCTCGAAGAGCTTCTTGGAGATCGGGTAGCCGGGCGGGTAGGGCCCGTTCACGTGTGGCAGGGCGAGGTCCGAGAGCGTCGACAGGTCCCAGGCCGCGTCCACGCAGACCGCGAGGTGCTCGAAGTACGCCCACGCGGGGCTCCGCAGGTCGTGAGGCCGCCGTAAATAGGCCGCCAGGCACGAGGCGTGCAGCACGGCTGACGTTATTCCCTGTGCGTAGACGGGATTGTACGAAGCCACCGCGTCACCGACGGCGAACAGTCCACCGGGCAGCGCTTTCAGCTTCCCGAATTGACGCCGTTGGGAGTGCGCCAAGTGGTAGGGCTCGACGTCGGTGAGCATGTCGCACCGTTCCGCGATCACGCGGAACGGGTGAGGACCGATGCGCCGCATGCGCTCGGCTGGAGCGGCCCATCGCGTCGACGACGGCGTCGGCCTGAAGCTCTCGGACAACACCGCTGTGCGGTTCCCGGTAAAGGATTCCGGAGATCCGGGGACCGGTGAACTCCAGCCCGCAGGCCTTGCTCCGCACCGTGGTCACGTGCTTCTCGGCGGATACGCGCCGACGTACGTGGCCCTCGAGCAGTTCCCGTGTCACGC
Organism: Streptomyces spectabilis; assembly: GCF_008704795.1. Taxonomy (NCBI): domain Bacteria; kingdom Bacillati; phylum Actinomycetota; class Actinomycetes; order Kitasatosporales; family Streptomycetaceae; genus Streptomyces; species Streptomyces spectabilis. The sequence goes on along the minus strand of NZ_CP023690.1, from coordinate 9,760,175 downwards.
CGACCAGTTCATTGCCCGGCACCCCGAACTTGCGCGCCCCCGCCGTGTACATTTCGATCTCTTCACCCGCTGCCAGTGAGGCTCCGTCAGCCACCAGGTCTCGGGTGAGATGGGGAAACATACGGTCCAGCTGTGTGCGCCCCATATCCAGCAGCGCATGGAGTTGCTGGCGCTGCGGAACGCCATTGCGTAAGCCGCCGGAATGGCCGTCCGGCTCCACGATCGTCACGTGGACGCCCGCTTGACTCAAAACGCGTGCCGCCGTGAGTCCGGCGATGCCCCCTCTGCAGTCGCCGGTTCACCCCGGAGTCCGCAGGTGAAACAGCACTCCGGCACACTCTGAAACTCACGGCCGGGCCCTGCCCGCTGTCGGCCACCGCTGTCTCCCCGCCTTCAGCGGGCCGACGCGGCGGACCGCGGCCTCGTGACCGGGATCGGGATCGGCCCCGGCGAGTTCATCGAAGACCGCGCCGGGCCGCCGTGTGCAAGTGCTCGACCATCCGGAACTCCTGAACTCGTTCATCGCCACCGACCACCACCGTGGCCAGATCGCTGACGATGTCCGGCAGGCGGCCCACAGGCAGGTCGGCGGCCACGCAGTCGGCCAGGACGCCGAACACGGCGGCCCGTCGGAAGGAGAGCTGGGAGGGGCTCTCCCACGCGGGTACGAAGGCGTCGTCTTCCTCGGCCCGTGTATGGGCGTGGGACAGGTACGTATGGTGTGTGGCGGCGAGTTCGTCGCGCAGCCGGGCCCTCGCCGCGGCATCGAGTCCGTCTGCCGCGAGGGCTGCCAGGGCCAGCGGGTGTTCACTCAGATCGAGGTGCGCCAGGGCCAGATCCAGCGCGTGGCGGCCCATGCGCCCCAGCGCCGGGGCCAGGTCCGCCAGATAGCCCACGAAAGGCTCCCGCTTGAGCAGCGGCGAGTCGGCAAGGCCCTGCGGCAGCAGGTGGTCCGGGACGGGCTCGATCTTCACCGCGCGGTGCGGGCCCTGTACCCACGGGGTGTCGAAGCGCGCACCCGTCGCGCGCTCGACCGCCGCTAAGCCCGAGCCCCAGTCGGGGAACCCCAAGGTCAGCCCCATCAGCAGGGGCTGCCAGGCATCGGGGTGCGCTCCGTACACCTCCTCAGGCGCGTTCATGTCGAGGGCTGACGAAACCAGTCCGTCCTCGGCCAGGCTCAACCGGGAGACCAGGTTGATGTTCCAGAAGGCGCTGGCGGTGCGGCCCATGCCAGACAGGGGGCGCAGCACTTCCTCACGCGATCCCTCATAGCCGTTGCTCTCCACGACGACGACCGCCGGGCCCGACCGGGAAACCAGGATGAGGTCCCCGTCGTAGTGCTCGCGCAGTTCCTCCAACTCCGTGGGTCGGGCCTGCTCGGGATCGCCACCGAAGAGCCGGATCACGGCATCCTTGTCCCCGCCGTGTACGGCCGTGAACGTGGCCGCCTCCTCAAGCCCCAACTCGGTGAGGAGGCCATCCAGGTGCTCGGGTGAAGTCATGCCCGCATTGTGGCCACCACTGACATCGGGCACTCGTCCGGGTGGGTGCGACACCGTCCGACCGCAGTGCAGGTCAAACCACGCTGTCGCTATCGCTACTGAGAGTCCGCCTCGCTTCGTCCCAGAGCCGCTCGAATTCGGCTGCGGAGATCTCGGTCGCCCGGGGCTGCTCCTGCCAGCCGTCCACGGGGCCTTCGGCGAGAACGCCGTACCGCTCTTCATAGCGCGCCATCGCTGCGAGATCGGCATGGCCACGCAAGTGCAGCACCTCTGCCAGGGAAGCAGCCGTCACCGGCCGCGAGTCCTGCGCCCTGACCTCCACCTGACGCACCGCACAGACTTCGTCATCGGCCTCGAAACACAGCCACAGGTCTTCGTCTTCGTAGTAGGTGCGGAACCACGTTGTCATGTCGCTATCCTGACCCACCGCCGTGACCAAACGCGCCAGCGCCTTCCGGCCTCTGCTGCCGCCACGCTCCACCGCGGGGGTCCCCAGCCTTCCCTAACCCTGACGAGCCGTGTAGGAGCTGCGTCTGTACGCCCGTACGGAGGGCCGCGAGCAGCAGGCGCACCGAAGTGAGCCGGTCCCGTGCGGCGTGCGAAGCGGGCACGGGGCCGACCCGGTGCCGCCTCCTGTCACAGCGGCACCCCAACGCTACGACCAGTGTCTCTGTCCGGCACGCGGCGCTCTGCCAGGCAGGTGGCGCGACCTCTCGGCCCATGCGCCTCCGCCCTCCAGGCCCGGGCCTGGCAGGCAGACGTGAAGGTCCTTGGCAACACCGCGAACCAGGTGATGCGCCGCGCGCCATTGAAGATGGACATCCTGGCTATGTCCAAAGGCAAGGTGCGAGGGCCGCTCGGCCCTCGGCGCGGATGGTCCTTCGACGGCTCCGCGGAGATGCAGTTCCGGCACTCGATGAATCTCGGCCAGGAGGACCTCGTCGCCGCTCGGCAACCTGACCGGCCCGCGCGGGCACTCCCTGCGCTGTTGCGCGTACCTTCCGGCGGACCACCGTACTCACGCGGGGGGGGAGAGAACGGGAACGACGCCGTGTCACCGGTGGATCCCATACCCTTTGGCGCACGCCAACTCCCCACCAGACCAGTCGTGTTCGCCAGGTCACACACGCTACCTGATCATCCGTCAGCAGACGGTGTGTCAGGGCGCACCTCGGCTCGCCGTACCTGCCGAGGATGGCCGAAGCTCGCTTCCCCACTTTGAGTTGGTACGCACGCGCATCTTGCGGCCAGAGGGATTAGGGGGGAGTAATGATGGGTGCACCGGCGCCCCCGCGCGCACCGGGCGGGGTTCACCACCCTCCTCGGACTCGATGACGGCTGCGCACACGCGATCGCCACCGCCGCGAAACGGGACCTGCATGTGCCGGTGAGGGCAGCACGGCACCGCGGCGCCACGAGGCGTCGGCACCACGGCACCACGGGGCGTCCGCACCACGGGACCACGACCACCCGCACGCACCGCCCTGGCCGGCAAGAGCCACCGCACCCAGGCCTCTTCGGACGGCGGCACGCACAGCAACGTCACTCGTAACGGGCCACGTGAACCGGCGGCACAGACCATGAGGGGGACGACGCACATGGCACCAGGACAATCTCCGCCCCACGGCGCCCGGCGGAGGGGACACACCACCCGAAGCCCCCTGCTCCGGGGCCCCGGCCGAAGTCGTATCCATCTCCCCCGCGACGAGGCCGAGCGCCCTGGAGCAGGGCTTCCGACCGCCCACAGGAAGCCGAGCCGTGTCCACCAAGCTTGACTCACACCCGGCGAGGGACGACGAGGCGCTGCGGCACGTGCTCGAGGACGCCTCGATGGGCCGGTGGGAAGGTCCACGGGACGTGCTCACCGCCACCGGCTCTGACTGGGACCGCAGGATCTTCCGCCTTCAGGTCCTCGCCGAGGCCGGGGCCCGCCTCAGGTTCGCCGACACCTGGGCCGAGGCCGAGCCGCACTCCCCGCACGCCCTCGCCCTGCTGGCGAACGTACAGGCGCTGCGCGCGATGATCGCGGGACACGACAAGGGCCGGACCCAGATGGAAGAGGCGTGGGCCACCTGCCGAGCCGCGCTCGACGTGTGGCCGCAGGACGTGGCGCCCCTGGTCGTCATGCTCGCGCTGCTGCGCACCCACGCCCCCGACCGCGACACGCTCGACCACGTGTGGTCGGAGATCAAGCAACGCGATCCGTGGAACCGCGAGGCGCACCACGAGATCGTCACCTACCTCTTCCCCCGCCATCACGGCGCCCAGGGCGAGGCGATGTGGTGGGCCGAGGAGCAGGTCGCCCTCGCTCCCCCGGGTCTGCCCCTCGCGGTCCTGCCGCTCGTGGTGCTGGCCGAGGCGCACCGCTGTCGGCAGGAGCAGAACCAGGGCGCGTACGGGCTCGTGATCCACCCCTGGGCCGACTGCCCCCAGGTCGAGCACGCCCTGGAGCGCTGGTGGCGCTACCGGACACCGCAGCCGCACGCCTGTTTCGCCGATGACGCCAACTACCTGGCGCACGCCCTGTCGTTCGCGAACCGCCACGGCGAGGCCCGTGAGGTCTTCGACGCGATCGGCCCGTACGCCACGCACGTCCCCTGGTCCTACTGCGGCCGCGCCCGCGAACTGTTCCTGCGCCACCGCACCTGGGCCTACAGCCCGCCCCGGCGGCGAAAGCGCCCCTGAGAGCGGAGCGGCCCCGCACGTCACCACCATCAAGCAGAAGTCGCACGGAAGTCGCAGAAACGTCGCACGGAAGTCCCACCAGAGCCCCACCAGAGTCCGGCAAGAGTCTCGCAGGAAGGGAAGGGCACCCGGTGCCTCTCGATGTATCCCGCGTCTCCGACGAGGAGCGCCTCAAGCAGCTCGGCTACCGGCAGACGCTGTCGCGCTCCATGTCCGGCCGCGCCAACTTCGGCGTCAGCTTCACCATCATCTCGATCCTGTCCGGCTGCATGACGCTGTACGGCTACGGCATGAACACCGGCGGCCCCGCCGTCATCATGTGGGGCTGGCTGTTCGTCGGCCTCATGACGCTGTTCGTCGGCCTGTCCATGGCCGAGGTCTGCTCCTCGTACCCGACGAGCGCGGGCCTGTACTTCTGGGCCCACCGCATGGGCCCGCCCCGCACCGCCGCGGCGTGGGCGTGGTTCACCGGCTGGTTCAACACGCTCGGCCAGATCGCGGTCACCGCGGGCATCGACTTCGGTGCCGCCACCTTCCTCAACGCCCTGCTGGATCTGCAGTTCGGCTACGCCGCCACCCCGGAACACACCATCGTCCTGTTCGGCGCCATCCTGGTCCTGCACGGCGTCCTGAACACCTTCGGCGTGCGCATCGTCGCCTTCCTCAACGAGCTCTCCATCTGGTGGCACATCGGCGGCGTCCTGGTCATCTGCGGCGCCCTGGTCCTCATCCCCGACCACCACCAGTCGACCCGCTTCGTCTTCGGCGAGTTCGTCAACAACACCGGCTTCACCTCCAGCCTCTACGTGGTGGCCATCGGGCTGCTGATGGCCCAGTACACCTTCACCGGCTACGACGCCTCCGCCCACATGACCGAGGAGACCATCGACGCGGCCACCGCGGGCCCCAAGGGCATCGTCCGCTCGATCCTCGTCTCCCTCGCGGCCGGATTCGTCCTGCTCTTCGGCTTCACCTACGCCATCCAGTCGTACTCCGGCGCCCTCGACTCGGACACGGGCGTGCCCCCGGCACAGATCCTCATGGACGCCCTCGGCGCGGCGACCGGCAAGTGGCTCCTCGTCGTGATCATCGTCGCGCAGCTGTTCTGCGGCATGGCCTCGGTGACCGCCAACTCCCGCATGATCTACGCGTTCTCCCGCGACGGCGCCCTGCCCTTCTCCCGGGTGTGGCACAAGCTCCATCCAGGCACCCGCACCCCCACCAACGCCGTCTGGCTCGCCACCGGCGGCGCCTTCTGCCTGGGCCTGCCCTACTTGTGGAACAGCACCGCGTACGCGGCCGTCACCTCCATCGCCACCATCGGCCTGTACATCGCCTACGTCATCCCCACGTTCCTGCGACTGCGGCAAGGCGACCGCTTCGAACGCGGCCCCTGGCACCTCGGCTCCTGGTCCACCATCGTCGGCACCATCGCCGTCGCCTGGGTCGTGGTGATCACCGTGCTCTTCATGCTCCCCCAGGCCTCCCCGGTCACCGCCAAGACCTTCAACTACGCCCCCATCGCCGTCGGCGTCGTCATCGCCTTCTGCACCACGTGGTGGCTGGCCTCGGCCCGGAAGTGGTTCCTCAACCCCCACCACCCACGCAACCGGGCCCCGCACCAGGTACAGGTCGTCGAGCAGGAGGCGAGTCGCCCTTAGCGTCCACGTTCGCGTCGTCCGGGGCGGCGCACGCGCGGCCCGCCCTCGTCCGGCTGCCGGGCGGTGCGTAGCTTTGCGGGTGGTGGGCCGTCGCCATTCCGTGGGGACCGCGTACGGTCACCTCGGAGTACACGTCGTGTGCGGGTCGGCGGTCACCGGCCGGGGAGCTGAGGAGTGCGATGAATTCCTGGAAGGCCATGCTGGACGCGGCGGGCATCGACGGTCCCGAGCCGCGCGCGGACTTCACGCGCCTGCGCCACGTGGTCTCGCGCTACCGACGCCACCAGTACCTGGCCGTCCGCCTGCTGCTGCCCGGGGCCGTCGTGCCGCACGTGATCGCCGCTACGGTCTTCATGCACTACACCGACACCCTCCTCGACCGGGAAGGGCCGGTGGAGCAGCGCGCCGCCGACTACGACCGGTGGGAGAAGCTGGTGCACGAAGCGCTCGCCACCAAGCAGAGCGACCACCCCGTGCTGCGTCCTCTTCTGCACACGTACGGGACGTACCCCCAGCTCGAACACCACATCAAGGAGTTCCTCGGCGCCGGGCACGTGGACCTGGAGTTCTCCGGGTTCGCCGGGGAAGAGGACTACCAGCACTACGTCGACGGCTACTCCCTCCCCGCGTTCATGCTCGTGGCCCATCTGCTGGCGCCCGACGCGGACGAGGCCGGCTACCGCGGCGCCTGCCGTCAGTTCATCGACGGCAGCCAGCGGCTCGACTTCGCCACCGACCTGGCCGAGGACCTGCGCGCGGGACGGCTGAACATCCCCGCGCAGACGCTGGAGCGGCACGGGGTGACCCGTGCCGACCTCGCATCGCGCACGGACTCCCCCGAGGTCCGCGCCCTCCTGGCCGAGTTGATCCGACAGGCGGAGGCCAGTCTCGTCGAGAGCTACGCGCTGGTGACGCATCTGCCCGAGGCCCATCGCCCGATGGGCCGGGCGCTCATCGGCATGGAAGAACTGACGGCCGACGCCGCCAGGCGCAAGGGAGCGCAGCTGCTGAGCTCCTCGGCGCGCGCCTCCGTCCCGGCGGCACTGCGCCTGCTGGCCCGCGAGTACCGGCGCCGGAGCTGACCACAGCCGTGGGGAGCGGCGGACGGGAGCCGACGGACGGGAGCGGCGGACGGCGAGCTGCCGCAGACGGAAGGATTCCGATCAAGGTACCTAGTAGGTACCATCGGAGTCATGCCGTCTTTGAACATCAGCTACAGCGACGAGGAGATGGAGGAACTGCGGGCCGCCGCGGCCGCCGCAGGCGTCTCCCTCAAGCAGTACGTCCACGACCTGTCGCTGCGCGAGAAGCAGCGGCTGCAGTTCGTGCGGTACGCCGTGTCCTGGGGCGAGCGGCACCGCGGCGAGTTCGACGAGGCCTTCCCCGACGAGGTGCCCCCGTCGCCCCGCGCCCAGGGCACCGAAGCCGCCTGATGGTCCTCCACATCGACATCGCCTGGCTGCTCGACGTCCAGGAGCAGTCCGTGCCCGAGGACGTCACCGTCGCGGACTACTCCGCCCTGGTCGCCGCGGTGGCCCGCCACAAGACCCGTATCCCCCGCCCCGGCATCACGCCGCCCGACGCGGCCTGGCGCGCCGCCGCCCTGCTGCACACCCTGGTCCGACTCGAACCGCTGCCCCACCGCAACTCCCTGTACGCCTGCCAGGTCGCCGTCTCCTACATGCACGCCTGCGGCGAAGGCATCGACCCGCCCTACGGCGCGCTCGTCGAACTGGTCCGTGACATCCAGGGCCGCAAGACCACCGTGTACCAGGCGGCCGACCGCATCCGCGGCTGGCGGCTCTGACGTCGCTCCGCCGCGGTGGGGGCGCCCGACGGCTCACACCGTGCCGATCCCCAGCGTGTTCGTCCCCGGCAGCATCCCCGAACCGATGACCGCCACCCAGTAGTCCCCCAGCAGCTCGCTGAGCCGGTCCGCGCCGGCCGCGCCCAGCGCCTGCCAGGGTGCCGCCGCCAGCTCGTCCGTGTGACGCTCGACCTGGGCGCGCAGCGCGCGCCCCGCTTCGGTCGCCGTGCCGTCCGCCTCCACCAGGCCGCGGCCGACCAGGCGCTCGCGCCCCGCGGCCCACTCCTTCTCGCTCCAGCCCCGGCTCCTGAAGGTCTCCTCGGGCGCCGCCCCGATGGCCGCGAACGACACCAGTGACTCCACCGGGTCGAGCCCGGCGATCAACAGCGCCGCGAGATGGCCGTCCCCACGGTGTTCGCGCAGGATCGTCGCGGCCTGCCAGAGCACCAGGTGAGGGGCCTCGGGCCAGGGCTGCGCCGCGTTGGCGGCGGCCAGGGGCCGGCCCGCGTGCTCCGCGGCCTCGGCGACGCGGCGCGCCAGGGCGGCGGCCTCGGCCAGCTCGCGGTCGTCGAGGCGGCCGCCGAGGAGCGCGCGGTACGTACGATCGACGGCGCGACGGCGAGCGTCCAGGACGGTCGCGGGGTCCGCGGCGCCCCAGACGGAAGGGATGTGCTCCCTGACCATCCCGGGGCTGAAGCTGTAGAACGCCGACGTCACCTGCTCGTGGCCGACCGCTCCGAGCGGCGCGGCCCGCCAAGCGAAGTACCGCGGCCAGCGGCCGGACTCGATGCCGAGCCCGTCCGCCTCCGCGGCGGCTTCCGGAGCGAAGTACACCACCGCGTGCAGCGGCTCCAGCAGATGCCACAGCTGACGCACGCGGCCGAGCTCGATCTGCCCCGCCTGATCCTTCTGGTCCGCCATGGCGCTCTCCCCGTCACAGGTCATCCATCCGTCCGAACTTGACAGTGACAAGATTGCTCGCGCCCCTCGAACTTGTCAACGCCTAGATGTGGCGCGACCATGGGGGACATGGCCACCACCAACAGCGGCTCGTACCATCACGGCGATCTGTACCGCGCCGTCCTGACCGCTGCCCTCGACGTCATCGCCACCGACGGGCCCGGCGCCCTGAGCCTGCGTGATCTCGCCCGTCGCGCGGGCGTCTCGCACGCTGCCCCCGCCCACCACTTCAAGGACCGCACGGGCCTGCTCACCGCGATCGCCGCGGAAGGGTACGAGCTGCTGGCGGACGCCCTGGCCGAGGGTGCCGACCTGCGCGAACGCGGGGTGTGCTACGTCCGGTTCGGGATCGAGCACCCCGCGCACTTCCAGGTCATGTTCCGCCCGGACCTGCTGCGCGGCGACGACGCCGCCCTGCTCGCCGCCCGCACCCGCGCCGGAGCCGAACTGCGGGCCGGGATCGCCGAGGTCCCGGCGAGCGGGCGCGGCGAGGACGCACGACTCGCGGGCATCGCCGCATGGTCGCTCGCCCACGGATTCACCACGCTCCTGCTGAGCGAGAACCTGCGGGACCCGGTGGGAGAACGCGATCCGGAGGACGTGTTCCGGACCTTGGCCGAGCTACTGTTCTCCGGCGGCCGGGGTTAGGCGGTCACGTGGGTTCGACGCAGCGGTCGGCAGGTCGATGCCCTGGGGGCGAGAGGCCGTTCAGCCGACGCAATGGCTGCTCAGGCATCGAGGGCGCTGCCCAGTGCCGCATCAGGCAGCGTTCGCCCTGTTGAGGGCCCTGTCCGGTCGATCGTCGTGGCCAGCGATGAGTTTTCCCGTTGGCCTCCGTCCTACCTGGTGAACGCCAAGGACGTGGAGGCAGGCAATGAGCAGGACCACTCACATCACGCAGGTCGCCACGGTCGGGATTCGCGTCACCGACCAGCAGAAGGCGACCGAGTTCTACGTCGGTGAGCTCGGCTTCGAAGTACGACGCGACGTGCCCTTCGGCGAAGGACGCTGGATCGAGGTGGCACCGCCTGGAGCGACCACGACTGTCGCGCTCGTTCCCGAAGGAGTCACGACCGGTATCCGTCTTACGACCCAGGACGCCGACGCCGACCACGTGCACCTGCGCGCACGCGGCGTCGACGCCGATGCAGAGGTCGTGCGGATGGGGCCCGCAGTACCACCGATGTTCGCTGTGCGTGACCCGGATGGCAACAACCTCATTCTCGTCGAAAGCTCCTGAACAGGCGGTATCCATGATGGACAAGCAATTCACCGCGACCCTGCAGAAGAGCCCGAAGAACGGCGGCTGGACTTACGTCGTGTGGCCTGAGTCGGCCGAGTTCTTCGGCACCCGCGGCCTGGTGAAGGTCCGGGGCACTATCGATGGTCATCCCTTCCAGAGTTCCTTCATGGCCCTGGGGGACGGCAGGCACAAGCTGCCTGTGAAGGCGGAGGTGCGCAAGGCGATCGGCAAGGAGGAAGGGGACACCGTGACCGTCCATCTGAAGGAGCGGGTAGACGACTAGCATCCGGAACGATTGCCCTGGCGTGATGTGGCGCGGCGCGCCGTCTGGCTTGATCCCCCAGCCGGTGCGCCCCGCGAGGTGATCCCCCGCATGCCGTCAGCGAACGCCTGTGTGCAGTTGTCGACAGGGCGAACGTTGCCTGATGCAACGCTAGTCCCCTACCTCATGGGCGCAGGCGCTCAACGTGGCGTCATCCTCGGTCGGGCTGGGACAGGGCGGGTCGTCGTAAGTGCTCGATGGAGTCTCCGACGGCGCGCCACGGCCCGGGTCCACCGCGTGGCCCTCACCACCGCTCAAGTAGAGCGTCAGGAGCCCACCGACCACCACGAGAACCGCCCACACGGCCATGACCACCGGCCACCAACGTCGCCGCACTCGTCACCTCTTCGCGCGTGGGCACAGCTGCACCGCGCCGGTCCCGCACCGTCGTCACGCCGACGAGCGCGACCGCTCCTTGCGGCCTTCGTCCGCGTCCTCGTCCGGCGCTTCGCCTCCGTCGTCCGTCACATCTGGTTCTGTCAGTTGAGTGCTGGGGGTTGGGCCGGAGCCCGCATCAACTTCGTCCGATGAAAGCAGCCAGGAACCGTCGGATTGCTTCACGAACGTCACCGTGTGCGGCAGTGAGTACTCCTCGTACTCCGGTGCTCCCCCAGCCACGTCCGCAGGTGTGAGCGGCGCGTAGAGACGGCCGTCTTCAGTGATCTCGAGGGTGGCGACATTGCCATCGAGCGATGAACCCGTGACCGTGACGTCAACGACAGCCTTGCTGTAACCGCCGTCGACACCCTCGTACATCTTGCCCTTCGCCTTGAGTCTCACGAACTCGTCCTCAAGGCGATCCGCCATGGGCGGAGTGGCGCCCAGGAGGGTGCGTCGCGGGGCTTGAGGGCTGGTCGTCACCATGCTGGCTCGCGTCTGGAGGTAGCTCTCCGCGAGGTGCGACAACTCCGCTGTCCGGGCCGCTGAAATGGATTCGGAGTCTGCGTCGCCCAGGCCTGACGCCTGAGTTGCCAGCAGTCCGCTCAACACCGCAGCGGCGAGTCCGGCGGCAGCTTGCTTCGTGCGCACGCGTTTCACTCCTGCCCCCGGCCGGATCGTGGCTGATTGGCATCAGTTGTATCCATCGGGAGGGGCAGCGCCGTCTCCGCTGGCGCGGCAAGGCTGGTTTGGAGGTTGGAATGACTTGTTCCTGTGGGGCGAAAGCGCCATGGAGCAGCGTAGAGCGGTGAAGCCGGTGTACGTGTAGGGCGCTCATCTCCCGGCGAGCAGATCACCGGGCAAGCCGAGGTGGTGGTGGAGAGCCTGTTCGCCGAGCGGGGTGACGACGACCGCGCGGGTCGTGCCGACGCGGCTGATCCAGCCTGTGTCGAAGGCGTGCCGGCACAGGGCGGCACCGACCGCGCCGGCCAGATGGGGGCGGCGTTCGGTCCAGTCCAGGCACGACCGCACCGACGGCCGACGCGTCCCCGTCGGGACGGTGATGCCGAGATCTTCGAGCCAGTCCGCTCCGGCGCGGGTGAGGCTGAGCCCGTGTGCCAGATCGAGTAGGCGTCGCTCGATCATCGTGTCGGTGATGGCCACCCCGATGGTCCCGGCGAGGTGGTCGTAGCAGGTGCGGGCGTGCGCGAGGGCCTGTCGGCGGCCTGCCGCCGACAGGGTGCGGGGAGGTGCGGCGTGTTCGGGGGCCAGCGCCGCGAGGCTTTCGACCAGCTCGGCGACGTGGGGCCCGGCCAGACGCACGTAGCGATGGCGGCCCTGGCGTTCCTCGGCGAGCAGGTTTCCGCGTACGAGCAGATGCAGGTGCTCGGTCGCGGTGGAGGGCGCCACTCCCACGTGTCGGGCCAGTTCCGTCGCCGTCCATGCGCGGCCGTCGAGCAGGGCCAGACAGAAACCCGCCCGCGTGCCATCGGCCAGAAGCCTCGCCACGGAGGCCAGATCGGGGCCGCTCCCCGGTGCCCGCTTCGCATTCATGCAGTCCATTGTCACCCGTGACGCTTCGGCCGCTACCGAAACATCCGGCTCCTACGCTTCCCTCCATGAACACAGCACCTCCCGGGATCCGGGCCCAGGAAACAGCCGTCACCCACGTGGAGATCACACCGAGCATCCTGTACTTCGGGACGCCGGTGGTGCTCCTGACCACGGAGAACCAGGACGGCACCTTCAACCTGGCCCCGATGTCCTCCGCATGGGCCCTCGGCCATACGGTCGTCCTGGGTCTGGGCCGCGACGGACAGACCGCGCACAACCTCGGCAGCCGCCCCGACGTGGTGATCAACCTGCCCGCCCCCGCCCAGTGGCCGGCGGTGGAACGTCTCGCGCCCCTGACCGGCCGGAACCCGGTGCCCTCCACCAAGCCCGACGGCTGCCGCTTCGAGCCGGAGAAGTTCGCCGCGGCCGGGCTGACCGGCGAACCGTCCCACCTGGTCCGGCCTCCTCGCGTCGCCGAGTGCCCGATCCAGCTGGAGGCCCGCGCCGAGCGGGTGCGGCCCGACGTCTCGGGAGAGTTCGTCATCGTGGAGGCCGTCGTGCGCAAGGTCCATGCCGATGCCCGCGTCGTCGTGCCCGGCACCGACCACATCGACCCCACGGCCTGGAGCCCTCTGATCTACAACTTCCGCCACTACTTCGGACTCGGCCCGGAACTCGGCCATTCGTACCGCACCCAGACACCTCGCGGTTCCCACCAAGTACCGGCGTAGTGCTCGGCCCGGCCTGCCCTCAGGAGGACTCGACCCGCACCTCCACCACCGAGAGCCACTTGCCGTCCTGCTGGACGGTGACACGCAGGAGGGTGCCGTCGCCGACGGCGGGGCCCGACCAGCGCGGCCGCTCGCCGCCCCGGTACCTCAGACCGCAGGCCTCCAGTTCCGCCTCGTAAGCCGCACGCTCGCGTCCGGCCACCTCCGGGCTCGCATAGGAGACGATGCGGTGGCTCGCGGAAGCCGCGCCGTCGGCGCCCTCGGAGTAGTACGTGGCGGAGTACTGCACGTGCTCGGGGGTCTTCCGCTCGCGGAACGAATCGGGGCACGAGCCGCTCTCCGCGATCCGCGGCAGCGGTGAGTCCTTCGTGTCCTCTTCCTGGGCCTGCCAGTGCCAGCGGCCGTTCCCGGGGACCTCGTCGGGGGGCAGGATCCGCGGCATTCCGTCGACGACGATCGCCGGGGTGCTCGGGCCGGTCGACGGGCGCGCGCGTCCCTCGTCGCCGTCCACGCCCGCCCACACCAGCGCCCCGGCCATCACCGCCGTCGCGGCCACGACCGCGCCCGCGGCTTGGCGCCGGGCCCGCCGCCGCCCGCCCCGCGCGCGCACCTGCACAGCACTCGGCAGGTGCACCACCACGTCGTCGAGGAGTTCCTCGATCTTCACGTCAGCCATGGTTCGCGACCTCCTCGGTGATGGATACGGGACGGGCCGCGCCGTTGGTCGCGCCCGTCTCCGGCAGGTCCAGGAGGTGGTGCAGGGCCGCCACCTGTGCACGCCCGGGAGGGCGGCGATGTTACGTCTCCGTTCCGGCGGGTGGCTCCTGCGCCGACCGATGGCGTCGAGCGGCAGGCGTGACAGGGACCCGCGCTGCGGGCAGCAGTGGTTCGACGCCGGCCGCAGTGCCATGGGCGATCACGCTTCGAGTTGCTCCAGTGTCTTCTTGGCGTTGGCGAGTTTGGGCCCGTAGGTGACGGGGTCCTCGGTGTTGAGCTGGGTGTAGAGGTCGACGGCTTCCCGCACCAGGTCAATGGCGCGCTGCCGCTGGCCCGTGCTGACCAGGAAGGCAGACGCGGGCGACATGATCCAGTCGGCCAGTTGCGGGCGGTGGGAGGGGTTCTTCGTGCTGAGGGTCCGCAAGTTGTCGACAGCTGAGACGGTGAGACCGGTCGCCTTGGCCTGGAGCTCGGGCTTGCCCCACAGGTGGAGAGCGATGTCGATCGATGCCCACGAGAGGCGGTAGGCAAGCTCATCGTCATCCGGGTTCTCCGCGACGAGCGTGCGATAGAGACTGATCGACTCGTCGCCCACCGCCACGGCCTCGTCCCAACGCCCCGACTGTGCGAGGAATGCCGCTGCCGGAGAAGCCGCCCACTGGGCGAGCTGCCGACGGTAGGAGGGGCTCCTTCTGCTGAGGGTCCGCAAGTTGTCGATGGCTGAGACGGTGATTTCCGTCGCCCTGCCCTGGAGTTCCGGCTTGCTCCAGAGGTGGAGGGAGACCTCGATGGACGACCACGAGACGCGGTAGACGAGCTCGTCGTCGGCCGGGTTCTGCGCGGCGAGCGTGCGGTAGAGGGTGATGGCCTGTGTTCCGAGCAGATGCGCCTCGTCCGTGCGGCCGACGTGCGCGAGGAACGGCGTGGTCGGCGAGGTGGCCCAGGCGGCGAGCTGGGGCCGGTAGGTGGGGTTCTTGGCCGCCAGCATGCCGGCCGTCGAGGTGCCTTGGAGGGCGAGGTCGGCGGCTTCGGCCTGGAGGTCGGGCTTTTGCCACCAGTGCCCGGCGATCCCGATCAGGGCCTCGGCGGCGCGGTGGGCGAGTGCGTCGTCCTGCGGGTGATCCGCGGCGAGCCGCCTGCAGAGTGCGATGACTTCCCGGCCGGTGATCACCGACTCCTCCCAGCGGCCCGCTGCCGCGAGGAAGTGCGTCAGGCGGACCAGTGCCTGGGCGGTCTGGGGCAGGTGGCGGGGGTCCAGCTGGGTCAGGCGGCGCAGGAGGAGGCACGCCGTCTGTTGCGGATCGACGGCTTCCGCGGCGCGCTGGTTCCCGGACAGCTGGCCGGCGCACGCCTCCAACGCGGTGGCCAGGCGTTCCGCTCCCGTCTGCTCCTCGACGGTCAGGGTGTGGTCGGCGGTGGCCCAGTGGTACGCCACCGGTCGATTGCCGAGCAGGGGACGGGTGAACAGCTTGCCGCTGGAGGGGTCGAACACGGCCAGCTCCGCTGTGCCGTCGCCGTCATAGTCGGCGGGTACCGGGAAGTCACCGGCCTGGCCCCAGGTCTCGGTGAGGGTTTCACCGTCCGAGGACCGCCGGACGTGCCAGAGCCCCTGCTCCGGTTCCCAGACCGTCTCGTCCACGATGCCGTCGCCGTCGAAGTCCGCCCGTACGATCATGGGCGCGGGCGCCGGACCAGGGGACTTCCGGCGGAAGTGCCAGTACCAGAGGGTGACGTAGGCGGCGCTCAGGCCGCCGAGGTCGAGCTGGGCCTCCTGGGCGGCGGCCGGCTCGATGGTGATGCGCCAGGTCGTGGCGGGGCTGCGGCCGTAGAAGGCCTGGTCGGTCATCGGCCTGCCGGGGTCGTTCTTGTCGAAGGTCGCCTGGACCGTGCTGGACCGGGGGCCGGCCGTCGCCGTGCGCGGGGAGCCGTCGCGGTACCGGTTGGTGGCCGCGCCCGGATGCTCGACCAGTACGGTCATGCGGGGGTTGGCACAGGTGGCGCCCAGCAGGCCGACGTGCAGGTAGGCGGTCTTCATCTCGAAGCGGTCGGCGAACGCGTCGAGGGGGACGGTGAAGCTCGCGGTGCCGTGGGTCCTGAGCGCGTTCAGCACCTCGGGAGCGGTCAGGCGGAGGTAGTGGACGTCCTGGTTCAGGCCGTACGAGTCGTACTCCTTGCGCCGGTCCATGAGCGCGGACAGCTGCCTCTTGGAGTACTGGTACTGCTCCAGCAGGCCGTTCACACGGCTGTCGTCGCCGCGGGCCAGCGGGTGGTAGGCGTTCTCGATGTCATCCGGGTGCAGATAGCCGAAGTCGAAGGTGAAGGCGGGCGCGTGGCTGCTGAAGGTCCAGAGGTCCACTGTCCGGTTGGCGTAGTAGCAGTACTCGGTCAGCAGGTCCATGTAGTGCTGGTTGCGGGTGATCATCCGGCGGCAGATGTCGATGAGCTGGGAGATGTCACGCTGCCAGCCCCCCTCCAGGTTCGTCAGGCGCGCGATGTCGTTCGCATTGACGGCGATCTTGGCATCGGCCACGGCCAGGTTCAGCTGCTGATGGGTGATCTCCAGCATCTGCAGCGCCCGCTCCCTCGCCAGCTCCAACTGCCGGACCAGGAGGTTCTTCTCCTCGTTCTCCAGCTTCCCGTCGACCTTGGCCTGGAAGAGCTGGACCAGGGTGCCGGACGCGTTGATGAACGCGGCGGCCTTGTCACCGAGGTCGGTGAGCTTGGAGGTCTTGATGTCGATCCCGGGGCGCGGCTTGGGAACGCCGCTGGCCCAGTCGAACCAGTTGACCAGATAGCTGCCGTCCCGGTACTTCCCCGTAGCGGTGTCGAAGCCTTCCATGGACGCGGCGGTCTTGGCGAGCATGTCGCTCGCGACGAGCATGGCCGCGATGGTGGCCCCGCCGGTGTAGAGGGCGGAGACGGCGGCGGCGACCACGATGGCGGCACCGATCACCGGACCCAGATCGTTTCCCGGCGGGAACTCCAGGCGCTCGCTGGCCATCTTCGTGCGGACCGCGTCGAGTTGGGCCTGGACCTCGCGCAGCTGTTTGTCGAGGATGTCCGCCCGGCCCTTGGCGGCGTCGACTCCCGCCTTGGCCGCCCTTCGCTCCGTGTCCAGGACCGTCTTCATGTCGTTGAGGTGGCCCAGATCGGTCTCGACCAGCTGGATCTTCTGCGCCTCCCCCTTGGCGAAGAGCAGCAGGTCCGTCGCCGCCGTGTACACACCCACCACCAGATCGCCGTAGGCGGTGACGAACTGCTCCTGTGCCGGGAAGTGCGGCACGACATCCACGTCGTACGGCACCCCGAGGGGGGTCAGGTTGGTGGCGAGGTACCGGGAGAGTTCCACCGCGCGGGCATGCCCCGGCCGCAGCACGAGCGCCTGGGTGAACTCGTGCCCGGCCGTGATCCGGTTGTCGTTCCTGTCCGCCAGGCCCGGTGCGTAGCAGCGGAACAGGAACTCGCCGACCCGTGTGCGGTACTCCGCCCAGGCCTCGGTGTACACCGCTCCCAGCTCCCCGCGCGCTATGGCCCACCACGCGTCGGCGGTGTGCGTGAGGAACGCGGGGGTCACGCCCGGGCCCGCAGCCGGGCCGGGCTGGCCCGCCGGACCGTCCCGCCCGGGCTCTCCGGGGCCGTTGTAGCCCCCGCCTCCGGCTCCTCCGCCGCCTCCCGCCCCGGCGGGTCCTGCGTCGCCGCCACTGCCGTCGCCCAGCACGCCCGAACGCTCGACGGTCTCCACGCGTATCTGGGCACCCGGCCCGCCGACTGCCCCGTTTCCGCCGCGTCCGCCCGGGCCGCCGTAGCCGGGATCCCGGCCGTCCTCGCCCGGCTTGGGCGGCTTGGTGCCGTCCTTGCCCTGACCTCCTTGGCCGCCGGTGCCGCCCGAGCCACCCCTGCCGCCCCGCGCGACCAGCCGTACGTTGCTCGCTCGCGCCGCGAGCAGGGTGATCGGAGTGGCCGCGCCCCCTGGCCCGCCGTTGCCGCCCGGGCCTCCGGACTTGCCGTCGCGGCCCCCCGCACCGCCGCCGGTGCCCCCGGCGCTGCCGATCTCGCCGCCGACACCGACAGGTCCAGTGGTGTCGACGCCTCCGCCGTTGCCCCGGTAGGTCTCGGCAACCAGCAGCACTGGGTGCCCGGTCACGGACAGGACGTACCCGGGATCGTGCGTGATCTCACGAGCGATCAGCACCAGCCGCGTCCCCGGGGCCGGTTTGTCCCCGCGGATCTCGTGCGACAGGGCGCTGTTGACCCTGATGGTGTCCCGCAGATAGACCCAGTCGGCTGCGGATACGTCGACGTTGCGCGCCTGCTGTACCAGGTCCGCAGAGGTCCCAGGGTTGGCTGAACTCATCACGTGTTCCTCCGGTCGATGTGTCGGCCCGACGGCGGTGCGGCGCTCGGACGCGGAGAGGGCGGGCTGGCGCTACGGAACCGGGCTCTACCGCGCTGTCGGGCGGCCGCGCCTCCTGCCGGGCGGGCAGGGCCGGACCGTCGTCCGGCTGCCCGAGCCGACCCCCGCGCCCTGGCACCCACAGCCCTGCCCACTCCCCCGTCCGGGCACATCCGGCGCCAGTGCCCCTGCCGTCACGGCTTGCCCAGGATGCCTACGCGGGGCCGATGGCACACATTCCGGTCCACTGAGCGGAACACGCGGCCCTGACCGGGAGTTTCGCGCTGCGGCAGGTGCCCAGGCGCACCGGCGCGTACAGATCGACGACACCTGAGACGTGAACGAAGGTCACGGCGGTGTCGCAGATCTGACGTCCTGACACCATTTCTCCGGCCTGATCCCCCGGCAGGCTTTTCGCTTTCATAAAGCCGATGGTGGTCACAGCGTGACGAGTAGGAGATCGTCGGTAACCACGGGGGGACTTGCCGGTGCGTCTGCTCACCGCGGGCGGTGCCTTGGGAGCCGAGCGGCACACGCGTAGCCGACGGGTGCGGCAGCGCCCTCCGAACCACTGCCCGGGCACGGTGTCACCCGTGTCCGCCAGACCGGCCGACGGAGAGACATGGGAGTCGAGCGGACCATGCGCCGCCTGTGCAACACGCTGCTGGCCGGACTCGAACTGCCCTCCTCAGCCACGACAGTCGACCTCTTCGCGGCGCTGTGCGCCCGCATGAGCCAGGAGCGGTCCCGGAGGGTCACGTTCCAACTGGTGCATTTCCCCACCACGTCGTCCGTGAGCGGGCTCTGGCTGAATCTCGACGGCCAAGACCTGCTGGCCGTGGAGCGGCACACCGACCCGAGTCACCAGTGTGTGATCTTCGGCCACGAAGTCTGGCACATGTATCAGGGCCAGTGCCGTCCCGGCGGACAGGAAGCGGTGCTCGCCACCCGGCTGCTGGCCGGGAAAGTCGACCTGGAATCCGCCAAGGACGCGGTCCTCCGGGTGGCGGCCCGCACCCACTTCGACAACGAGACGGAGGAGCGCGAGGCCGACGCCTTCGGCTACCGGCTCAGTACGCGCTGCCGTCCCCTGCTGAGACCGTCCGCCGACGGCAGCCGCACACCGCGCGACGCGCTGGCTCGACGCATCGAAGCGGCACTGGGGCACCGCGGGCCACAGGAGTAGACGTGCAGGACTCGGCCTACTACTTCCCCGCTGCGGCTCTGGCCGTGGCCACCGCCGCCAAGACGCCTGCCCTGATCCGTCACAGGCACGATCCGTTCCTGCGGTCGGTGTGTGCCCTGTTGGTCTTGTCCGTGGCCGTGTTCTTCTTCGCCGCGCCGCCGACCATCGCAGCCGTGAACGACCTCACCGGCATCGTCAACTTCTCGGCTCCGCTGGTGTATTGCGTCATGTCTGCCTTCAGCGCCGCCTGCCTGGCCCTGATCATCAACTGGCGCGGCGGGCGGCCCGAGGACGTCCGCCGTGCCGCCCGCGGTTGGATCACCGCCTACGGGGTGGTCATCGTGCTGCTGATCACGCTGTTCGTACGCGGTGACGCCCCCGTCGAGCGGCTGCGCGACCTGGACACTTACTACGCCAACACCCCTTACATCCGCGAGATGATCGTGCTGTACCTGGTGTCGAACACGGTGGCGGCCGTGGTGATGACGACGCTGTGCTGGCGCTGGTCGATGAGGGTGCACGGCTGGCTGCGCGCGGGACTGGTCGTCATCGTCATCGGCTACGCGGGCAATCTCGCCTTCGACGCCACCAAGTACGCCGCCGTCGTCGCCCGCTGGAACGGCGCCGACTGGGACGAGTGGAGCACCGACTACGCCCCGCCGCTGGCCGCGGGCGGCGCCGTGACCAGCGCCGTGGGGTATCTGCTCCCGCTGGTCGGGCAGCGGCTGTCCGACGCCCGGCGCAACTGGTCCGCGTTCCGGGCCCTGGGCCCGCTGTGGCGCGCCTTGCACCGGGACGCGCTCCTGCCGCCCGTCCCGATGCCGTGGTGGTCGTCTTCCGGGCTGCGCCTCACTCAGCGCGAGGCCGCCATCTACGACGGTCTGCTCGCCCTGACTCCCCGCCTGGACCCGGCGGTGCACGAGCGGGCCCGGGCCAGGGCGCTGAGGGCCGGGGCGCACGCGGACGAGGCGGAAGCCATCGCTCTGGCCGCGATGGTCGTCTGCGCACTGGACGGCAGGGGGGAGATCCGGCCGCCTTCGGAGGACGCCTCCTCCCCCACGCTGGCGGTCAGTTCAAGGGTCCTGGTACGCATGTCCCGTGCCTTGGCCCAGTCTCCCGTCGTCCATGCCGTCCGCCAGGACGCCTCACGCGGCGTGCGCCAGGACGCCTCACGCGCAGAGAGCCAGCCGTCATGACGCCTTCCCGGCCCCGTTCCTCGTACCGTCGACGCCGAGCCGTCGTCATCGGTGCCGGTCTGACCGGCATGCTTGCCGCGGCCGCGCTCGCCGAGGTGGCCGACGAGGTGGATGTGATCGAGCGGGACACGCTGCCCGTCGGCCCGCGGCCGCGCCAGGGACTGCCCCAGGCCCACCACGCCCATCTGCTGTGGTCCGGAGGCGCCCGCGCGATCGAGGCGCTGCTGCCCAGGATCACCGATCACTGGCTGGCTGCCGGGGCTCGCCGCATCCCGTTGCCCACCGGCCTGGTCAGCATGAGCGCGGCCGGCTGGCTGCCTCGCTGGCCGGAGATGCAGTACGTCATCGCCTGCAGCCGTGATCTGCTCGACTGGGTGGTCCGCAGCCGCGTCCTCACACACCCGGTGATCACCGTGTACGAGCGGGCCGAGCTGCTGGGTCTGACCGGAACGGCCCGGCGCGTGTGCGGGGTGCGCTTCCGGGCCCGGGACGGTACGGAGGCCACGCTCGACGCCGATCTGGTCGTCGACGCCAGTGGCCGCGGCTCGCGCGCACCGCGGTGGCTCGCCGCCCTCGGCGTGCCCGCCGTGCGCGAGGAGACCGTCGACTCCGGACTCGCCTATGCCAGCCGCTTCTTCAGGGGTCCGGAAGGCAGCGAGCGGTTTCCCATCGTCAACGTCCAGTCCGATCCGCGCCGCCCCGTGCCGGGGCGCACGGCGACCATCGTGCCGATCGAGGGCGCCCGGTGGCTGGTCACCCTCTCCGGCACCCGCGGCGGGCAGCCCACCGGCAGCGCAGGTGCCTTCGCCGACTTCGCGCGCCTCCTGGTCCGCCATCCGGTCGTCGGCGACCTCATCCCTCGGGCCGAACCACTCACCGACGTAAAGATCTCGCACAGCACGGTCAACCGCCGCCGCTTCTACGAGAAGCTCGCCACCCCGGAGGGCTTCCTCGTCCTCGGCGACGCCGTGGCCACCTACAACCCCCTCTACGGCCACGGCATGTCCGTGGCCGCGCAGAGCGCGCTCGCCCTCCGCGACACGCTGCGCACCCACGGTCTGGACGCCCACGGGTTGGCCCGCCGGGTGCAGAAGGCCACCGCGCGTCCGGTCGGCACCGCCTGGGACCTGGCGGCCGGGCAGGACATGCTGTACCCCGGAGCCATCGGCAAGCAGTCGCACATGGGCGCGAAGCTGCTGCGTTCCTACGTCGACCGGCTGATGCTCACCGCCACCGGCCGCCCACGCGTCACTCGCGCGTTGTTCGATGTGGTGACGCTGCCGAAGCCACCGACGTGTCTGTTGCACCCCGATACGGTGCTCGCCGTCCTGCGCGGGCCCGGGCGGGCGCCGGTCGCTCAGCCACCGCTGACGTCGTTGGAGTGGCGCGTCGGCAGTGGATCCGAGACCGTCGAGCACACAGGGACTCACGGCGGCTAGGGCTTGCATCAAGAGTGGATCTTGGCGGCATCAATCGCCTCAGACCCCACCGCGCCATCGCCACGCGATACGACGAGCTCGCCGTCCGCCAGGACGCGGCCGTCCTCGCCCCAGCCCTCAACGAGCGCCTGTGGCCTGCACGTTGTCTCAGTTGTCCCGGCCCTGCCATGTGGTGACGCAGGCTTCGTTCCCCTCCCGGTCGGCAAGCACCCAGAACGCGGGGGCACGGGCCGCGGACACAAGCCGACCCCCAGCCGCCAGCGCGTTCTCGATCCGTCGGGGTGCCTCGTCGTGCGGAACACTGATGTCGAGGTGGATGCGATTGCGCTGCGGACGCGCGCGGTCCATGTGCTGGAACCAGATGGCCGGGCCCTGCCAGAGCGGATCAACGAGCGGATCCTCCGCTCCCTCGGCGCCCGCCTCATCGGCATAGCCCAACACCGCCTTCCAGAACGGCCGGATCCCGGCGATGTCCAGGGCATCGATGGCGATCTCGACTAGCTGGACAGACCGTGGCGCCCCCGTTCCGCTTCCAGCCTCCGGCAGAAACCCTGACGTGCCGACAGTGGCAGAGATCCGACGCGCGAGCTCGACATCCCGGGTGGTGACCGTCGCATGGTCCAACGACTGCAGAGTGAAGACGGCCCGGTCGGCGCGGACATCGACGCGGAGGTGCCGATCCGCGTCGTCGCCACACACCGCGACAGCGTCCGCCGCCAAGCTGATCGCTTGCGCCAGCGTCCCGACCGGAACCGACGTTTGCAACGAGCCCAGCAAGTAGCGCCACCCGTGATCCTGGACCGCCTCCGACGCTTGCTGCCGACTCAAGATCTGCTCCATGACCGCATCCTCGCAGCCCCGCTGTCAGCCGCGTCCGCCGGTACGTCCCGTACGCGTCGAAGGCGCGAGGAGCCGCGGACCGCGGGCAAGCTCACACGCACACCACGATCTTCCCCCGCGTGTGTCCGCGCTCGGCGTGCGCGTGCGCTTCCGCGATCCGTTCGAGCGGGTAGGTGCGCTCGACGCGCGGTGTGTAGTGGCCTTGCCGGCCGAGTTCGCCCGCTTCGGCGAGGAGCGTGGAGTCGTTCGCCGCGTTGACCAGATGGACGCCCAGGCGATGCGCGTTGGTGTAGTCGGCGATCGTCGCCACGCGGGCGGGGTCGCCCACGATCGCGATGAGGTCGGTCAGGGAACCGGAGGCCGCGGTGTCGAGGGCGAGGTCGACACCGGTCGGAGCCAGGGTGGCGAGCCGCTCCGCGAGGCCGGGGCCGTAGGTGGTGGGAACGGCTCCGAGAGAGGTGAGGTACTCATGGTTGCGCTCGCTGGCCGTCCCGATCACGGTGGCGCCCTGTGCCACCGCGATCTCGACCGCGGCACTGCCCACGCCTCCGGCGGCGCCCTCGATGAGAAGGGTGCGTCCCCGCAAGGGACCGAGCACCTTGAGGCCGCCCAGCGCGGTCACGGATGCCAATCCGGCACCGGCGGCCTGCTCGTCGGTCCAGGTGGTGGGCGCGTGGGCCCAGGCCGAGAGCACGGCCAGCTCCGCTGTCGCGCCGGTGACGCCGCCGAGCCCGAAGACACGGTCGCCCATGCTCACCCCCTGCACGCCCTCACCGATCTCGTCGATCACGCCGACGACATCGCGTCCGGGAATCGCGGGCAGTTCCACGGGGAGCACCTCGCGCACCGCGCCGGAACGCACCTTCCAGTCGACGGGGTTGACACCGGCCGCCGCGACGCGGACGCGGATCTCGCCGGGCCCGGGACGCGGGTCCGGCACCTGCTCGACCACGAGGGTCTCCACACCGCCGTACTCGTGATAACGCACTGCGCGCATGACGTTCTGCCTTTCCACGCGGCCGGAACCGGCCGTTCGCGAGCTCAGTGGGGGTGAATGGCCGGCGATCACCGACGCCCCCTACGCTAAAAGCTGACGTTGGCGTCAGGTGCAAGTCGGGCGGGCCGCCCGAACGGAGGAGGACCGGTGCGCATCGGTGAGGTCGCCGACAAGGCGGGAGTGAGCGTCCGGGCGCTGCGCTACTACGAGGAACAGGGTCTGCTCCCGGCGCGCCGCAGCCCCGGCGGTCAGCGGCACTACCCCGACTCCGCCGTCGGCCGGGTCCGGCTGATCCAGCAGCTGTACGCCGCGGGCCTGCCGAGCAGGGTGGTCCGTGAGGTGCTGCCGTGCGTGGACTCGGGTGACGTACCCCCGGGGCTCCTGGACCAGTTGGAGGCCGAGCGCGTTCGCGTCGACCAGCGGATCACCGACCTGCTCGCGGTGCGCGACCGGCTCGACGACGTGATCGCCGTCACGCGGGACCCTGATGCCGACTGCTCTCACACGCAGTGAGCATCGCTACCAGCAGCGAACGGCACCACCCGCGAGGATGAACGAACGACACGCACGGGTGATTTCGCCCTGCGCATCGTGGCCAGCACGGCGTGTTGGATTGACTCTGAGGTCATGGACAAGTGGTTCATGACCCACACAAGCGCACACCGATTCCATGTATCCGCGCGGTGGGCAGCGCGGTTGGCGACCCTGCTGGCCGCCGCGACGCTCGCCGCCGTCACCCTGGACGCCGCTCACGCCGGTGCGGCGCCACCGGCGACGAACTGCTTCGTCAACGGCCAGCGCCAGCCGGGCCCCGAGATCTACGGCACAGCTGGTGACGACGACATCCAGTGCGACAGGCTCGACTCCGGAGACGTGATCTTCGGCCACCACGGGAACGACACCATCCGAGTCACCTACAACTACGCCGGAGTCATCAACGGCGGCAACGGCCGGGACACCATCCGCCTCGAAGAGGAGAACACGGGCCTCATCCAGGCCGGCGACGGCCGCGACGACGTCATCGCCTCCTACAACAACGGTCGATTCGGCCGCATCCATGGCAATACGGGTGACGACGAGATCCAGGTCCTGCTGAACCACGGGCAAGTCGACGGCGGCCCCGACAACGACGTGTGCCGCGTCAACGAGGGCACTGTCCTCAACTGCAATCCCTAGGCAGACAGTCGGCGAGCCCGCTGGGCACAGGGACCCCTCCCCCTGGACTCAGCGGGCTGCGCCACGCCGCACTTCGCCCGGCCAGTGGGCTCTCGGCTCCCCGGGCAATTCCCCAGGCATACGGGCGCGGGCACGGCCTCGTGGAAGAGTGAGCCAGGCGTCCACTGTGGCGTCTCTGCCGCCGTACGCCGCGCCGAGCCCTGGAACCCCTGTCAGCTCCAACCCCCCATGCCACACGGGCGTTCGGACGCGGACAGCACTCCGAAGCAGGCGCAGAGCACCACGACTGCATGCGCCGCCGCCAGGGGCCCGAAAACCGCCGAAACGCGGTGCCCCAACGCGAGTTCCCCGGCCCCCGCGTCACCGGCTTCCTCCCTGGTGAACCGGATCGACCTGCCCAAGGACAGCCCGCCGCTGGCCGCGGCGGGATGGATTTGTCAGGATGGCCGCGAACAGGAGTGTGTACAGAGCGCATAGCTACGAATAATTCCGCCATCCTTGTGGGCCCACGGCTACCAACCGCCCCTTCGGGCAGCTTCTGTTGCGATGGCACCAGCTCTGGCTCAAAGGAGGCGGTGGTGGAGGGTGAACCTGTCGTGACTCTGGATGAGCCGATAGCGGTGGTAGGCGCGTCGTGCCGGTTACCGGGCGGGATCAACGGCCTGGACGAGTTGTGGACCGCGCTGGTGGGAGGGCGTGACCTGGTCGGTGTGGCGCCGCCCGACAGGTTCGACGCGAAGCGGTGGCTGTCGGCGAACCCCCGCCGGAGCGGCAAGTCGTACACGGTGGCGGGCGCGTTCCTGGAGGACGTGGCGGGCTTCGACGCCGACTTCTTCCAGATCTCCCCGCGGGAAGCGGCCCAGATGGACCCGCAGCACCGGCTGCTCCTTGAGCTCGCGGTGGAGGCCCTGGACGACGCGGGCGCCGTCACCAGCGAGCTCGCGGGCACGGACACCGGTGTCTACGTCGCTGTGGGCGGCCACAGTTACGCCCTGCTGCAGGCCATGCGGCCCCGGCTGATGGACAGCCACAGCGCGCTGGGCATCATGACCTCCTTCGCGGCCAACCGCATCTCCTTCCACTTCGATCTGCGCGGGCCGAGCCTGGTGGTGGAGTCCGCGTGCTCGTCGTCTCTGGTGGCCCTGCACGAGGCGTGCGAGGCGCTGCACCGGGGACGGGTCGGCATGGCCGTGGCGGGCGGCGCCAACCTGCTGTTGGCTCCGACCGACTTCGTCGCCTCCTCCCGTGCCACGATGCTCTCCAGGAGAGGCCGTTCACAGACGTTCTCCGCCGCCGCGGACGGCTATGTGCGCGGTGAGGGCGGCGGCCTGGTGGTGCTCAAGCGGCTCGCGGACGCCCAGCGCGACGGTGACCGCGTGCACGCGCTCATCCGGGGCATCGGCACCAACAACGACGGGCACACGCCCGGCATTTCGGTACCGGACGCCGGAGCGCAGCTGTCCCTGTTGGAGCAGGTCTATCGCCGGGCGGGTGTCGACCCGGGCGATGTGGTGTACGTGGAGGCCCACGGCACGGGCACGCCCGTGGGTGATCCGATCGAGTGCCGGGCACTGGGTCAGTGGATGGGCCGCACGCGGGGGGCGGCCGATGCCCTGCCGATCGGCTCGATCAAGACCAACGTGGGGCACCTGGAGGGTGCTTCCGGGATCGCGGGCCTGCTCAAGGCGGTGCTCGTGCTCCGCCACGGGGAGATCCCGGCCTCCTTGCACGGCACGCCCCTGAGCAAGGCGATCGACTTCGCCGCTCTGGGTCTCGAACCCGTCCTCGCCCGGCGGCCCCTCGCGGTGGACGCGCGCTCGTTGGTCGGCGTCAACTCCTTCGGCGCGGGCGGGTCCAACGCGCACGCGATCCTCGCGCCTCCTCCCCCGGCCGCGGCCGCGTCTGCCGAGCCTGCCGAGCCTGCGGAGCACTCGGACGTACGGACCGTACCGGTCGTCGTCTCCGCGCGGACCCGTGACGCGCTCGCCGAGGCTTCGCAGCGGATGGTGCGGCGTCTGGAGGGCCTGGAGGAGCCGGACTTCTATCATCTGGCCGCCACGTCGGCTCGCCGCCGTGAGCGGCACCCGTACCGCGCGGCGGTCCTGGCGAGCACCACCCGGCAGGCCGCCGAGCGGCTGAGGGCGCTGGCGGAGCGCTCGCCCGACTCCCGGGCGGCGGCCGCCGCCCGTGGAGTCGCGCGCGGCAAGGTGGCGTTCGCGTTCAGCGGCAACGGCTCCCAGTGGGCGGGCATGGGAGCCGATCTCCTGGACGGCGACGCGGTGTTCGCCGCCGCCGTGGCGCGGGTGGACGCGCTCCTTGCCCCGGCCCTCGGCTGGTCGGTGGAGCAGGAGTTGCGCGCGGCGAAGCCGGAGAGCTCCGCCGCGACGGAGATCGCCCAGCCGTTGCTGTTCACCGTGCAGGTGGCCACGGTGTGCGTGCTCGCCGAACGGGGTTTCAAGCCGGAGGCGGTGGTCGGGCACAGCGTCGGCGAGGTCGCGGCGGCGTGGGCCGCGGGCGCGCTCGACCTGCCCACGGCGTGCCGGGTGGTCGCCGAGCGCAGCCGGGCCCAGGCACCGACCGCGGGCCTGGGCCGGATGGCCGCCATCGGGGTCGGCGGCGAACAGGCCCGCCTCCTGCTGGCCCCCTACGAAGGACGCCTGGAGATCACGGCGTTCAACAGCGATCGCGACCTCACCGTCGGCGGCCCCCTGGTCGCGCTTGAGGAACTGGGCGCCGAGGCCGTACGGCAGGGGATCTTCTTCCGGCTGCTCGACCTGGACTACGCGTTCCACACCTCGGCGATGGACGGCATCGGTGACGGTCTCCTCGCGGCGCTCGAAGGCGTCGAGGCGCGCGCCACGGACACGGCGTTCGCCTCGACGGTGACCGGAGGTCTCGTCGACACCCGCAAGCTGGGCGCGGGCTACTGGTGGGACAACGTGCGGCAGCCGGTGCGGTTCGCCTCCGCCGTCCGGGAACTGCTCGCCGAGGGCTGCGACACGTTCGTGGAGATCGGGCCCCATCACGTCCTCAAGGGCTACCTCGCCCGGCTGTGCTCCGAGGTCCCCGCACAGACGGCCGTCGTTCCCACACTGCTGCGCGACGCCGACGGGCCGGGCTCGCTCGACACCGCGCTCGCGCATCTGCTGGCCGTCGGCGCCGACGTCGTATGGGAGGAGTGGCTCCCCCGGCCGGCCCGGGTGGTCGATCTGCCGTCCTACCCCTGGCAGCACGAGCGGCACTGGCACGGAGCCCCCGACTGGTGGGACGAACGCCTTGCGCTCGGCAGCGTCGGCCATCCGCTCCTGGGAGAGCGCGCGGCGGGCCCCGATCCGGGCTGGGAGTGCGATGTGGAGCCCGAGCGGGTGCCGTGGGCGGGCGACCACCGGATGAGTGAGAGCGTGGTCATGCCCGGCATGGCGTTCGCGGAGATGGCCGTGGCCGCGGGCGTCGAGGTGTTCGGCGCGCCCATCGAGGTCGTCGGCCTGCGGATCGACACCGCGCTGACCCTTCCCTGGCAGGACGACGCGATGGAGGTGCGGCTGCGCACCAGCCTCAGTCCTGACGACGGTGTGACGCAGATCAGCAGCACCGACGGCCAGGGGTCCGGCTGGCGGGCCCACGCGCGCGCCCAGGTGCGGCGTCTCCTGCGGTCCCGGCCCGGCCCACTGGACCCCGAGGCCGGTGCCGGTGCGGCTGCCGCTGCCGCTGCCGCTGAAGGCGAGCGGGCGGCCCAGGCCCACTACGCCCGCTGCGCCGAGGCCGGGCTGACCTACGGCCCGCTCCTGCGGGTCCTGTACGACCTGCGGCGGACGGCGGACACCGTCACGGCCCGCTACGCGCTGCCGCTGTCCGACGGCACCGCCTTTCACGCCCACCCGGTCGTCATGGACGCCGCGCTGCAGGCCGCCCTCGCGCTGCTGCCCGACGACGGCCGCATCTACCTGCCCGTCGCCGCCGGTGCCGTACGGTGCTGGCACACACCGGACGCCGTCGGCCTCATCGACGTACGAGCGCGGGCGATCACATCCGACGAAGGCATCGTGGACGTCACGGTGACCGACGCGGACGGCGCGGTCGCCCTGGAGATGACCGACGTACGGCTGAAGGCGCTGGACGAGCGCCGCCGACGGCCCACGGAGTACTACACCACCGAGCTGCGCGCGGTGCCGCTGGCCGCCGCCCCCGCCCCGGTCATCACGGCGTCCGAGGTGGCGGAGGAGACCCGCGCCGAGCGGGAGGCGCTGCCGCGCGGGTGGCGGGACAGCCGGGAGAACGGCCTGGCCGCCCGGACCGGCGAGCTCAGCGGCCACTTCTTCGCCCAGGCCGTGCAGGACATGCTGCCCGGCGAGCAGGAGTTCAGCCTCGGCCGGCTCCTCGCGGCGGGACTGCGGCCCGACCGGCAGCTGTTGGTCCGCTCACTGGCCCGGATGGCTTGCGACGCCGGGATCATGACCGCCGTGGGCGACCCCGACACCGTGACCGCCCCGGGTGACTCAGCCATCACGACCACCCGCTGGCGGATCGTCGCGCCGCCGCGCCCCGCCGCCGTCCTGCAGAAGATGACCGACGACTTCCCGGGCGAGGCGGCCTTCCTGACGCTGTGCACCCTGTCCGGCAGCCATCTGGCACCCATGCTCCGGGGTGAACTCGACCCGGTGGACCTGATGTTCAACGGCGCCGACCGGGAACTCATCGAGCAGGTGTACAGCACCACCGTGCCCTCCCGCCTGGCCCGGCAAGCGGCCGGGATCTATCTGCGCGAGTTCCTGGCGCGCTGGCCCGCCGACCGGCCGCTCAACGTGCTGGAGGTCGGCGGCGGCACCGGCGGCACCACCGCGTCGCTCCTCCCGCTGCTGCCCCCCGAACGCACCCGGTACGTCTTCACCGACGTGTCGGCCGGCTTCTTCACCCGCGCCCAGGAACGCTTCACCGCCTACGACTTCGTCGAGTACCGCACGCTGGACATCACCTGCGACCCCGTGGCGCAGGGCTTCGCCGAGGGCGAGTTCGACCTAGTGATCGCCGCCAACGTCCTGCACGTGGCGCCGCGCCTGACCCAGGCGCTCCACCACGTGACCTCGCTGCTCGGCGACCGGGGAGCCCTGCTGGCCGTGGAGGCGAGCGACCCGCGCCTGGACAACCTGTGCTTCGGCGGCTTCGACGGCTTCTGGCAGTTCACCGACGCGCCCCTGCGCACCCGCAGCTGCCTGCTGACCGCCGACCAGTGGATGCCGCTGCTCGCCGAGTGCGGCTTCACCGACGCCACGTACGCCACTCGGGACCTCGACGTCGACCACGCCGACGACAGCGTCCTCTTCGCCACCCGCACAGCCCCTGATACGACGCCTGCCGGCGCGGAGCCCGCCGCACCGGACGGGCGCGACGCCCCGCGGTGGCTCGTCGTCGCGGAGCGCCCCGAAGCGGAGCTGACCGGTCGGCTCGTCGACTCGCTGCGGCGGTGCGGCAGCCCCGAGGTGGCACTCGTTCCGGCGTACGACGTCTCCTGCGCGCAGTGGCCGCCGCAGCGGGGGGAGCGGCCGTCCGGCGTCGTCGTCCTCCTGGACGAGGCGGCCGCCGGGACCACGGCGACGGCGGCTCGGCGGCCGTCGGGCCGCTCCTCACCCGACGACCTCGTAGATCCCATGCTCCGACGGGCCGCCATGCTGCGGGATCTGGTCGCCGCCCGGCGCCGCGACCCCTCGACCGACGTCCAGCCGCTCGTCGTCGTCACCCGGCCCAGCGGCGCACTGCCCGCCCCCGAGCGCCCCCTCGTGCCCGCGGACGCGGCCGTGTGGGGCATGGCGCGCAGCCTGGCGAACGAAGAGCCTTCACTGCGCATCCGGCGCATCTCCCTGGACCGCGGCGACGACGCCGCGTCGGACGCCGCCCGGCTCGCCCAAGTGATCAACGCGGACACGGCGGAGGACGAACTCGTCTTGACCCGCGGCGGCTGCTTCGCTCCCCGCACGACGGCCCGCCTGCCCGCCGCTCCACCGCCTGCGGGCACGCCCTTCCGCCTCCACACCGACCGCGGCGGCCCGACGCCGTCGCTGTCCTGGATCCAGGACGAGGAGCG
This sequence comes from Streptomyces spectabilis, assembly GCF_008704795.1. Classification (NCBI taxonomy): domain Bacteria; kingdom Bacillati; phylum Actinomycetota; class Actinomycetes; order Kitasatosporales; family Streptomycetaceae; genus Streptomyces; species Streptomyces spectabilis. The sequence continues at coordinate 9,729,309 of NZ_CP023690.1, read as the reverse complement.
CGCCCCCGGCCCCGGGCAGATCGCGATCGCCGTGCGGGCCGCCGCGCTCAACTACCACGACGTCATGACCGTCACGGGCTTGATCACCGAAGACGCCGACTCGGCCGACTTCGAGCACGACCGCGTGGGTCTGGAGTGCGCGGGAACCGTCACCGGAGTCGGGCCCGGGGTGACGGGCTTCGCGCCCGGCGACCGCGTGTTCGCCTTCACCACGTCCTCGATCTCCTCCCAGGTGACCGCTCCGGCCCGGCTCGTGGGGCACATCCCGTCAGGGATGAGCTTCGCCGAAGCCGCGACGCTGCCCATCGCCTTCGCCACCGTCCACTACGGCCTCAGCGACCGGGTCGACCTCCAGGCGGGCGAGACCGTCCTGGTGCACGGCGGTGCGGGCGGCATCGGCCTGGCCGTCCTGCAACACGCCCGGCACGTCGGCGCCCAGGTCATCGCCACGGCGGGCACCCCCGCCAAGCGCCGTCTGCTCCGCCACCTCGGGGTGACCCACGTCCTCGACTCACGGAGCCTTGACTTCGCCGAAGAGGTCCGCAGGCTCACCGACGGCGAGGGAGTCGACGTGGTCGTCAACTCCCTGACCGGCGAGGCCGCTGCCCGCAGCCTGGACCTCCTGCGCCCCGGCGGCCAGTTCGTGGAGCTCGGCAAGCGCGGCTTCCAGGCAGGCAGCCGTCTGCTGCTCGAGGCGCTCGCCGCCAACTGCAGCTATCTGGCCGTCGACATCCTCAAGGTCGTCGCGGGTCCGCCGGGCCGCGCCCAGCGGATCACCGAAGCCGTCGCCGACCTCGTCCGCCGCGGCGTCTACCGGCCCCTCCCGCACACCCTTCATCCCGCGGCGCACCTACAGGAGGCGTTCACCCTCCTCCAGCACTCGCGCCACATCGGCAAGGTCGTCCTGTCCCTGGAAGAGCGTCCGCCGGTCCGCTCCGTACCCGCCCCACTCCATCTGGACCCCCACGGCACGTATCTGATCACCGGTGGCCTCAGCGGCTTCGGCGCCGCCACCGCCCGCCACCTGGCCACGCTCGGAGCCCGGCACCTCACCCTCGTCGGCCGCCGCGGCGACAGCACCCGCGAATCCGCGGACCTCCTCAGCGACCTGCGCGCCCGGGGCGTCGGCGTCAGTGTCCACGCCACCGACGTCACCGACCCCGCGGCCCTCCGCGCCGTGATCGACGCCGCTGCCGTGCCGCTGCGCGGTGTCGTGCACGCCGCGATGGAGCTGAGCGACACCCTCCTCCGGGACGCCACCGACGAGGCCTTCCGTGCCGCGCTGCCCGCCAAGGCCGCGGGCGCGCATCTCCTCGACACCCTCACCCGCCGCCACGACCTGGACCTCTTCGTCCTCTACAGCTCGGCGAGCTCCCTGCTCGGCTGGCCGGGGCAGGCCAACTACAACGCGGCCAACGTCTACACCGAAGCCCTGGTCCGGTCACGGCGCGAGGAGGGCCTGCCCGCCCTCGCCGTCGGCTGGGGTGCCATCGCCGAGGTCGGTTACGCCGCCCGCACCTATACGGACGAACACCTCGGCCGGCAGATCACCGCTCCCCTGGCTCCCGACACGGCCCTGGAGACCCTCGCGCTCCTCACCCACTCCACCGTCGACGTCGCCACCGTGGCCGCCCACGTCGACTGGCACCGGGTGCGCACCGCCACCGTGGCCGGCGACGTCCCCCGCCACACGCACGTACTCGCGACCGTGCCCGAAGCCACCGACGGCTCCCACACCCTGCGCGAACAGATCACCGCACTCGACCCCGCGCAAGCGGAGACCCTGGTGCGCGACACCCTCACCGAACTGCTCGCCCGGCTCCTGCGCACTCCCGCCGAACGCATCGACCAGTCCCTCGCCCTCAAGAACCTCGGCATCGACTCCTTGCTCGCCACCGAACTCACCACCACCATCCGCCGCAACCTCAACTGCGAACTCGCCACCCTGGCCGTCATCAACGCCCCCGGCACCGACCATCTGGCGCGCATCCTGCTCCCCCAGCTCATGACCCCCGACGGTGCGCGCAGAGACCCGGATTCGTAGGTCGTACGCATGGCTCGCGCGCCGCCGCTGATGTCGGTCGGCCGGGAGTCCACCGCACGTCACACAAGTGGGGGCGCCTCGTGATCCACGAGGCGCCCCCAGTGCGGTGTCAGCGGTGGCCGCCACCTCGCGCACCAGCTCCGCGCGCTCCCAGAGCGTCAGTGCCCGCACTGCCGCGTCCCGGACCTGGGGACGCCGGTCGCGCAGCGCCTCCTGCCTTTCTCGTGTTCCTGCGGGAGCGCGGCGATTCCCCAATGGCGGGGTTCGGACGGCCGCCCCGGGTGAACGTGTCCGCCTGGGGTGCGTGGTGGCGTGGTTGCGGAGTCCGGGCGCGCTCCCCGTCTCGCCGAAGTCGTGACGCGCACGCTCGGCCGTCGATACGCTGCGCAGCGACACACCGCGCGTCAACGTCCGCTGCGCAGGCGGCACTTCGCGTCCGGCGAGCGTCCGGCGCGGCACGGGGGAAGCGGGTAGAGCCATGACCCACGTCAGAGTCGAGACCGTCGCGCTCGACGCGGGCGGGAACCGGCAGATCGCCAGCAGGACGCGGACGACGTCGCCGCTCGACGACCGTGCCGCCGAGGTCGAGGAGGCCATCGTGCAGGCCTCGGCCATCGCGCAGCAGTCCCTTTCGCAGGTGCCGGAGCGCGACGGCTGGCGGGTCTCCAGCATGCAGGTCACCTTCGGCCTCACGCTCGCCGCCGAGGCCGGAGTCATCCTCTCCAAGGCCTCCGCCGAGGCGTCCTTCGAGGTCACCCTGACCGTGGAGCGGGCCTCGGACGCGCCGTGACCTGCGAACCGTACTGGGTGGATCTGCACCGGGCCGAGCAGCGGCTCGGCGGCGGCTTCCTGCTGACCAACTGGCTCGTGCTGACGGCACTGCACTGCCTGCGCGGCCTCGTACGCATGGACGAGCCGGTCGACGTCGTCCTCGCCGACGGCCGTCGGCTCGAAGCCCGCGTCAGCCGCCTTGACGCCGAGGCGGACCTGGCGCTCGTCAGCATCGCGCCGCCGCAGCGCGCGACCCCGCAGCTCCCGAAGTCGGGGCCCGCCCGGATCGGCGGCCGCTGGCGGGGCCCGTACCGCCCCGCCGCCGACGAAGTGGAGCTCAGCGGGCGCATCGACACCCGGGCGGCGGCCCATCTGTGCGCGGGCGGCGGCACCATCGAGGCGCTCCAGCTGTCGGCGGACCAGTTCCTCGGCGACTACTCGGGGTACTCCGGCGGCCCGGTCGAGGACACGACGCACTGCGACGGCCACACCGCCGAGCCCACCAGGGGCAAGGACGCGGTGGTGGTCGGCATCCTCCTGGAGCAGGTGCCGGAGCGGACCGCGGCCGACCGGGCGGCCAACGTCCTCTTCGCCGCCACCATCGCGGAGGCGATGCGCCGCTTCGACTACCTGGACGTCGCCCACCTCATCGACGTGCTCCGCCCGCCCGGCGGCGCGGAGCCCACCGTCGCGAGTGCCCCGCCGCCCGCGGCCTTCGTGCCCGCCCCGATGGCCGGGCCCCTGTCCGCAAAGGCCGACGAACTCCTGGAGACCATCCAGGAGTGGTCCAGGCAGGGCCTGATGGACCCGGCCCAGATCGCCGAGCTCACCTTCATGGTGGCGAAGCGGAAGATCCAGGCCGAGCTCGGCGAGGGCGGTGGTGACCCATGACGGACGGAAGGCGGACCCTTCGGCGGCGGCCGCGGCCCGCGAGGAACCTGTTGCGGCACGTGCTGGACCAGGCACGAGCCGCCGTGCGCGGCGACCGCGGAGCCCAGACCCGGCTCTTCGACGGCCTGTCCCGGCTGCGCCGCTCCCCCTCCGCCCTCGGCCCGGCCACCGCCGCACAGGACTTGGCGGCGCTGACCGCGCTCCTGGACGCGCTCGGCCGGCACGGCGACGCCCAGGCGCTCCTCGACGACCTGGCATCGGGGATTCTCCAGGGCACGGTGCAGGTCAGCCCGGAAGCCGTGGCCCGCAACCAGCTGGCCGCGCTCCTCGCCGGACGCGGGCAGCTCACGGCGGCGGCCCGCCTCCTGGAGGACGTAACGCCCCCGGATGCACCCCCTTCGGACGCACCCTCTCCGGATGCACCCCCTCCAGACTCACGCGCTTCGGACGCGCCCCCTTCGGACGTCGCCCCCGGGACCACCACGCTCGCCGCGCACACCCTCGCCAACGCCTCCGGTATCGCCTTGCGGCGCGGTGACCTCGCCGCGGCACGGCGGCAGGCGGGTCAGGCACTCGACGCGCTCGGCGCGGGGGCCGACCCCGCGTCCCGCCGCGACGTACGGCTGCTGGCGCTGGCCGTGAGCACGGCGGCGGCGCGCGCCGAGGGCGACCATCACAGGGCCGACTCGCTGCTGCCCGCCCTCGAAGGCGCGGTGCGGGACGTGGTGGCCGCACGCGGCAGCGACCACCCCGCTTCCCTGTCCGCGCTCGTCACCCTCGCCTCCGCCGAGTCCGCGTCAGCGCGCGCGGCGGGCGACGCTGAGCGCTCGGAGCGGGCGGCCGACGTGCTCGCCATCGCGGCCCAGAAGGCATCGGCCCTCATGGGCCCCGAGCATCCGCAAGCGGTCTCCGCGACGCTCGCCCTCGCGGCAGCCGAGTACGAGGCCGCGACCGGCTCCGGGTCCCCGCGGCGCGTCGACGACGCCAGGGAGCTGATGGCGGCCGCGGGCGAGCGGGCCGGGGCGCTCCTGCGGGACACCGGCGCGAACACCGAGGGCTCGCGCGGCGCGGTGGACGCCGGACATCCCGGGGTCGTCGGAAGCGCCCGGCCCACCGGTGCCGCGAGCGATGCAGGAGCCACCGTCGAGGAGCCGGGCAGCCACGGCGCCACCCCACCGGCGGGCGACCCCACCGAAGCCGAACTCGCCCTGACCCGGGACCAGGTGCGCGACGCCCTCATCCCCCTTCCGTCCCGCACCCCCCGGGCCCCCGTCCTGTGGGGGCGCCTCGGCGAGCTGAGCCTTCAGGACTTCGTCCGTGGCGGGGAGCCCCACGATCTCATCGCGGCCGCCGAAGCCTTCGAGGTCGCCTTCCGCACTCCCGGGGACACGGCCCACTGGCACCGGTGGCGCCTTCTGTACGGACACGCCAAGGTCCTGCGGCACGAGATCAGCGGCGGCGCCGGACTCCTGGACGAGGCGCTGGAGTTGCTCACCACCGGCATGGCCTCCCTGCCCCCGGGCGACGCCAGCGGCGACGGCCTGCGCGAGCTCGGCTTCCGGCTCCTCGCCGAGTGCTCCAGACGACGGTACGAGTACTGCCGCGACCACCCGGGCCTGCGGCCGGAGCTTCGGCCGCAGGATTTGCTCGACCTGACCCTGCGCCACCACGAGGCGGCCTTGGCCCATGTGCCGCCTCGCACCGCGGAGTCGGCCGCCTTCATCGAAACGCTCGGCCGCCTCCATCTGGAGCGCCACCGACTGCGAGGCGAGACGCAAATCCCCGCCACCACCGGCCGGGCCACGCCCTCGGACGGCGACAGTGCGACGGAGGGCCCCGTGGACAGCGACAGCGCGGCGGAGGGCGCCTGGGGAGCGCTCGCCGCCGCCGCGTACGCCCACGGCCTGATCTGGCGCGAGACGCACGACGAGGCCCACGCCGCCCCGGCCGATCCGGCGTTCGCCGTTCTGGTGTCCGCGCCCGATGCCCTGGAGCGGCTGTCGCCGCATGTCCTCGACACTCTCGGGCGTCTTGCTCACCACCGGGGGAAGGCCCGCTCCGACCGCGCGACGCTCAAGCACGCGATCACCCTCATGGATCTGGCCGCGCAGGCGTGGCCCGCCGCGTGTCAGGAGGAGCGTGCCGCCTCGATCGGCCTCCAGGTCCAGCTGCGTCGCGACCTGTTCCGGGCGAGGCGCGGCACCCGCCCCGACGACGCGTACGAGGGCACGCGCGCGGTGGACCTGGCGGAACTGGCCCGGGAGTTGACGACCGAACCGGGCCTGACGGCGAGTGCAGTCGTCCTTGACTCGTTCTCCTGGAACACGGGACGCGAGGAGTCCGGTCATGCCCGCCTGAGCGCCGCTCAGATCGCCGCGCTCCAGGCCCAGTCGTGTCTGAGCGGAGGCGACCTGGCCACCGCGGACCACCACCTCGCCACCGCGACCGGCATCCACGCCGCGTTCGGCGCCGACCACCCCGCGCGCCTGGAGATGTGGTTGCTCCTGGCGCACACCGGAATCCTCCGCGACTCCCTCGCCCACCGCCTCGGCGAGGAGCCCACCGGGCACCTCGTCGCGCCGCCAACCCCGGCCCAGATCCGCCAGGGCGCCGCCCGGCTCTCCGGCGCCTGGCGCACCCAACTGCTCGGTGAGACCGCCATCCACCTGCTGGTGGGCAGCGACGAGGGCCGGTTCACCGAAGCACTGGCGCTCCTGCGCGAGGCGTACGAATCCCTGGACAGCAGCGACGACGCCTTTCTGCGCTACGCCTACTACCTGGGCAGCGCCGAATGCGCCGCCGCCACGGCGCGGTACGACAGGGCCGAGCGCGACGCCGGGCTCGACAGCGGGATCCGCCTCCTCAGGCGAGCGGCCGCCGCCCGCTCCGGGGGACCCGGCCGGAAGGGTTGGGGCAGCGTCATGATCGCCCTGGCCCGCGCCTACCGCACGCGCGACGCACGGCACCTCGACGACCGGGCGGCGAGCCTGCGCGCCGGGCTCGCAGCCGTGCACGCTCTGGCGACGCCGCCCGTCCTCGGACGCGACCGCCCCGGCCACCGCTCCCCCGGCCACAACGCCGTCGTGGCACGGGCCGTCACCGCGGCCCGCGAGGTCGCCGCCTGGTGCTGCGACGACGGCGAGCTCACCGAGGCCCTCTACCTGCTCGATCTCTGGCGCGTTCTGTCCCTGCGCGGCGAGCCCACGGGCCCGCCGCCGGCCGCCGACGAGATCGGTCGGGCCCTGTGCGCGTCCGGCAAGCACGCGCTGGTGTATCTGGCCCCGGCGACGCACTCCCACGTCGGCACGGCGCTCGCGGTCACCGCGGCGGGCCAGGTGCGCGCCGTCCCGCTGCCCGGCCTGACCGAGGACGCCCAGCCCTTCGCGGAGTACGCGCGCGGCGCCTCGCCCGGCGCCGAGCTGCTGAGCTGGGCGGCGCGCGCCGCCATCACCCCGGTCCTCACAGCGCTCCTGCCCGGGTGCTCCCGCCTCGTCCTGGTGCCGTTGGGCGCCCTCAGCGGCGTCCCCTGGCACGCCGCACGGAAGCGGACCACGCGCCTCCGTCGCCGTGGCGGCGGATACGCCCTTGAGGCCGCGGAGTTCTCCTACGCCGTCTCCGCCCGGGCGCTGTGCGACGCGGCGGCCGCCCCCCGCGCGCCCGACGGCGGACCACCGTCCGCTCCCGCTCCGGTGACGGCCGCGCGCGACCCCAAGGACGCGCTGTCCCAGTTGCGCACCGCCCCCGCGGCCGACGGCGGCGTCCTGCTGCTCGCCGGTCCGGCCAGCTACCACACGGACGACTTCGGCCGGTCCGAACTGACTCTGCCCGAGGGCCCGTTGGCTCTGGCATCCGTCGCCGAAGCCATCCGCCACAGCGGCCGCGCCCCCACCGCGGTGCTGGTCACCGACTGCCACGGCGACGGCCTGACCTCCGGCGCCGAGGCGTCGCTGCGTTTGGCCCGCGCCCTGCTCGGGGCGGGTGCGGGCGCGGTGGTCGCACCCCTGTGGCCCGTACGCGACCGGGCGAAGTCGGTGTTCCTCCACCTCGTGCACCACTGCTTGCTCACCCAGGACACCACCCCCGCCGCGGCACTGCGGCGGGCCCAGCTGTGGCTCCTGGACCCGTACCGCCGACTGCCCGACGGCTGGGGCCCTGACCTCGCGGAAGAGGCGAGCCGCCTGAGCGCGGACGACCCCGCCGACTGGGCCGGGTACGTCTGCTTCGGCCCCTGACCACAGGCGGCGGCATTCAGGGCGTGTCAATCCCTCCTCCCGGAGCGGCGGCCCCGAGACTGGTCATCCCTGTTCACGGGAGTTCCCCCACGTCCTCTGCTGCGGGTTGTCGTGCCGGCTTTCATCGTTGTGCTGTCGCTGCTGTTCCTCTGGTCCCTCGTCTCGCGCCGGCTTGCCCGGTGGAGCATCACCGCGCCGATCGCCTTCGTCGTGGCGGGCATCGTCCTCACCCGCGGCCCGCATCCGGCCGTGCCGTTCGACCTGGACGCGCACAGCTTCGAGGTGGCCGTCGAGATCGTGCTGGCCGTGATGCTGTTCATGGACGCCACTGAGGCCCGTGACTACGAACGCCTGGGCAGGTCGGTCGGCGAGGGCCGTCTGCTCGGCATCGCTCTGCCCGCGTCCGTGGCCCTGGCCACCGTCCTCGGCGCCCTGGTCTTCCCCGGCACCAGCTGGTGGCTCCTGGCGGTGGCCGCGCTCGTCGTCATGCCCGTCGACCTCGCGCCGATCGCCGGGTTCCTGCGCGACGCGCGGGTTCCGCTGCGGGTGCGGGCCGCGCTGAACATCGAGGGCGGCTTCAACGACGGCCTCATCTCGCCCCTCTTCCTGTTCTGCGTGGCGAACCTGGCCACCGCGCACGGCAGTACGTTCGCGGAGCTGCTCTGGAGCGTCGTCAAGGGCGCACTGCTCGCCGTCGTCATCGGCAGTCTGCTGGGAGCGGGGGCCGCCTGGCTCGTGCGGCGGGCGCGGGACGACGGCTGGGCCCGTCCCGCCGCGCTGCGCACGGCGAGCCTCGTCCTGCCGTTCCTCGCCTACGCCGTCGCCACCACCGCGGGCGGCAACGGCTTCGTCGCGGCCTTCGTCACCGGCCTCTGGTACGCGACCACCGCCCACGCGATCGCCGGGGACAACCTCGGCCTCGTCCACGAGGTCTCGGAGCTGATGGCGCTGGCCGTGTGGTTCACCCTGGGCAAGGTGGCCACCGACGCGTTCGCCGACGGCGTCTCCGCGCGCGTCGTCCTGTACGGGCTGCTCGCCCTGACCGTGGCCCGCCTGGCGCCCGTGATGGCCTCGCTGACGGGCACCGACCTGCCCCGCACCGAACGCTGGGCGGTCGCCTGGCTCGGCTCGCGCGGCGTCACGTCCATCGTGTTCGCCCTGCTCGCCTACATCCAACTCCCGCCGGACGAAAGCGACTTCATCGTCCAGGTGATGTGTACGACGGTCCTGCTGAGCGTCGCGCTGCACGGCATCACCCAAGAACCCGTCGCCCGCTGGTTCGCGCGCGCCCCGCAGTCCGCCACGTGACGCCCGTCGGCGGACGCACCGGGAAGGGCCGGGGTCAGGCGTTCTTCCACGCGGTACGGGCCCGGGCGGCGAAGTCCTTCGCGTCCTCGCGCCGCGCCACCGTGCCGTAGCGGTCCGCCAGCTCGTCGACCGGTCCCTCGGCCGCCTCCTTGACGTCCAGGACGAGCAGGCTCGTGCCGTCCTCCACGTCCGCGCTGAGCAGGATCATCGCGGCGTACTCCTCGCCCTCGCGCTGCGCCTCGAGGGTGCTGCCGAGCGCGGCGCCCGCCGTGGCCCCGAGGAGCGCGCCCAGCGGACCGGCGGCGAGGCCGAGCAGCCCGCCCACCGCCCCGGCGCCGACCGTCGCCTCGCCCGCCTCCGTGTTCTCGCCGAGAGGAACGTCCAGCGTGCCGTCTGCGGCGCGCTCCAGGACCGCGACCTGGCGCAGGCCCGGCAGCCGCAGGGCATCGGCGTAGGCGACCCGGCACTGCTCGGGATCGCCGAAGGCGAGAGTGACAACCCGATGGACAGCCATGCGTGAGCGACCCTCCTGCTCATGACGCTGAGTGATGCCATCGACGCTAGGTCACACTCCTCACCGCCGCCACCGTGGTGTGCGGTCGTGGTCGCTCAGGCGGTCCGGCCGATGCGTGCGAGGTCGTTGATCCCCCGGGGGCCCTGGTGGGGCTCGGGTGCCCCGGTGGCAGCTACGGCGATCATCGCGCGCCCGAGTTGCTCGGTGGTGGTGACCTGGTGCGGCAGCAGCCGCCTCAGGAGGGGGTAGAGCGGGGCGAGCACCGCGTAGAGGGCCCGGTACAGGCGGGTCCTGGAGGTGATGCCGTGGAGGGGCTGGATGTAGCCGGGCCTGAAGAGGTACGTGGTCATCGGGAGGGCGAGCAGGTCGTTCTCGGTCTTCCCCTTGACCCGGGCCCACATCGTCCGGCCCTGTTCGGTGCTGTCGGTGCCCTGCCCGGACACGTAGACGAACGTGAGGCCGGGGTTCTGGGCACAGAGGGCGCGTGCGACCGACAAGGTGAGGTCATGGGTGACGCGGCGGTACGCCTCCTCGGTCATGCCGACGGCGGAGACGCCGAGGCAGAAGAAGCAGGCGTCGTATCCGGACAGCTCCTTCGCCATGTCCGGCCGGGTCACCAGTTCCGCCAGGTCGGGGGCGACGATCTCCCGCAGCTTCGGCTGCTCGACGCCGAGAGTCGTACGTCCGAGCACGAGGACTTCGCTCACGCGCTCGTCGCGCAGGCACTCCCGCAGGACCCCTTGGCCGACCATGCCGGTCGCGCCGAACAGAACTACCCTCATCGGTTCACGGTTCCCTTCTGCCGCTCCACGGCGGCGTCACTCATCCGCTGGAGCGTCGGTCCGATGGCCCGGTCGAGGAAGCCCCGCAGGGGGCGGGCGAGCAGCTTGCCGGGCCTGGTCAGGTCGAACGCCGCCCGGTACACGATCCGGCAGCTCGTCTCGTCGACGGGTTCGAGGCGAACGCGCTCGACGAGCTCCGCCTTGCCCCACGCCCTCAATGTAGCCACCGACAACAATGATGTCAACGACAACATCGAATGCTAGGGTGCCGCCATGGCGTACCACCACGGGAATCTCCGGTCCGAGCTGCTGGCCCGCGCCGAGGAAGTCGTCGCCACCGACGGCGCCGACGCGCTCTCGCTGCGCTCTTTGGCCCGCGACCTCGGCGTCTCGCACGCGGCCCCCAGCCGGCACTTCGCCGACCGCCTCGCCCTGCTCGACGCGCTCGCCACCCAGGGCTTCGGACGGCTCGAAGCAGCGCTTGAGGCCGCCGTATCCAGTGACGGGACGTTCGAGGAGCGGCTGCGCGGCGCCTCCCTCGCCTACGTCGGGTTCGCGACCGGGCACCCGGCGCTCCTTGAACTGATGTACGCCCGCAAGCACCGCGACCCGGCGCCGGAGCTGCGCGCCGCATCGGACGCCTGCGCCCGGACCCTGCTCGGCCTCCTCGCGGACAGTGGCGGGGCGATCAGCGACCCGGAGCGGTTCGGCGTGATCCTCCTCGCCTGTCTTCAGGGCATCGCCACGTTCGTCGCCGGTGACAGCCTGCCTCCGGAGCACCGCCCCGACGAGCTTGTCGCCGATGCCGTCCAGCGCCTCCTGCGGGGATCGCGCGACCGCTGACCCTCCACGAACCCGGGTTCGCGGACGAACGGCCCGCCGTCAGCAGGGAGTCACACCGGGTCCGGCAGGCCCATGACGGCGAGTACGGCCGGGTCGATCACGGCGGTGATCTCGGTGATGCGGCCGTCGGTGACGGTGAAGGCCAGGACGGAGAGGGGGGTACCGTCCGCGCTCCAGGCGATGACGCCGGGGCAGCCGTTCACGGTGGCCGCGTGTCCGCGGGCCGCACCGCCGGCCACGCGGGCGCGGGTGGCGACTTCGGTGGCTCCCAGCGTGACGAACCTGCCGTTCGGGGTGTGGACGGTGAACTTCACTTCGGGGTGCAGAACGTGCAGCAACTGCTCGAACTCACCGTCGCGGGCCGCGGCCAAGAAGGCCTGGACCACCTCGCGTTGCTGTCGCCCGGCACCCGTCGGCTGCTCCTGGGCGGACCGCACCTTCCTGCGAGCCCGGCTGGCGAGCATCTTGGTCGCGTCGGCGGACTTGCCGAGAATGGTGCCGATCTCCGCGAACGGCACGGCGAACACGTCGTGCAGGACGAACGCCAGCCGTTCGTCCGGGCGCAGCGAGTCGAGGACCGTCAGGAGCGCGAGACCGACGGAGTCCCCGAGCGACACGAGTTCGTCCGGAGCGGGAGCGGTGTCGAGCGTGACGGTGGCTTCGGACGGCCGGTCGTCGAAGGAGACTTCCGGGCGGGTCCGGCCCGAGCGCAGCACGTCGAGGCTGATGCGGCCGACCACGGTGGTCAGCCAGCCGCCGAGGTTGTTGATGGTGTCGGCGTCCTGGCGGGACAGGCGCAGCCATGCCTCCTGGACCACGTCTTCGGCGTCGGCGTGCGATCCGAGCACGCGGTGGGCGACGGCTCTGAGCCGGTCGCGGTGGGACTCGAAGGCTTCGGCGATCGGGTCCGTGGGCGTGGTGCCAGACATCGTGTTACCTCCGTGAGAGCTGCTCCGTCATAGGGATGACGGGCAACCGCCCCGCAACGTAACCCGATGAAGGAGAGCACTCTCCCATGGAGAACCGCCTCAAGAACAAGAACACGAACAACCCCGATGTGTGGACCGCCGTCCAGCACCTCCACAAGGCGATCGCCGCCGGGGGCGTCGATCCGAAGCTGCTCGCACTGGTCCACCTGCGCGCCAGCCAGATCAACGGCTGCTCGGCGTGCGTCTACGCCAGTGTGGCCGGGGGCAAGAAGGCCGGTGACACCGACGAGCGGCTGCACAATGCGGTGGCGTGGCGCGAGGCGCCGTTCTACACCGAAGCGGAGCGTGCGGCCCTGGCGTTGACCGAGGCCGCCACCCGGATACAGGACGGCGCGGCGGGCGTCACCGACGCGATCTGGGAAGAGGCCAACGCCCACTTCACGGAGGAGCAGATCGGCGCGATCAACCTGGAGATCGCACTGACCAACTTCTTCAACCGCCTCAACCACACCATCAAGGAACCGGCCGGCCAGACCTGGGGCTGAGCCCGGCAGCGCCGATCGCCCCTGACCCCGCGGGGTGACTGGCCCAGGTTCAGGGAACGCGCGCGACGGCCCCCTCCTCCGGGGGCAGGTGCGGGGTGAGGGTGGTCGGCCAGGTGGCGGCGGCCGCGGTGCCGTTCAGGGCCTGGCGCCAGCGGGCGACGGTGGCCTCGTCGTCGGTGATGGTGGTGGCGAAGGGCCGGTGTTCCACGACGTGGTCGGGGATGTCGGCGTCCACGCGCAGATGCCGTACGGGCGGCGCCCCGAGGAGCGGGTACGGCGCGGAGTCCAGGGGCATGACCTGGAGGGCGGTGCGTTGCTCGGCCAGGCCCGCTTCGAGTGCCTGGAGCTGGGCGCGGCGCACGCCCGGCCCCCCGATGACGGGGTGCAGGGCGGCGGCGGACAGGACGGTCCACAGGCGGGCGCCGCGCTGCCGCTGGCGCTGCTGCCGCTCGTGGACGAGTTCCACGGCCAGGTCGATGTGCGCGGGCGGCGCCTCGGGGTGCAGCGCGCGGTGCAGGGCCGCGGTGTAGGCCGGGATCTGCAGCAGGCCCGGCACGTGCCCGGGTGCCCACAGGCGGATGGCGGAGGCGGCGCTCTCCAGCGCGATCCAGTGCTGGTAGGCCGCACTCATGACCGGGCGGTAGCGATGGTGCCACCAGCCGGGTTCGGCGGCCTGACGGGCCTGTTCGAGGAGGGTGCGCAGGGCGTCGCCCCGTACACCGTACGCCTGGAGCAGCTGCTCGATCTGGACGGTGTTGATGCTGGTGGCCGCGCTCTCGATGCGGCGGATCGTCATGTGGGTGGTGCCCACGAGCTGGGCGGCCTGCGCGGGGCTGAGCCGTGCCTGTTCGACGCGTACGCGCTGCAGACGGCGGGCGAGTACACGGTGCGCGATCGTCGGGCTCGCGCGCGGAGCCTGGGCCACGGCATCTCCCCGTCCCTGGTCAGTGGCTGGTTTTCCGCCACGGTTCCGCGGCGGCTGGCGCCTCCAGATTGCCATGCGTGTGCATCACACGCATGGTGGATACTGTGTCTACCCCCATACGGCTCCCGCGCTCCGCGTGCCGCACGGGGCCCGCACGGCACGGACAGCAGCGCCAACCCTGAGGTTGATCATGCTCTTCCCCCGCACCACCGCCTCACATCGCCCGCCGATACTCCCCGGGCCGGGAGCCCTCCTTCCGGGAGGTCCGCGCGGATGAGCTCCGATCCCCCCGACGCGGTGCTGCCGCTCGGCAACGAACCGAGCGCGGCGCCGTTCGCCCGCAACTACACCATCGCCGTCCTGGAACGCTGGCTCGACGGCCGGAACGGCCACGCCGATGTCATCGACGCCGCCGCCCTCATCACGACCGAGCTGGTCAGCAACGCCCTGCGCCACAGCACGCCCTACAACCTGCGCCTTCAGCTGAGGGGCGAGTCCGTGGTCATCACGGTCACCGACACCGGCAGACAGCTGCCGGTGCGGCGCGCGTCGAACCCTTACGACGTCAGCGGGCGCGGCCTGGAACTCGTCGAAGCGTTCGCCACGCACCTGGGCTGGGGCCGCGCCGCGGGCCGCAAGGCCGTCTGGGCCCGGCTGGATCTGCCCCCGGCGCAGGGCGGCCCCGGCCGAGTGGGGGCTCAGCGCGGCCCTGCCCGGACCACCGAGCCGCGGTAGCCCGGACATGGCCGGTCACGCGAGTGGCGTGTGCACCGCCGTCGGCCCCGCACCGGTCCCGGTCCCGTCGGGCTCGGCCGCGCGCGGCGAGCCGCCGCCCCCGTGCTGAAGGGCTTCCTCGCAGGTCAGCTCGACCACGGAGACAACGGATGACGAGTGCCGTGTGGGCAGCCGATGGCAGCCGCGCGGTACGACGTGGAGCCGGGCCGCGGGCAGTTGCGCGGCCAGGCGGTGCGAGTGGACGGGCGGAACGGTGGGATCGTCCTCCCCGACGAGGACGTGTACGGGGATGCGCCGCAGGGCGTCCAACTCGGTGACGTCGTGGCGCATCAGCGCTTTGAACCACCGGCCGGCCACGTCCATGGGCGGCTGCGTGCTCAGCCGCGGCTGCCAGAGGTTGTGCAGGCGGAGCGCCACGCCGGGCGCGTACACGCACACGCTGGCCATGACGTGCCGCATCAGGCCGACCAACCGCGTCGGGAGCGGATACCCGGCGGCCGCGAGGTCGAGACCGCCGCCGCTGGTCGCCACGAGCAAGGCCCCGGTGACCTTGTCCCCGAAGAGCCGGGGCCGGGCAGCGGCCAGTTCGAGGACGGCCGCGCCGCCCATGGAGTGTCCGACGAGGACGACCGGTACGTCCCCGGGCGCGGTGGCGGCGATGACGGCGTGGAGGTCGTCGGCCAGCAGGGACATCGCCGGGCGGGCGGTGCCGGTGGTGGAGTTGCCGTGTCCGCGCTGGTCGTAGCGCACTACGAGGGTCCTGGGCCGGGACAGTTGTTCCACGGTCTTGTCCCAGATGGCAGAGGTCGCCTGCCAGCCGTGCGCCAGGACGAGCACCAAGTCGGGGTCGCGCGGCCCGTGCGGGTACAGGGCCAGGCGGGCGCCATCGGGCCGCAGCAGGCCGACGGGGGTGCGGGGGATCTCGGGCACGAACGTCTCCTTGGTGCGGACGGCAGCACGGCTGCCCGGGCGAGCGATGACGACACGGCGCGCCCTCGCGCGGCAGGGCCGTTTCATGCCCTGCCGCAGGTGAGAAGGCACCCGAACAACAGACGCAGGAGGCCACCGCTCTGGTTGTAGAAGGGCTCGCTGTCGCCCTCGCCGACCACGCCCGGAGCCTTCTCGCGCAGCGGCTGCCACGGGGCCGTGCCTGCCGCAGGCGGGGCCGACTCAGACGGGCCGGGGTCGCGTAGCCCCGCCGCCGCTTCCGCTCAGCGGGATCAGCGTCTCCAGATGCGCGCCCCTGACCCAGGCGCCCAACAGGTCGCGGTGCAGAGCCACGATGTCCTGACGCACCGCAAGGCCAAGGGCGGCCTTGGTGAACGTACGGCAGGTGGTGACGAACAGGGCGACGTCCGCACCGTGTTCCAGGCGGGCGGTGCCGACGAACTTCTGCATGTCCTGCGAGGACACGCTGCGATGGGGCGCGTACTTCTTGCACTGGACGACGAGCTTGCGGCCATCGGAGAGACAGCCGACGACATCCGCGCCCAGGTCGCCGCTCTTGCCGCTCACGACGACCTTCGTGCAGCCGTCCCTTCGGCACAGATCAGCGACGTACCGCTCGAATTCCTGCCAGGAGAGCGCGTCCACTTCCGTCATCGACAGCTCGCGCGCCCGCGCCTCCTCCTGGGCTCGCCAGTGCCGGTCCTCGCCGACCGCGCGCCGGTGCGCACGCCACAGGCCCCAGCCCGCCCCGCCCACCACGGACAGGGCGCACACGACCGCCAGGACGGGCCACACCGCCGCCCAGTTCCCCGCCACCCACAGGCCAGCGGCCAGCGCCGCCACGCTGCCCCAGCCCTGCACCTGCCTGCGCGTCCGCTTCCGCAACCGCCGACGCCGTCGCGCTGCCATCAGAGCCCCCCCCACTCCCCGGTCCCGTGCCCCGCAGTGTGGAAGCCCGGCCGGGCCGCGGCAAGAGGGCCTGGTCCCATGTGAGGCACCGGCGGTCGCACCGGACCGGGTACGAGACGGTGGGTCACAGGCATGTCATGCCAGCATCAGAAGCGCCGCCGGGAGCGGCCTGGCCTCAGCTCACCTGTGCGGCCGAGGCGCGTAGTCCTCGGGGGCACGGGGGGCGTGGGAGCCCGCCTCGGCGTACAGCGCACGGATCGCGGTGACCAGTTCCGGATGGTCGTCCAGGTCGACGCTGTCGCTGTCGACGGCGTAGCCGATCAGGCCGAACATCTCGTGGATGAGGTGGTCCTGTTGAGCGGCGGTCAGCCGGTCGGGGTCGGGCGGCGCGGAACGCTCGGGGTCCTGCAGGTCCTCGATGCGGGGCAGATGCCGCTGCTGGGCCGCGCGGTGGGCGGCCTCGGCCCGCACCGCCTCGGCGAGCCGGGCGGGCCAGGCAGAGCGGAGCGGGGCCGGGTCGGGCTCGCCGGAGCGGTGGGCGTGCAGGGCCGCGACGGCGTTGGCGCGGGTGGCCCTGGGGCACCGGTCGGCACGCTGCTGAAGGTGGGGAACTGCCGCGAAGCGCCGGGCTAGGGCGGTGATTTCGCTGCGGTGCGCGACCGCCCAGCGCTGCTCGGCGTGGCGGTCGCGATGGGTCCGGACGGCTTCGACGCGCTCGCTCTGCGTCAGCGGGTGGCCGACGATGTCATCCTGATCGCGGCGCAGTTGCAGGTAGCGGCGCTCGGCCGCCTGGCGGGTGCGCAGTTCCAGTGCCGTCGCGATCCGGGACCAGATGACGTTCTGGTGGCGGGCAGCGGCGATCAGCCGTGACTCGTCCGTCAGAAGCTTGTCGCGCAGCAGGCGTGTGAGCAGCAGGGCGGCGAGCAGATCGGTCTCGGTGACGTGGTCCGCGGCGTCTCGTTCGACCAACTCGGTGATCCGGTCGTACTTGGCGGCGATATCGGCCAGTGCCCCCGTGTGCGGTAGCGCGCTCGTGATCTGAGCCATCTCCCCCAGCCAGGCGTGCGCGCCGGGTGATTGGGGCGTGTGCAGATGACGCCAGGCATCACCGCGGTTGATTTCGGCATCGGGGTATCGCGGAAGTGTCGTCTTACTGATGACGTTTTTCGTCGTCCTTAAGACGACACTGCTTGGTTCCGGCATGTCTTCTCATCCTTTCCTTTCGCCATAGGGGGCGTGGTGTGGCTATTCACGATTTCCTGGCGTGAGGTCCTCGTCCGGCCCCGGCCTGCGTCGGCGCCAGGCGTTGACCAGGGCACTGGCTGCCGCTCCGGTGGCCAGGGCCAGGACTCCCGCGACGTACTCGGGCCAGGCATCGCTCATCAAACTGTTCAACATCGCAGTTCAGCGCACTGCCGTGCGCTCATACCCCTTCAGATGTCGGGAGGGGGCGACAGCTCGCCCGGCGAACATTCTTATGCCAAAGACATGATCGCCACTTACGGTCGAGGGGTGGCGGACCCTAGCGAATTGGCGAACCTCGGTGAGATGGGGGAATGCAGAAGCCCGGCTTGCCATACCACGCAACCAGCGGGGTGTTCACGCACGCGGCGGAGCCCCGGCCCATGACGGGCCGGGGCTCCGCGCCGACTGGCCGCACCCCAGGGCACCTTCCTCGCCCCTCATGCGGCAGCGGGATTCAGCAGGAGTTCCCGCCCGGCCCTCCGAAGAACAGGTAGCTCCCCCAGTCGGACCCTGAGTTGTTGGTGATCTGGAGGGAGTAGCAGGGGCCGTGCACCGATCCCGCCTCCGAGAGGTTCGCGTGCACCGTGCCGCCGCTCACGGGGTACACCCACGCGACGCGCTGGTACGCCGCCTGCCCGAAGCCCGCCGACGCGCGTTGTCCGGAGCCCATCGGGGGCCACTGGGTGATCAGGGTTCCGACCTCGCCGCCGAACTTGGCGCGGGCGGCGTTGGTGGCCATCGGCCCGTTGTCGAACCATGCCGCCGGGTAGCAGCCGATCGCGTGGTCGTCGAAGTAGAGCCACCACGCGTTGTTGGTGAAGTAGAAGCCCATCTTGTGCTCGACCTGCGTGCCGCCGCTCTGCGACACCGCCAGCGGGGCGCCCGGACGGACGTAGGGGTTGGAGACCGGCTGGAACGCCTGGCCTTTGTCGTTGTAGAAGGAGTGTCCGGCTTCGTAGTTCCGCCGGGTGGAGAAGACGAAGAAGTGGGGCGTGGCGTTGCCGTACATCTCGATGTCGACGTGCCAGCCGCATTCCACGGTCTGCAGGACGGGTCCTTCCAGTCCGGCGTAGTACCACTGCTGGCTGAAGGTCGACTGGTTCGACGCCGCGGCGAACGGGTTCCACACGTTGATGCGGCTTGCTCCGCCCAGGCAGGTGATGTTCTGCTCGCCGGTCGCGTATCGCTTGCCGAGCGCGGCTGCCGTTGCCTCGGCGTCGGCGGGGGGCCTCTGCTTCGCCGAGGAGGCCGCGAGGTTCGGGAACCGGCACAGCCCCGAGAGGGTGGTGCGGTACAGCGGCGTGGTACCGGCGGGGGCGCTCCGTACGGCCGACTGCGGCGGTGGGCTCACGGCTTCCCGCGACCTCGGGTCCTGTGTCATCGGCTGGTCGGGGCCGGGTGGTTGAGGGGGGCCTTGGTCGGGAGCGACGGCGAGGCCTCCCCAGCGGCGCGCGGCGGGGTGCGCGTCCTCGGGGATGCAGTCGACGACTTGGCCGTCGGTTTCGACGTAGCTCTCGACGGTGTCGACGCCCTGGTAGAGATCCAGGACGTACGCCTGCATCTCGTCGAAGTCCTGTGCACTCGCGACGGCGGCGCCAGGCAGTCGGCGTGCTTCCTCGTACGTGGTCGAGGCGACGGACCTGAGAAAGGCGTCCAAGGGCTGCGGGGAGATTTCAGCAGTCATGGGGAATGCTCCTTGGTCGGATATCCGCATGCGCACGGTCAGCGGCTGCCCCGGGTACCGAGCCTTCCAGAGGGCACCGACGACGAGGAGCCGTTTCGATTACACCTTCGACTCGCGTCTGGATGTCGGGGCACGGGCCTAGTTCACCCCTATGAGGGAGGGGAGGCCGCAAGGCCCGCGAACCGGCCACCAGCCTCACATTTTCCTCATCGTCTTCACTCAGCCTTCTCATCCAAGGCCACACCTGCCACGCTCACCCCGGCTGCCGGACCGCCCGCAGCGTGAGTGCTGCCGCGTCCGCAGACACTTCTCGTTTCGCGACCAACCCGAGAACAGGGGGAGTCACGTGCGCATTCGCCATACCGCTCTGTCCGCTCTTACGGCCTTCCTTCTGCTGTCCACCGGCCTGGTGTTCAACGCGCCGTCCGCCGCGGCCACTTCCGGCCCGGCCAGCGCCCCGGCACTGAGCACACAGGGAGCGCCAGCAGCAGCCCAGGGCGCAGAAGAAGCACGCAGACCCCGGGGCGGGGCCGACCCCTCGGGCGGCCAGTACGTCCCGATGAGGGCCCGCGTGCTGGACAACGTCGCGGTGGAACCCGGCGCGACGCTGACGGTGAGACTGTCCGGTACCGCGGGACTTCCGGCCACGGGGCTCGACTCGGTCGCCGTGAACGTGGCCGCCAAGGGCGACAGCGACTCCGGGACGGTGGTCGTCTATCCGTCGGGCGAGCTGGAGCCGGACGCGACCAGCGTGAGCTACGACAAGGCCCACTACGCATCCACGACGCTGGTGACCAGGGTCGGCTCCGACGGCCAGATCAAGGTCGTCAACCAGGGCACGGCCACCATGCGCGTATATCTGGACGTTCAGGGCTACACCCTGCGACAGGACGACAGCCAGGGCTCTTCCTATGTGGCCCTGCCGCCCCAGCGCGTCCTGAACCCCACCGGCCTCGGCGGCGGGGGCAACCTCGAACTCAAGCCTCTCGGCAAGGGCGGCGTACCCGCCGCCGATGTCACCGCCGTCGCGCTGACCGTCACGGCCAAGAGCACCTCCACGGGCACCATACGGGTCTACCCCGCGGGCGAGGGCTGGCCTGCCGACGCCACCATCGACTACCCCAAGGACGCGGCCCAGCAGAACTTCGCCATCGTCAAGATCGGTGCCAACGGCGCGGTCAACATCCACAACCTCGGCTGGGGCAGCGCAGACGTCGCGGTCGACGTGGTCGGCTACTTCACCCGCTCCACCGGTACCGCCCAGCGTGCCGACCTGCGCTCTGTTCCCCCGGTCAGGGTCGCCGAGAAGCTGGTGATCCCGGCAGGCGGTGACAAGGTCGTGGACCCGCGAGGCGTGGCGGGCGTCCCCGTCCTCAACACCACGGCCGTCGGCATCAGTGTCACCGCCTTCGGCACCGGAACGGGCGGCATCCAGGTGCACCCCACCCAGACCGCCGCCGCCCCGGGCCCCACGGTCAGCTACGTTCCCGACAGCGAGGCCACTGGCTTCACCCTCGCCAAGCTCGGCGGTGACGGGAAGGTCAACCTCCACAACACCGGATCGAGCCCGGTGACCGTCTGGGTCGACGTCCTGTCCTACGCCGAGCTCGTCGACCGCAGCTTCCCGGCCCCGTCCACCGTCGGCGAGGCCATCGAGAACATCACGGGCACCGCGGACGTCAGCGGCACCGTGGACAGTGACAGCGAGAACATCGCCATCACCACCAAGACCGACGACTCGGGTACGACGACGGTGAAGGTGCCACGGGACCCGCAGCAGGGCATCAAGGTCAGCAACGACTCGGGGACCACCACCCTCAAGCTGCCCGCCTCCGGCACCGCCACCCGCACGGCCGGGGGAACCGTCCTCTACGACGGCACCAGCGCCCACCACTCCATCGGCGTGCAGCCCACCACCGACGGCGGCTTCCGCACCTTCGCACACCTCGACGACGCCTCCGCCCCGACCAGTTACTCCTTCCCCCTGGACCTGCCCACCGGCACCCGGCTGGCCGTCGACGAACTCGACGGCAGCGCACTCATCGTCAAGGAGCACGCCAGCACCACGGAACCCGCGGTGCTCCTCGAAGAGGTGACCCGGATCCAGAAGCCCTGGGCCAAGGACGCGAACGGGCGGACCTGGCCCACCAGTTACACCATCGAGGGCAACACCCTCAAGCTCAACATCGATCTCACGCCGGCCGCCGACACCTCCGGCGCCACCGTCTCGCCCCGCTTCCCCGTGGTCGCCGACCCGTGGGTGAAGAGGAACTGCGGCATCGTCACCTGCTCCTGGTACTTCAGCAAGGCCACCACGCGCTGGATCAAATCGAAGTTCGACAACCACGGCTGGAAGGTGGCGACAGCCAGCACCGTCATCTGCGGCAACCTCCCGCACCCCGTGGCCAAGGGAGCATGTGCCATCGCCATCGCCTACTACTACAACAGCGCCTTCAACAACACCCGCGCCGCGTACAACCGGGGAGGGTGCCTGGTGGTGAGAGTCAACGTCCTGTGGGGCGCGACGCCCGCCACCGCGTGGAGAACGGTGCGATTCGACAACGTTCCACTCAGCAACCGGTACTGCTACAGCAGCTGACGCAGCACCCGACCGCGGCCATGAACTCGCTCACCACGCCTACCCTTGCGGGCCGCGACGGCGAACCCTCATCCCAGGGCCTGTCGGCCGTCACCGATGATGTGCACAATCGGCGCCATGACGATCACCGCGGGCGCACCGCCCACGCACGACAAGCCCGCCGACCTCGCTCTGGGGTTCCTGACGGGCGGGGTGATCGGGGCGTCGCTGACCGCCTTCATCGGGGGCTGCGTCGTCGAGAAGGTGCCGCTGATCGTCACGGGGCTCGCCCTTCCCGCGGTCTTCGGGCTCGTCTTCTTCCTTGCCACGCTGCCGCGCCGTGCCCGGGAGGCCGCGGTCGTGCCGCGTGTGGCGCTCGCGATGATCGAGAGCCTGGAGGCCGTCGGGGGCGAGACCAGCGATGTGCCGGTGCGGTTCGAGCTGTCCGTCGTGCCGGACGACGCATCCGCGTTCCGGGTCGAGATGCGGCAGGAGGTCAACCTCGTCGAGTTGCCCGACTACCGGCCGCGCGGGGTCGTGGTGGTGGAGTATCCGCCGGACCGGCCGTGGAAGACGCGGATCGTGAGGCGGCCGACGCCGCAGTGGGAGGAGCGGGCCGCCGCGGCCCGGCTGGACTCGGTGCCCGGTCCGGCCATGAAGAGCGAGACCGAGGGGGGTTGTTCCGGCTCGCTCCTCACGCTGTTGGGGCTGCTGCTCGGTTCGGCCGCCGTGCTCTTGCTGTTCCGTGCCGACCTGTTCGGCTCCGACGGGAGCGAGAGCGGCTCCCCCAGGCCGTCCGTCTCCTCCTCGTCGTCCACGAGCACCGTGACGTCGGCGACGGGCACGGTCACCCTCGGCCCTGGCCAGTCGATGCTCGACGAGGGTGAACTGCGCAAGGCCGTCGAGTCGTTGACGCGGAGCGCGGACCGGCGCCGGGCGCTCACCGTCGTGGTGCAGGACCGCCTGCTGACGGTCGTCTTCGCCTCCCGTGGTGTGAAGGGGGCCGGGTTCGACGCGCGGTCCCTGCCCTACGACCGTGTGCCGGGCCTGGTCGAGGAGGCCAGGACCACCCTCGGCGTCGAGTCCCCGCGGAGCTGGCAGCTCACCGCCGACGGGGTCACCGGCTCGCTCACCCTCAGGGTCGTGGTCACCGGCGGCGGGGGCACCGGAACGCTGGAGGCGGACGGCCGGGGCAACGTCCTCCGGCACAGCGGAAGTTGACCGGAACGTCAGGAGGAGGGGCGCATGGGGTGGGACGAGGTCCTGACGCTGTGGTGTGCGGCGTGGGGTGTGGCGGCGCTGGTCGGCTACGGCATGTCGCTGGCCGGGGTGACCAAGGCGCAGCGCACGGTCCGGCTCACCGGACGGATCGAGCGGGTGCGGGAGCCCCGGCACGGCGGTTCCCGGGCGGGCGGGATATCGGTGGTCGTCTCCTACCGGGACCCGGCCTCGGGTCAAGACGTGATCGTGACCAACGACGGCGAGCGCGGCGAAACGATCACCTGCGCGTGGGAGGGCCGGGAGATCGGGGTCAGCCATCCCCGAGGCAGACCGCACGCCTACCGATTCTCCAACACCGTGCAGGAGGCCAGTCGTGGCCTGGGCCGGCCCGGTTTCGCGGTCTTCCTCGTCTACGTCGGCCTTGTGGTCCTCGCCGCGGTCGGCCGGGGGTGGCCGTGGGCTCTGATCGGCTTCGGCGGGCCGGGGGCCGTCTTCGCCGCCGCTCATCTGCCCGGGCCAGTACGCGCCAAGAACCGGCGCGTCGAGAGACTGGCGGCGATGGACAGCGTGCGCGGGCAGGTCGTCGCGGTCCTGAAAGACGTCAGCGTCGACCAGGACGACGGCCACACCTTGACGACCATCACTCCGGTCGTGTCGTTCACCACCCGCGAGGGCACAGCCGTCACGGCCCACTGCACGTCGCACCTGCCGGACCCCGCCAACGCGTACGGCCGTGAAGTGACGGTCCACTACACGGCCGCCGACCCGGCCGAATTCACGCTGGACCGCGCGGCCGAACACCGCTCGGAGGGGCAGGACGTGACGTTCAACGTCGTGGTCACCGTCGTACTCGCGGCGACGGCCGTGGCGGGAGCGGCGATGCTCTGAAGCGCCGTGAACGAAGGCCTGCGACAAGGAAGACCTGCAGTAAGAACGTGTGTCCTGGGCACATCTCAGAAGTGAAGGGCCACTGGGACACAAGGACCACGGGGACAGAGGGAGGGCGACGCATGGCCGAACAGACCGACGTACGCGCCGGACAGCCGGTGTACGGGTGCATGGGGCTCGGCGGTACCTGGGACAGCGTGCCGTACACCGCCGCGGACATCGCGCACGCCGAGGCCGCCGTCGAGGCTGCCCTCGACGTCGGCATGACGGTGTTCGACCACGCCGACATCTACCGGCGCGGCAAGGCCGAGGCGGTCTTCGGCGAGTTGCTCGGCCGGGCGTCCGGGCTGCGGGAGCGCATCGTCGTGCAGACCAAGTGCGGCATCCGGCAGGCCGACGGCCACCACCCCGGCATGTACGACCTGCGGAGCACGCACATCGTCCGGAGCGTCGAGAAGAGCCTCACCCGGCTGCGTACCGACGTGATCGACGTACTGCTGCTGCACCGGCCCGACCCGCTGGCCGACCCGCAGGACATCGCGAAGGCCCTCACCTCCTTGCACGGGCAGGGTCTGGTGCGCCGCTTCGGTGTGTCGAACATGAGCGCCGCGCAGATCGAGCACCTCCAGAGCCACCTCGACATCCCGCTGGTCGCCAACCAGCTGGAGATGAGCCTGGGCAGCCGGGACTGGGTCGAGGCGGGCGTCCTGGTGAACACCCCGGCGGCGGCCGCGAACGGCTTCCCGCACGGGACCGTCGAGTACTGCGACGCCCGCGAGATCCAGCTCCAGGCCTGGGGCGCCCTCGCCCAGGGCCGCTACACCGGCGCCGATGACTCACCGACCGCGCGACTCGTCTCCGACCTCGCCGAACGCAAACAGACCACACCGGAGACGATCCTGCTGTGGTGGCTGCAGCGCCACCCGGCCCGCATCGCCCCGGTCATCGGCACCAGCCGGCCCGAACGCATCCGCGCCTGCCGCGACGCCGTCGGCCGCGAGCCCGAACTCACCCACGAGGAGTGGTACGACCTGTGGGTCACCGCGCGGGGCGGCCCCTTGCCCTGAACGACCCGCACAGAGGCCACGTGGGCGCCCTGTGCGGGCCGCTGTGCGCCATCGAAGGTCCATCGAAGGTCAGGGGCGGGCGGCGAAGGCGTCGAGGGATTCGGGGAGGGTCTGGCCGCCGTCGATGGTGAGGGTCTGGCCGGTGATGAAGGAGGCCTCGTCGGAGGCGAGGAAGAGGACGGCGTGGGCGATGTCGGACGTCTCGCCGATGCGGCCCAGCGGGATGCAGTCGGTCATCCGGCGCAGGTAGTCCGGCCCGAGGTCGGTCAGGCCCTCGGTACGGACGTTGCCGGGCAGGACGGCGTTTACGGTGATGCCGTGCGGCGCCAGCTCCAGGGCGGCCCCGCGCAGGAAGCCCAGCTGCCCCGCCTTGCTGGCCCCGTAGTGGGACCAGCCCGCGTAGCCGGTGGTCGGCCCGGTGATCGAGGAGGTCAGAAGGACACGGCCGCGCCCGGCCGCCCGTTCCAGGGCGGGCAGACAAGCGCGTACGGAGAGGATGGAGCCGCGCAGGTTGACGCCCAGGACCTCGTCCACGTCCTCGGCGGTCAACTCCCGCAGCGGACGCTCGGGGAAGACCCCCGCATTGGCACACAGCACGTCGATGCCACCGTGGCGCCGCTCCGCCTCGGCCGCCATCTCCTGGATCTGCTCCGGCTGCCGCACGTCCATGCCGATCCCTGAGACCCGCCCGCCGGTGACCTGCGCGAGGTGGTCGGCCACCTTGCGGGCCGTCTCCGCGTCACGGCCCGTGAGCAGCACGGCGGCGCCTTGGCGGGCGAACAGTTCGGCGATGCCGTGCCCGATCCCGCGCGTCCCTCCGGTCACGATGACAGACCGGTCCTGCCAAGGCGTGAACGTCATGGTGTGTGCCCCTTCGTCGCTTCCTCGCCGGTCCTCGCCGATGAGGCCCGGCCGGCGGCCACGGTAGCGAGATCAGCAGGAGACACACGGACGTGACGGCGAAGACCGGCCAGAGGAGTGTCGGGCGGCGCGGCCGTGAGGACAAAGTGTGCGGCTCACCGCGCCCGTCTCCGCGGGTGCGCGCCGCTCCCGCGCGCGTTCACGGACACGCGGTGCCAGACTGGAAACGAGTGGTCCTCGTACGGTGCCGCACGTGCATCGGCGCATGTCAGAGCGCGTGCCGCGCGCACTCCGCCGACCGGCGGGGTGTTCCCCAGGGAGCGAGAGAGGGAACTCCACAGGAGGTACCCCATGGCAGCGAACCGCACGCGCGTCATGTTCATCCATGGTCTGTGGCTTCACTCGACAAGCTGGCAAGGGTGGGCCGAGCGATTCCGGGAAGCCGGCTACGAGCCCCTTCTGCCGGAATGGCCCGGAGTCCCGGACACCGTCGCCGAAGCGCGTGAAAAGCCCGGGCCACAGGCCGGTGTCGGCCTGGCCGAGATCTCCGAACACCATGCCCGCATCATCCGCGGCCTCGACACCCCGCCGATCCTGATCGGGCACTCCGTGGGCGGCTTCATCGCCCAGCACCTCCTGGGCCAGAACCTCGGGGCGGCCGCGATCGCGATCTGCCCCGGTCAGATCAAGGGCGTCAAGGCCATCGGCCCGGCACAAGCGAAGTCGGCGTTCGCGTTCCTGCGCAACCCGGCCAACACCAAACGCACGGTCTCCCTCAACCCCGCCCAGTTCCGGTACGCCTTCGCCAACGCGGTGTCCCAGGAGGAGTCCGACGACCTGTTCGAGCAGTGGACGATACCCAGCCCGGCCCGGCCGCTGTTCCAGCTGGCACTGGGCAACTTCGCCCCCAACTCCCCCGCCAAGGTCAACACCGGCAACGAGTCCCGCGGGCCGCTGCTCCTGCTGTCCGGCAAGCTGGACCACACCGTCCCCGACGTCCTCACCCGCTCCACGTTCAAGCAGTACCGCCATTCCAGCGCCTCCACCGAGTACCAGTGCTTCGAGGACCGAGGCCACTCCCTCATCGTCGACAGCGGCTGGCCCGAACTGGCGGACACCTCCCTGACGTGGCTCCGCGGGAACAACCTCACCTGACGGTCCCCTATCTCCGCTCGACGCATCGGTCGGCTGGTCCTGACCCTCAGGGCAAGTCTGTTGGCCTCCGCGGTGTGGTCGCGGCGCTACTGGTCGCGGCGCCGTGCCGCCCTCGCTATGGTCCCCGGTCATGAGTGACTCCTACGCGGGACTCTCGGCCCACTACGACCTGATCATGACCTCCGGCTACTACGACTACGACGCCTACGCCCGCGCC
This sequence comes from Streptomyces spectabilis, assembly GCF_008704795.1. Classification (NCBI taxonomy): domain Bacteria; kingdom Bacillati; phylum Actinomycetota; class Actinomycetes; order Kitasatosporales; family Streptomycetaceae; genus Streptomyces; species Streptomyces spectabilis. The sequence continues at coordinate 9,702,017 of NZ_CP023690.1, read as the reverse complement.
CTGATCACCCTCATCGGCGACCGCCGCGAGCTCCTGGAGCTGGGAGTGGGGACCGGTCTCGTCTGTGCCAAGCTCCTCGGCCTCAAGGCCTCCGGGCTCACCATCACGGGCATCGACCACACGGAGAGCATGCTCGCGCAGGCGCGCCGCCGCCTCGGCGAGCGGGTGCGGCTGGTCGCCGGGGACATCCGCGAACCCGTGCTTACGGCGCCCTTCCAGGCGGCGTACTCCGTGGGTGGGATCTGGTACTTCATCCATGACGAGCAGAACGACGCGATCATGCTCGGCAGTCACCTCGTGACGGAGGAGGACAATGCCACGGCGCTCGCCCACCTGCACGACGCGTTGGCGCCCGACGGCATCCTGGCCCTGGCCGTCCAGGTCCCACACCACGCCTACGAGCGCCCGCTGCCCGGCGGCCTCGTGTATGCCCAGGAGGTCCGCCAGGTCGACGTCGGGGTCTTCGTCAAGGACTACTACGTCAAGCAGGGCGGTACGGAAGGACGAGCCGGGTCGGGCGAGATCGTGGCGCACATGTGCTGCCCGTACCGGGTGTTCCCTGCGGGTCGGGCCGAGCGGCTGCTCACACAGTGCGGGTTCCGCTCCGAGGGCCCCACGGGCGACGGGCTGTTCCGCCAGTTCACCCGGCAGTAGCAGCCCCGTAGCACCTGGCTGAGCGCTGCGCTGGCGCCTTGCTCGATGCCCGGGTGGGTGGTGTCGCCCGTCAGAGCCCGACCGGAGCCCCGCAGGTCAGAGGAAGTGGCGCACGAACACGTCCGACTTGCCGTTGGTGTCACCGGGCACGATGTCGTCGGCCGTGGACTGGAAGACCACATCGCGCCCGCCGGCGCTGACCGCGTCGGGCCTGGCCGAGGCGGGCTGGTGCGCGACGGTCTCGTCGGTGCCCGTCGGCAGGTCGCGCAGCACGAGCGAGGGGCCGGTCGTGTCGTGCGGGGCGTACAGCAGATAGCGGCCGGTGGGATCAATGGCCACGCCCCGCGCGTTCGGCACCAGTTGGGCGGTGCCCGCGCTCACGTCGTGGACGTAGGTGTCGGAGCCCGAGAGGTAGACGACCTTGTTCCCGTCGTCGCTGAGCTGGACGAGCGTCGCCGCTTTGGACGGGCCCTCGATCGGGCCGGAGGCGGTGGCACCGGTCGGGTCCCACACGAAGACGTCCTGTGCCTTGCCGTCCTGGTAGGCGACACGGTGGCCGTCGCCGCTGATGGACGGGGCGGACGGTTGGGTGTGGCCGAAGTCGGCGAGGGTCTGTTTGGTGCCGGTGTCCCAGTCGTGCACCTCGATGCGTTGGCCGGACGCCGATGGCTTGCGGATGACCAGGGCGATGTGGCGGGCATCCGTGCTCAGCGAGGGCTGGTTGCAGCTGTAGGCCGAGCAGTTGGCGGACACCGTCGCTCCCGTGCTCACCTGGTACTGGCGGATCCGCACGTTGTTCACCCACTGCACCGGGTAGGCGACGTGCTCCCCGTCGCCGCTGATCACCGGGGGCTGGAGCGGGGACAGTGATCCGATCCGCTTGGTCTGGCTCGTCCGATGGTCGCGCACGTACACCAGGTCGCCCGGCTCCGGGGCGTCGGGCGTGAGGTTCTTCGCCGACGACGAGAAGACGACGTGGCGGCCGTCGGGTGTGATCGAGGCGCCGGACGAATTGCCGTCGGCCTGGGTGCCGTCGCCCGCGACGGTGATCCTCTCGACACCGGCTCCGCGGCCGCCCGCGACGCCCTCGGGGGCCGTGGGCCCGGCCGAGGCGGCTGCGGGCAGCGCCGCCGTGACCGCGCAGACGGCGACCGCCACGCTCAGGGCGGCCCGCACATGTCTGGTGGTGCTCCGGTTCGGATGTACCGTCATTTTCCCCCCAAGAAGGACACGGCTTCTCCTCCAGTTCCTCACCAGAGGACCACAGGCATGCAACCGCGAGGGAGCAGTGGGGTCAAGACGGCGCTGCGGGGTCGGTGCGTCATATGACGCGTTGGGGGCCGCTGGTCGGGTCGGCACCGGCGTAGTCACCGGACTGCACCGGACCGGGCTGGCTCGCCGGTTCGTCCCGTTGCGCGAAGAGGCGTTTTATGGCTTCACCGAGGGCCCCGTACTGTCCGATTCATGTTCACGGAACGGATTTTTCAGACGGCCGAAGAACTCATGGCCGCGCTGCGCGCGGGTGAGGTGTCCTCGGCGGAACTGACCGACGAGGCGATCGCCCGTATCGAGCGGGACGACACGGCGGTCAACGCGATCTGCGTGCCGGACTTCGACCGTGCGCGGGCCGCCGCGCGCGACGCGGACGAAGCGCGTGCCCGCGGTGAGGACCGGCCGCTGCTCGGCCTCCCGGTCACGGTCAAGGAGTCCTTCGACATGGCCGGACTGCCCACGACTTGGGGCATGCCGCCGCACCGGGACTTCGTACCGGCCGAGGACGCGGTGCAGGTGTCGCGGCTCAAGGACGCGGGCGCGGTCATACTCGGCAAGACCAACGTGCCCTTGGGCCTGCAGGATGTGCAGAGCTTCAACGAGATCTACGGCACCACCAACAACCCGTGGGACCACGGCCGTACGTCAGGTGGCTCCTCCGGCGGATCGGCGGCGGCCCTCGCCTGTGGATTCGGCGCGCTGTCCATCGGCTCCGACATCGCCGGTTCGTTGCGCACCCCCGCCCACTTCTGCGGCGTCTACGCGCACAAGCCGACACTCGGCCTCGCGGCGTCCCGCGGCATGGTCCCGCCGCCAGGGCCCGCCCTGCCCGTCGAGTCCGACCTCGCCGTCGTCGGGCCGATGGCGCGCACGGCCCGCGACCTCTCGCTCCTGCTCGACGTCATGGCAGGACCGGACCCGCTGACGCTCGGCGTGGCCCACGACGTGACGCTGCCGCCCGCCCGACACGAGCGGCTCCGCGACTTCCGGGTCCTGGTCCTCGACGAACACCCGCTCATCCCGACCGGGTCCGCCGTACGGGCGGGCGTGCAGCGGGTGGCCGACGCCCTGATCGACGGCGGCGCCCGCGTCGAACGGCACAGTCCGCTGCTGCCCGACCTGGCCGAGGCCGGGGTGCTCTACACGCAGTTGCTGATCTCCGGCTCCGTCGCGCGCTTTCCCGTCGAGGGGTACGAGCAGCTGCGGATCCGGGCCGCCGAGCTGAGCGAGGACGACCAGAGCCTCGACGCCACGCGGCTGCGCGCCATGGTGTTCAGCCACCGCGACTGGATGGAGGCGAACAGCCGCCGCGAGCTGCACCGCCACGCCTGGCGGCAGCTCTTCGCCGAGTTCGACACCGTGGTGTGTCCGATCACGCCCACCCCGGCGTTCCCGCACGACCACGACCCCGATCCGTTGCGCCGCCGACTCGACATCGACGGCGTCGGCCACCCCTACTTCGATCAGCTCGTCTGGGCCGGTGTGGCCACCATGCCCGGCCTGCCCGCCACCGCCATTCCCGCGGGCCGGTCCCCCGAAGGCCTTCCGGTGGGGGTGCAGCTCATCGGCCCGATGCTCGAGGACCGCACCCCGCTGCGCCTTGCCGAGCTGCTCGAGCGAGAGATCGGCGGCTTCCGGGCACCGGTGTAGCGCGAGCCCGCAAGGGGCAGGAGCAGCCCCCGGTCACCCCGCGCGGCTACGCCTGCCACTCCTCGAGGTAGCCCAGCCGGCTCGCGTACGGCTGGGCGAGCAGGCGGACCGTCGTCCACGCGACAGCGGCGCTCTGCGCGTTCTCCGCGTGGCGCCATACCCGCAGGTTGAGCCCGACGATGCGCCGCTTGGCCTCGGTCTCGGTCAGGATCTGCCGCGGCACCCCGCACGAGCGCACATGACCGCTCCCCGGAGGGCCGGGGCGGCGCGCGCCAGGGCGTGCGGGGCACGATGGCCCCTGGGGCGTCAGTCCGTGCTCGGCGGCGCGGGTGGTCTCGGTGCGCCCGGGGGCGGGGCGATCTTTCCGTACGCGGTGGTCGGGGCGGCGGGTGCCGTGGAGGGCGGCGGTTCCTCGCGGGGCAGGAGCGCGTCGCGGCGGGCGCCCGGGTCCCAGCCCGTTTCCACGACCCGCTTCTGCATGACGATGGCCCCGGCCAGGATCACCGCGCCGAGCAGCAGCATCAGGACGACGCCTCCCGCCGTCCCGGCCTTGGCGGCGTTGCCGATGAGGGCGCCGAACCAGCCGAAGTCCGCGTCGCCGAACGTCGTGTTCTCCTTGCCGAAGGCGCCGAGGACCTCCAGGAGCAGCGCGGGCAGGAACGTGATGAGGACGCCGTTGAGGAAGGCGCCGACCACCGCGCCGCGTCGGCCTCCGGTGGCGTTGCCGTACACGCCCGCCGCTCCGCCGGTGAAGAAGTGCGGCACCAGGCCGGGCAGGACCAGAGCGAGGCCGAAGGCCGGTTCGAGGATCCAGGCGAGCAGGCCGAGGCTGACCAGACCGCCGACGAAGCTGGAGATGAAGCCGATGAGGACGGCGTTCTGCGCGTACGGGAAGACGATCGGCGCGTCCAGCGAGGGCACCGCGCCCGGCACCAGCCTGTTCGCGATGCCCTGGAAGGCGGGCACGAGCTCGCCGAGGATGGTCCGTACGCCGAAGAGGATCACGGCGACGGCGATGCCGAACTGGAGGCCCTGCATGATCGATTGCATGACGTACGCGCCGATGCCGGGGGCCGCTGGACCGCCGTCGGTGGCGAACGCCTTGAACGCGGCCTCCTTGCCCGCCTTGGCGAGGAACACCAGCGACATGATCACGTAGATGAGCACCATCGACAGGGCCGTGGCGACCATCGAGTCCCGCAGGAAGCGCAGGCCCTCGGGCAGCTTCATGTCCTCGGTGGAGCGGCTGCGCCGACCGACGACCTGCCCCGCGGCCCCGGCGACGACGTAGCCCGCGGTGCCGAAGTGACCGATCGCGACGGTGTTGTTGCCGGTGACGCGCTTGGTCCACGGGTGGGCGAAGGCGGGCATCGCCACCAGCAGGATGCCGAGCAGGACCCCGCCCACGACGACCACGACCCACGACTCCTGTCCGGCGGTGGCCAGCACCACCGTCAGGAGCGTGGCCATGAACAGCATGTGATGGCCCGTCAGGAAGACATAGCGCAGCGGCGTGAAGCGGGCGAGCACGAGGCTGACCGCGAAGCCGAGGATCATCAGCCAGGCCACCCGCGAGCCGTACTCGGCCTGGGCGATGCCGACGATGGCCTCGTTCGTCGGGATCACGCCGTGCGCACCCGTCGACCCCTGGATCATCTCGCCGAGCGGCGCGAGGGCGGCCACCACGAGGCCCGCGCCCGCGCCGATCAGCAGGAAGCCGAGCGTCGCCTTGATCGCGCCGCCGAGGACCTGCCCCGCCGACTTGCGCAGGGCGATCAGACCGGCGGCCGTGATGAGCCCGATCAAGTACGCGGGCTGGCTGAGGATTTCATCGACCAGGAACTTCGCCACCGACACCAGCCAGTCCACGACGTCCCACCTCCTGCTTCTTCGCTGTTGTCGCGTGCGGTGCCGCGCTCACACGTCGTACGTGTCCCGCAGCACCCGGTCGGCCTCCGCGGCGGAGGTGAAGTCGTCCACGACCTTCACGGGGATGCCGACGTCGCCGAGGGTCCTGGCGATCTCGCGGGACGTGAGGATCGCGACGGCCTCCGCCGCCTTGCCCTTGGCGGAGATGGTGTCGGTCGCCTCCACGGTCACGTACCGGCTCCACCCCCAGCGGTCGAGGACCTGCTCCAGGGTGTTCTTCAGGAACAGGCTGGTGCCCAGGCCGTTGCCGCAGACGGTGAGGATCTTGTGCACGGTGCGGCCGCCGGTCGCGGCGCCTTCCGCCGCCTTGCCCCGCACGGGTCCCGGCTCCTCCCCCGCGAGGAGGGCCCGCAGGGCCTGCGGCGTGGGCGCCTCCCGCAGGGCCCGCTCGGTCTCCGGATCGGCGAGCAGCCGGGCCAGCGAGGCCATCGCCTCGGTGTGCTGCGAGGCGTCCCGCGCGGCAAGCGCGACGACCAGGTCGACGGGGTCGTTCGTCTCGTGCCCGAACTCCACCGGCCGCGCGAGCCGCACCCAGGACATCCGCGTACGCAGTACCGCGGGCGAGGGCCGTGCGTGCGCGAAGGCGAAACCCGGCGCGAGCACGATGTACGGACCGTTGTCCTCGACGCTCCGGATCATCTCGGCGGTGTACGTGTCGGTGCTGCTTCCGGTCGCCACCAGCAGCTCGCCCGCAGCCCGGACGGCACCGCGCCAGTCCTCGGCGGCGGCGCCGAGCCGGATCGCCTCACTGGGCAACAGATCACTCACAGACACCATGGAGCTGATCGTTCCACAGGCCCCGGTGCCTGGCCCAGGCCGGTGGGCATCATCTCCGGGGCCAGGCGGGGGCTCATGCCGTCAGTCGGCCAGCCGGTCCCAGAACGCGCAGTGGTGTGCGGCGGCGGCGTCCACCGGGCGGATGCCGCCCGCGCCGGGTGCCAGGGACTGCACGGTCGGGCCGGGGCCGAAGCGGGGCCACTCGGGGGTGTCCGGGGAGTTCGGGTCGCCGGTGGTGGCGAAGCGGGTCCAGTAGGCCGTCATGTGGTCGGCCAGGGCGCGCTGTTCCGGGGTGAACTCCGGCACCGTGGCCCTGGGGAAGAGGTAAGCCAGCTCGAAGCCGTGGGCCGCCCCGTAGGGATAGCCCGCCACCACCGGCAGGCCCGGCAGGCGCGGCGCGTTCGCGTCGCTGAACAGATAGGCGTACGTGGGTACGCGCGCGGCCAGGGCGCGGTCCGCCCGCAGCGCGCCGCAGGTGAACGAGGCGTCGGTCACCAGGGCGGCCCACGCGAGGCCCGGCGAGGGGTGATCGGCCAGCGGGTACCGCGCCTCGACGGCCGGCGCCGACGCGCCGAAGGAGTGGGCGAGGCGGGCCCGGTACGCGCGGGCGTCAGGGATCGGGGTCGTCGACTGGGTCAGGGCGAGGAAGAGCCGCATCTCGTCCCGATTGGTTCCCTGCACCACGGGGACGCGGTGGAAACGCCCCTTCTCCAGGGCCCGGTCGGGGCGCAGGGGCAGTCCGCCACCGCCGTAGGAGACGAGGGAGAACGTCTGCATCAGGGCGGGTGTCACCAGTTCGTCGGTGCTCAGACGGCGCAGGCAGTCGAGCGTGTCGCCCGGCCGCACGCAGCCGAGCGTGGCGGCCGCGGCCACGCCCGCGGTCTCCGTACGGCTCCGCGGTACGAACGGCTCGTAGCGGGGCTGTGCGGGGACGACGGCGCCGCGCGGGAACGCGGTCATGCAGGACCCGCTCTGCAGCGCGGCCCGCTGGAAGAGTCCGGCGGACTTCGGCGACGTGAGGTGCGCGCAGGTGCTCAGCGCCCCCGCGGACTCGCCGAACAGCGTCACGCGGCCCGGGTCGCCGCCGAAGCGCGCCGCGTTCGCCCGCACCCAGCGCAGCGCCGCACGCTGGTCGGCGAGGCCGAAGTTCGTCGCGCCGCGCAGCTCCGGGTGGCCGAAGAAGCCGAGGACGCCGAGCCGGTAGTTGAGCGTCACGACCACGGTGTCGCCCCGCACGGCGAGGCGCTCGGCGCGGTACGTGGAGCCCGAGCCGAACGTGAAGGCGCCGCCGTGCACCCACACCATGACCGGCCGTCCCCGGCCCGGCGCCGGGGACGACGGTGCGGTCACGTTCAGGGTGAGGCAGTCCTCAGAGCCGGTGGCCGGACCGGACCCGAGCATCGGGAACTGCGGACACTGCGGGCCGGGGGCGCCCGCGTCGCGCACCCCCTGCCAGGGCCGCGCGGGCCGCGGGTCGCGCCAGCGCAGCGGCCCGGTCGGCGGTGCGGCGAAGGGGATCCCCTCGAAGGTGTCGTACGCGTCGTGGGAGCGGCCCCGCACCGGCCCGTGGTCGGTGACGACGACCGGTCTGTCGGCCGCCGGGCCACGCGCCGTCGGACGGCCGCTTTCGTCGGCGCCCGCCGCCGGTACGGCGACGGCGGCGGTTGCAGTGAGGAGGGCGGACAACGCGAGGACCAGCGCGCGCAGCGCGCCGCCCCGGCGTCGTGGGGGACGGGGTTCCGGCATGATGACGTCCTTCGGCGGCCGGGGGCCCACGGGTGGGCCCGAGCGCCCGAGTACGTACCCCGGACCGCTCGTGGTCATCTGTTCGGGGGCCCGTACGCGGCGGGTTTCACCCGTTCATCCGCACCGGCCTCGGGCCGGACGTCGGCTGTGGCCGTTCGCTGTCGGAACGCTTGTCATGCCGACGGGCCGGGCGCTTGTCTGGGCGGGGACACCCTCGTACGGCAACGCAACGGAAGGAGCGGACGATGCGCCATGGCGACATCTCCTCCGGCCCGGACACTGTCGGGGTCGCAGTCGTGAACTACAAGATGCCCCGGCTCCACACCAGGGCCGAGGTCCTTGACAACGCGCGGAAGATCGCCGAGATGGTGAGGGGCGTCAAGGTCGGCCTGCCGGGGATGGATCTCGTCGTCTTCCCCGAGTACTCCACCCACGGCATCATGTACGACCCGGACGAGATGCTGGACACCGCGTCCCGCGTGCCCGGCGAGGAGACCGACGTCTTCGCCGCCGCCTGCCGCGAGGCGGGCGTCTGGGGCGTCTTCTCACTGACCGGCGAGCGCCACGAGGACCACCCGCACAAGCCGCCGTACAACACGCTGGTGCTCATCGACGACCGGGGCCGGATCGCGCAGACGTACCGGAAGATCTTCCCGTGGTGCCCGATCGAGGGCTGGTACCCGGGGGACACCACGCGCGTGACCGAGGGCCCCAAGGGCATGAAGATCTCGCTGATCGTCTGTGACGACGGCAACTACCCCGAGATCTGGCGGGACTGCGCGATGAAGGGCGCCGAGCTGATCGTGCGCTGCCAGGGCTATATGTACCCGGCCAAGGAGCAGCAGGTGCTCATGGCCAAGGCGATGGCCTGGGCGAACAACGTCTATGTCGCGGTCGCCAACGCCACGGGGTTCGACGGCGTGTACTCCTTCTTCGGGCACTCCTCACTGATCGGCTTCGACGGGCGGACGCTGGGCGAGACCGGTGAGGAGGAGTACGGCATTCAGTACGCCCAGCTGTCGGTGTCCGCGATCCGTGACGCGCGCGCCCGTGACCAGTCGCAGAACCACCTGTTCAAGCTGTTGCACCGCGGCTACTCCGGGGTGCACACGGCGGGCGAGGGCGAACGGGGTGTGGCCCAGTGCCCGTTCGACTTCTACCGGCTGTGGGTCACGGACCCGGCCAAGGCCGCGGAGAACGCCGAGGCCATCACGCGGGACACGGCGGGCGTCGCGGAGTGTCCCGTCGGCTCGTTGCCCGTACCGCGTCCGAAGGAGCAGTGAGTGCTGCTGGGCGTACGCGGGGCGGGGCCCGGTGCCGTCGCGGCACCGGGCCCCGGTGGGCTCAGCGTGCGCCGAGTGCGGACAGGGTCGTCGTCGCGTCGGCCAGGCCCGCGCCGCAGCCGCCGGAGCAGGTGCCGGGCAGGGGGCGGGCGTTGCTCTTGATGGCCGACTCGATCTGCGCCGGGGTGATGCCGGGGCTCGTCTGGTACATCAGGGCGGCGAGGCCCGCGATGTGCGGTGCGGCCATGCTGGTGCCCTGGTAGGCGACGTAGTTCTCGCTGCCGATGCCGCGGGTGCCGGAGTTCAGCGTGGACAGGATGCCGTCGGCGGTGTTGGGCGAGGTCTCGCCGCCGGGGGCGGTGATGTCCACGGCGCTGCCGTAGTTGGAGTAGACGGCCCGGTTGCCCTGGCGGTCGGCGGCCGCGACGGCGATGACGTTCTTGCAGCTGGCCGGGTTGAAGTTCGCGGCGTTGGCGTTGGAGTTGCCGGCCGCGACGACGACGGTGGTGCCGCGGTTGACGGCGGCGTTGATCGCGCTCTGGGTACCGGCGTCACAGGCGCCGCCACCGCCCAGGCTCATGTTGATGACGTCGGCGGGGTACGGGTTGCCCGTCACACCCTGCACGGTGCCGCCGGAGGACCAGGTGATGGCGTCGATGATGTCCGCCGTGGTGCCGCCGCACTTGCCCAGGACGCGGACGGGCTGGACCTTGGCCCGGTGGGCGATGCCGGTGACGCCCTTGGCGTTGTTGCCGGACGCGGCGATCGTGCCGGCCACGTGGGTGCCGTGCCAGGAGTTGTTGGTGTCGCGGGCGGGCACGGGCTGGCCGTTGCGGTCCGTGCCGCACTCGCCGCGGTTCATCCAGTCGCCGGGGTCCGCGGGGTCGCTGTCCCGGCCGCCGCCGTCCTGGGCCATCCAGGCGTCGGAGATGAAGTCGTACCCGGAGACCACGTTCGCGGCCAGGTCGGAGTGGTTGACGTAGCCGGTGTCGATGACAGAGACGTTGACACCTTCGCCGGTCGCGCCCTTGGCCCAGGCGCCGGGGACGTTCATGCCCGCCCGGTCCTCGAAGAGGTCCCACTGCCGGGGGTAGTACGTGTCGTCGGGGGCGGCCGCGGCGTACATGCGGGTGTCGGGAACGACGTAGGCGACGTCGGGGTCGGCGGCGTAGGCGGCCATGACGTCCTTGACGTCCTTGGTGCCGAGCTTGTCGCCGAGGTCGACCAGGGCGGCGCCGGTGCCGAGGCGCCGCTTGAAGTCGAGGCTCTCACCGACGTCCTCGCCCTTGTCGCGGGCGTCGTCGCGGGCCTCGGTGTTGGAGGTCGCCTCGTCGGCGCGTGCGGTGTAGCCGACGATGATGCGCTCGGTGGGGACCGCCTTCGCCACGGACGCGCCGGGGGTGGCGGCGGCGTCCGGGCCCGGGGCTGCGAGGACGGTGGTGACTCCGGTGCCGAGCAGGGCGGCCGTGGTGGCCGCCGCGAGCAGGGATATGCGTGTGCGTCTGGAACCGCGCAAGGTGTGGCCTTTCACGGGCTGGTCCGGGCAGGCCGGACCAGCGGTTCGTGCCGTGCATGACAAATCGCTCGATGTACTGCGCGTCCGGCCGTTTCGTGCGTGTGGGGATGTGGGGGCGGCACGGACGCGCTGACGCGCGGGCGGCGCGGGTCCGTCCGCCGGGTCATCGGCGGACGTGCCCCGCACGGGAACCGCGGGGGACAGTCGTCAACCGCCCGTCGGTCGGACGGGGCGCCTGGTGGGGATCCCTGCGGAAGTGCCGTTGCGCATCACCGGCCGGGCGCACGTCCGTCCGTCACGCAGGATTCGTACGACCTGCAACAGATGAATGTTCGACCAACCGGTGGCAGGGAACTTATGGCCGAGCGGACACCGCGCCTATCCGGAAGGGCCAACCTACGGATACGCAATTAACCAGGGCCGTGAGCCGTGTTGGTCTAGGCCTGACCTGGGGTTTTAGCGGCGGAGTGAGCATCGGCTCCCTCAACACACCCTCGCCCGGGGCATGTTGGGCCGTACGAATGCCGGAGCTACTGGCCGGCCATGCCCAACTCCTGCCGTGTCGCTATGCCCAGTTTGCGCATGGCCCGGGCCACGTGCTGTTCGACGGTACGGGGCGACAGATGCAGGGTGGTGGCGATCTCGCGGTTGGTCAGGCCGTTGCCCGCCAGTTCGGCGACTTCGCGCTCGCGCGGGGAGAGCTGGTCACGGTAGGAGGGCCGACCGGGCCTGCGGCGTTCCTTCTCGGGCTGGTGGGCGCGGGAGAGCGCGCGCACGCGGGCCGCGTCCCAGGCCGCGCCGAGGTCACTGAACTGCTCAGCGGCGAAGGCGAGTTCGGCGAGGGCTTGCTCGCGGGTGCCGCTGCCGGCGCCTTCCGGGGTGTCTTGGTCCGCCGCTCTCAGGGCACAGCGCCCGGCGCCCTCGGCCGTCAAGGCGCGGGCGTAGGGCCGGGGCAGGGCGGCGAGGGCGGTCGATGCCTGCTGGTAGAGGGGTACGGCCCGCGCCGGGTCGCCGGTGGCTTCGGCCAGCGCGGCGCGGGTCCACACCAGGGCCGCGTCGGCGGAGGGGGACGCGAGACCGGTCAGGCCGTGGGCGAAGGCGTCCGCGATCTCGTGCGCGCCCGCGGCGTCGCCGTCGCGCGCCAGCGCCTCCACCGCCCAGGGCGCCAGCTCGGCGGCCCACACGAACACGCCCTTGGTGAGGATGGCGTTCCAGGCGGAACGGGCCTGCGCGGCGGCGCCCGCCAGGTCCTCGCGCGCCAGGGCCAGCCGGATGAGCGCCCCGGCCAGGGTCGCGCCCAGGGGCGCGGCGGCGTGTTCGGCCAAGGGCGCTTCCTTGCCCGACAGCCACGATCCGGCCGGGCCCCAGCCGCCCCGGGCGAGGCGGAGCAGGCCCAGTACGGTGCGGGCGTCCGCCGAGATGACGGGCATGTCGGCGGTTTCACGGACGAACGCCTCGCAGCGTTCGCTGAGGCCTTCCCACTGTCCCGTGGCCCACTCCAGGAGCAGCCGGGTGCCCATCGCGGTCCGCTCGGTGTAGGGGGCACCACTGCGCGCGGACAGCTCAAGGCCCTGGTCGAGGAGTTCGCGCGTACGGTCGTAGAAGCCCAGCCACACCGAGGAGTCCGCGGCGTTGCACAGGCCGCGGGCCACGTGGCGGCGGCAGCGCGGGTCGGGGCTGTCGACGGGGAGGGCCTTCAGCAGCTCCCAGCCCTCGGGGTTGCCGTAACTGAGGGCCAGGCCCGCCCGGTTCGCGGCCACGGCGGTCTTCACGACCTCGTCGCCGCTCGCCGCGCTGGCCCGCTCGGCGTCGCGCATCCAGGCCAGGTGGACGTCCAGGGAGTTACCCGGCCAGTAGGGCATGGCCAGGGCCGACATGGCCCGGGCCGCCAGCTCCGGCCGCTCCTCGCGCAGTTCCGCGGCGGACCGTTCCAGCTCCGCCCAGCCGTGTGTGCTCCTGCCGACCTGGTTGCACAGCAGCAGGCCCAGGTCCAGGCGCATCTCGCCGCGCACGGCCTGCGGCAGGTTCTCGTCCTGCACGATCTGCGTGAGCACCTCGACCGTCTGGTCGGAGCGCAGCGCGACGACGGCGCTGGCGGCGAGCACGGGAGCGAGACGGGCTCGCGCGGGCCGGGACACCAGGGGCGAGGCGAGCGTGTCCTCAAGGAGCGCGATGGCTTCCTGGTGGCGGCCCTCGGCGGCGGACTGCCGGGCCGCGCGTTCCACGGCCCGCAGCCAGGCGCGCATCTCACCACCGGCCCGGCGGTGGCGGGCCAGGGCCGCCCACGGCACGGGGTGCCTGCGCTGGAGCAGTGCGGCCGCCCGGCCGTGCAGTTCCTGGCGTACGGGACCGGGGACCGACTCCAGCACGGCGGTGGCCGCCAGCGGAACCGGCAGGACGTAGCGGTGCTCGGCGTCTTCCAGGAGGGCGGCTCCCTCAAGGGCGGCTATCAGGGCGCCTGCGCCATCGGGCCCTGCGTGGCCGTTGCGGTTGTCGCGGTTGTCGGAGCTGTCGGAGCTGTCGTCCGGTGCCGCCGTCTTCGGCGGCGCCAGTCCGGCCACCGTCAGCAGGTCCGCCCCGGACGCCGGTTCACCGAGGACCGCCGCCGCCCACACCACGCGCCGTGCGGGTCCGGGCAGGGCGCGGGTGCGGTGCAGCATCAGCTCGGCCAGCCGCACGGGCACCCCCGCGGCGTCGACGTCGGCGGCGGTGCAGCGCTGCCCCGCGCTGTCGCGCAGGACGGCCAGCAGGTCGACCACCACCTGGGCCACGCCGCCCGACAGTTCGTGCAGCCGTGCCGCCGCTTGCGGGGCGCACCCCTCCCCCAGTGCCGAGCTCGCCGCCTCGGCGACCTGACCGGCCTGCCAGGGCCGTACGTGGTGGCGCAGGACCACCAGGTCCTCGGGGTAGCGAAGCGGTGCCGCGCCGAACGGCAGGCCGGGGTGGGCCAGCTCTTCGGGACGGTAGGTGACGACGACGGCCCCCCTCGCGCCCGGGCGCTCCACCAGATCCCGCACCCGGGCCAGGGCGTCCTCGTCCGCCACGTGGACGTCATCCACAAGGAACAGGGCCGGGGCATCGGCGCCGAGGTCCGGGGGCTGCTCGCGGCCGCAGCTCCAGGACGTGACCGCGCCGACGGCCTCCGGCAGCCCGGCCAGGCGCCGCAACAGCCGGCTCTTGCCGGTGCCCGCGGCTCCACCGACCAGGACCAGGACGGGGTCGGCGCTCTTCTCGGTCAGAGTCCGCCGTATCCGGCCTATCCAGAATTCTTCACCCTGCGTGACCACGCTGCTCCTGAACGCCGTCTACCAGGCCTTCCGGCCTTCTTTGCGTATCCGTATTTCGCCCGGCACTGATTGCTTTTCGCCCACCGCGGTTGACAGCGTGCTAAGCGCCCGTGCTGCGACGCCGCGGGCACGGCAGCGGGAGGACCGCATGATCACCGCCCAGTACGAGCGCCGGTCCCGGACGGGCACCGCTGCGATCCCGGCCACGCCTCCGGCGCCTCCTGGTCCGGCCGCCGCGCACCGTGAGTCGCTGGCCACCCTTGCGGCCACCGCCGAAGCGGCCCCGGCCCTGCGCCGCTCGGCGACGGCGTCCGCGCGCGCCTGGCACCTGGATGCCGCCACCTGCGAGGCGCTGGCGCTCGTCGTCACTGAGCTGGTCACAAACGTCATACTGCACAGCGGCAGCCCCCGTGTCACTCTGCGGCTGCGGCTGCTGCCCGGCGTCCTGCGCGCCGAGGTCCACGACACCGGCTGCTGGCACCGCCGGGTGACGCGCCGCCGCGCCGCCGCCACGGACGGTGCCACCGCCGACCCGCTGCGCGCCGAGTCCGGCCGCGGCCTCGCCCTCGTGGAGGCGTACGCGGACCACACCACGATCCGCCCTTCGCGCACGGGCACGACCGTCCTGGCCGAGTTCGCCCTGCGCTGAGCCGCGGACACCGGGCGGGCCCCAGGCGGCCTTGCCTCCGCGGCGGCCGTGGACTCCGGCGTCGCCGACCTGACGGGAGTCCGCAGCGGCGGGTGAGGAGGTCAGGCGAACGGGTCGCCCGTCACCCCGCCGAGGCGGACGAGGCCGGGCCTGCCGTCGTCGGTGACGCGTACGTACAGGGTGTAGGCCGAGCCCGTCTCCGCCGCCTTGGCGCGCGCCCAGGCCAGGACCTCCTCGACGTCGGCGCCCGTCACCTCGTACTCGTCCGATGCCGTCGACGACCTGTCCCAGAAGTACACCCGGTAGGTGGCGTCGTCCTGCTCCCAGGTGGTGTCTCGCGGATCCACTCCTCGTACGTGCATGGGCCAACCGTAACGACCCGCCCCACGGGCGGGCGCTCCGGCTCCATCCGCTACGGTCTCCCGGTGACCGAGCCTCAGACGTTGCAGACCACCCGTGAGTCCTATGACGCCATCGCATCGACCTACGCGGAGCTGTTCCGCGACTCCCTGCGCGAGCGCCCTCTGGAGCGTGCCCTCCTGGGCGCGTTCGCGGAGCTGGTGCGAGCGAACGGGGGCGGTGAGGTCGCCGACCTCGGCTGTGGGCCGGGGTACGTGACCGCTCATCTGCACGGGTTGGGCCTGAACGCCTTCGGTGTCGACGCTTCCCCGGCGATGGTGGAGCTCGCTCGCGAGGCGCACCCCGGGCTTCGGTTCGAGGTCGGCTCGATGGCCGCCCTCGACATCGAGGACGGCTCGCTGGGCGGAGTCCTTTCGCGGTGGTCGGTCATCCACACCCCGCCGCGGGACGTGCCGCCCGTCCTGGCCGAGATCGCCCGGGTGTTGGCTCCCGGCGGGCAGCTGTTGATCGACTTCCCCGCCACCGACGGCCCCGACCACGAGACGCAGGCGTACGACCACGCGGTGGCGACGGCCTATCGCTGGTCCCCCGACGTCCTCGCCGCGCTCCTGCGCGACCACGGGCTGGCCGAGGCCGCCCGTACGGTGATCGAACCGGCCCCCACCGACCAGCGGCAGTTCCAAGAGGTCCAGTTGCTCGCCCGCAAGGCGTAGCCCTCGGTCCCGCTCAGGAGCCGTCCGTCCCTGACGCGTCGTCCAAGGCCTGGGCCTCGACGATGCTCAGGACGGTAGGTGTGGGCACGACGCGGGTCAGGCGCAGGCCCGCCGCCGTCAGCAGCGTACGGAAGTCGTCGTACGTGCGCTCGCGGCCCACGAGCGAGGTCATCATCAGAAGGTCCAGGTCCTTGGCCTGGTGGGGGCGGTTGTCCGGTGCGATGACCGCGTCCACCACGAGGATCCGGCCGCCCGGAGCGAGCGCGCGGCGGCAGGCGCGCAGCAGGCCGACGCAGCTCTCGTCCTGCCAGTCGTGCAGGATGCGTTTGAGGACGAGGATGTCGCCCCGTGGCACGTCGGCGAAGAAGTCGCCCTCGGCGGTGGACCACCGGCCGGCGAGCGCCTCGTCGTCGCCCAGTTGGTGCCCGGCCAGGACGTGGGTCCGGTCGTACAGGACACCGTCGAGCCCCGGGGCGGCCCGCAGGACGGCGGCGAGGAATCCGCCCTGGCCGCCGCCGACGTCCACGACGGTGCCGGTCTTCGGGAAGTCGTAGGCGTGGGCGATCGGTCCGTTCTCCACGCCGGACATGGCGGCCATGCCGTCGTGGAAGACGGCGGCGGTCTCGGCGTCCTGGGCGAAGTGGTCGAAGAACGGCTGGGGGAAGATCTCCTCGAAGACGGATTCGCCGGTGTTCAGGCAGTGGTCCATCCGCCCCGCCGGGAGCCAGAACGTACGGTCGGTGATCATGAGGATCGCGTCCCGCACGGACCCTGGGACGTCGGACCGCAGCGCCTGCCCGGCCGCCTCCAGGCGGAACCTCCCCTGTTCGTCCTCGCCGAACAGGCCCCGCGTGGCGAGCAGTCGGAGCACCCGGGTCAGGGCCGCCGGATCCGTCCCGGTGGCGGCGGCCAGCTCGGCGGGTGCGCGCGGTCCCTCGGGGAGGTGGTCCGCCACGCGCGCGAGAGCGGCCGCCCTGAGCGCGGCCGGGAACACGAAGCCGAGCGCCGCCTCGACGAGTGCGGCCCCTCCCCCGTCCCCGCCGCGCGCCGCCCGCTCACCGGCCGTGCCCGTGTCGCTCATCGCCCCGGCTCCTTCCGCTCCCGTGCCCGGTCGAGCACAGCCGTGCCCCACGGGCCGCTCCCTCAACCCCTGTGTCCCCAGGACGGGTTGTTGATGGCTCATACTTCACGGTCCGGCGGACCGTGAGGTCACGCGACGGGAACCACCGGCCCGCCAGCCCTACGGCTTCCAGTCCCGGGCGAGGAGCCCGAGCAGCACCTCGTCGACGAATTCGCCCATCACCCAGGCCGAGGAGCGGAGCACGCCCTCGCGGACGAAGCCGTTGCGTTCGGCGGAGCGCAGCATCGCGGGGTTGTCCGCCAGCGTCTCGATCTGCAGCCGGTGCAGGCCGCGCACGACGAAGCCGTAGTGGCTGAGGACGGCGACCACGTCGGTGCCGTAGCCCTTGCCGCGGGCGGACGGCAGCAGGCCGAGGCCGATGTGCGCGGACCGGTTGTGGTTGTCGATGTTCCACAGCACCGCGTCGCCGACCAGTGTGCCGCCGCCCAGTTCCACCACGGAGAACGAGACGTGCCGCTGCTCCTTGTCGTCCACCACGAACTGCGAGTCCTTCGAGCCGGGCGTGACCGGTCGCCACGGGCGGGTGTCGGACCGCGAGTAGTTGACCACGTCGTCGTTGAGCTCGGCCTGGAGGATCGGGATGTCGTCCTCGTGCCGGGCCCTGAGCCCGACCTTGTCGCCCCTCAGCATGCGAGCTTCCTATCCGAGGGGAGCCATCGGCGGCAAACCGTTTCGCACGGGCGAGAAGTCTGTCCGGAAAGCACACCCTGCGCGGCGCCCCCGGCACTTCGTCCGCTGATCAAGCCGCTAGCCTCCGTATGCATGACCGATACTCAAACCCACGACCAGCGCGTCGGTGAGCTCGTGAGACCGCCCGCCCGCCGCGTCCTGTGGTGCGCCGCAGGAGCCACCGCGCTGTTACTCGCCGCCGACCTCGGTACGCGTGCCTACAACCACTACGACTCCATACCGACCATCCGCAGGTTGGTGAACGTCGACGTCGAGGCCAACTTGGCCACGTGGTGGAACAGCACGCTGCTGCTGGCCGTGGCGGGGGTGGCGCTGGCCGCCGCGCTGCTCAGCGGGCGCGACGCGCGCCCGGGGCGCCTCTCGTGGCTCGGTCTCGCCGCCGCCACCGCCCTGTTGAGCATCGACGAGACGGTGTCGTTGCACGAGCGCCTCGGCGAGGTCGGCCGGTCGTGGAAGGAGTGGGCGGGTGGTGCGCTGCCCACGCACGCCTGGGTGCTGCCCGGCGCGCTGCTCGCGGCGGCGGGCACCGTGTGCGCCGTGCTGTGGGCGCGCAAGCTCCCGCGCGACCTGCGGAACGGGGTGCTCGGCGCACTGGGGGTGTATCTGGGCGGGGCCCTGGTGACCGAGGCGTTCAACGGCTGGGCGCTCGAGAACGGCCACAGCGTCGTGCTCATGCTGGGCACGCTGGTGGAGGAGGGCCTGGAGATGAGCGGCTGCATCGTCGCCCTCGCCGTCCTCAGCCGGTACGTGATCCTTGAGCGTGACCCGGCGTCCGGGCGCGCGGCGGTACGGCTGCGGGGCGACTGGGCCCCGGCCGAGCCGCGGACCTCAGGCGCCCCTGAGCGGCCCTGAATCGGCTGTGACGCGCGGCCGCAGGCGCTCGCCCTGCGGCCCGAACATGACGAGGTACTCGACCGGTCCGCCCGACCCGGCGTTGGCGACTCCGTGCGGGGTGCGGGTGTCGAACTCGGCGACTTCTCCCGCGGTGAGCACGAGGTCGTGCTCACCTAGCGCCAGCCACAGCCGCCCGGACAGCACGCACAGCCACTCATGGCCTTCGTGGGACGACTGACGCGGCCGTGACGGCTGGTCGCCGGTCGCGGGCAGGACGTGCTTGTGGGCGTGCAGGCCCCCGACGAACCGGGTCAACGGCAGGACGGCCTTGTCGCTCGACGGCCGCCGCCGCGGGGGCCCGCACGCCTCCCGCGCCGCGGCGGGCGCCGTGCCTGCCAATTCGTTCAAGGGGGTGTCGTACGCCTTCGCCAGGCGCAGCAGCAGTTCCAGGTTCGGCTTGCGGCGGCCGTTCTCGACGCGCGACAGCGTGCTGAGGGGGATGCCGGTCGCGCGGCTCACGTCGGTGAGCGTGTCTCCGCGCCGCTCGCGCGCGGCCGCGATCCGCGCCCCCATGGCGGCCACGACCTCGTCGACGTCGTCGTCCCTCATCCCGCCCCACTCCTCCCAAGCCGGTTTGTGCGACCCCTTTGACCTGTCAGTTTGCCAAAGCGTCAAGGGCGTTCACGTTCCCCGGCCGTCGAGACGCATGATCGATGCGTACCCGCGGTCCGCTGGAACACGAGGAGAAGCCATGCACCGGCCCACGCCGTCCGAAAAGCCGCGCCATCGCGTCGTCGACGCACCCGCCGGGAGGCTGCACCTGGTCGAGCAGGGGGCCGGGCCGCTGGTCCTGCTCGTCCACGGCTTCCCCGAGTCCTGGTACTCCTGGCGCCGTCAGCTCCCGGCACTCGCGGCGGCGGGGTACCGGGCGGTCGCACTGGACGTGCGCGGCTACGGCCGCTCCTCCAGGCCGTCGGCGACGCGGGAGTACCGGATGCGCGCCCTGGTGGAGGACAACGTCGCCGTGGTCCGCGCCCTGGGCGAGGAGACGGCGGTGGTCATCGGGCACGACTGGGGCTCGAACATCGCGGCGACGTCCGCGCTGCTCCACCCCGAGGTCTTTCGCGCGGTGGGTCTGCTGAGCGTTCCCTACGTCCCGCCCGGCGGCCCCCGCCCCAGCGAGGTCTTCGCGGGGATGGGCGGGGACGAGGAGTTCTACGTCTCGTACTTCCAGGAGCCCGGCCGGGCCGAGGCCGAGATCGAGCCCGATGTCCGGGGCTGGCTCGCGGGCTTCTACGCGGCGCTGTCCGCCGACACCATGCCCGCGCGCGGGGAGCCCGACCCGCACTTCGTCAGCGGCGGCGCGACACTGCGCGACCGCTTCCCCCAGGACCGGCTGCCCTCCTGGCTCACCGAGGCCGATCTCGACGTCTACGCCGGGGAGTTCGAGCGCACCGGGATGACCGGCGCCCTCAACCGCTACCGGAACATGGACCGTGACTGGGAGGACCTCGCCGGACTCGACGGCTCGCCCCTCACCCAGCCGTCCCTGTTCATCGGCGGCGCCCTGGACGCCTCCACGACCTGGATGGCCGACGCCGTCCAGGCCTACCCGGCCACGCTTCCCGGCCTCGTCTCGTCCCACCTCCTGGACGGCTGCGGCCACTGGGTGCAACAGGAGCGTCCGGACGAGGTCAACCGTCTCCTGGTCTCTTGGCTCGCGGCGGTGTCCGTGCCGGGGGGTGCGTGATCGCGTACTCCCCTCTCCGACTATTCTGGATTCCGTAATAGTCGGTGAAACAGAGGAGCGACCTCGGTGGCAGACCAAGCGGCGGCCCATGGGACGGCGGCCTGGACCCGGGCGGCCCTGCCGCTCTGCCTCCTCGGGGTCCTCGACGGCGAGGCGAGGAGCTACGGGTACGCCCTGCTCAGCCGCCTCGCCGACGCGGGACTCACCGGCGTGAAGCCCGCCGCCCTGTACCCCGCCCTGAGCCGCCTCGAAGAGGAGGGCGCCGTCGAGATCGAGTGGGGCGCGGGAGAAGGCGGGCCGGGGCGCAAGTACTACCGGATCACCGAGGCCGGACGGCAGCGGCTGCGGCGGGAGCGAGCCGCGTGGCACGCGTTCACCGCCACGGTCGCCACGCTGGCCGACGGTGCGGGGGACGAGGAGCAGCCGTGACCACGTCACAGAACGAGTCGCAGAACAAGACGCGGAAGAACAGGCTCCGTTGGGACCGCGAGGAGGACGCGGACTGGGCGGCGACGGTCGAGGTGCGTCTCGTGCTCGACCACGACGCGCCCGCCGGGCTCGCCGACGACGTCCTCACCGAGGTGCACGAGCTGGTGCGCGAGGAGGGGCGCACCGCCCAGGAGCTGTTCGGCGCGCCGGCGGCGTACGCGCGTTCCGTCGCCGATGAACGGGTCAGCGAGGAGTACCGGGCGCGGACCGATACGCACGGCCTCACCCCCGGAGAGCGCCTGCCCGCCGCGCTCGGCACGCTCGGTGTGGTCGGTGTCGTCCTGTGCGCCATCTCCTGGGTGAGCGACGGGCTGTGGGTGGAGGTGAGCTGGCCCGCCGTCGTGGCCGTCACCACCATCGTCCTCGCCGTCGTCCTGACCGCCGTGGCCGTCGTCGCGCGGTCCGCAGGGCGGTTCAAGGGCGCGTACGCCTTCGCCGCCGGTGTGCCCGGCGTCATCGCCGCCGGAGGCGGGGTCGGCGTCGCCGTACCGGAGGGGCACCTGTTCAGCGTGCCCGTGCCGGTCCTCCTCGCCGGGTGCGCGGCGTGGGCCGTGGGCACCTTCGCCTTCCCGGAGCGGGTCGTCGACCGGTGGTTCGCGGCGCACCCGCCCGCGGGACGCGACGACGCGGCGTGGCTCGCGCGGCTCGGCGGGCTGCTGCGCGGGCGGCACGGCATGACGATGGCCGAGACGCGCGGGCACGTGCGCGAGGCCCGGCAGCACCTCGCCGCCGTGCCCTCCGGCGAGCACGCCGAGGACGTCTTCGGGGACGTCGAGATCTACGCCCTGCGGCTCGCCGACGGCCCGCGCCGCAAGCAGCGCGCGGCCCGCCGCAAGATGTACGGGACGCTGCTGCTCCTCGGCCTGGTCACCATGCTGTTCGTGGACCAGGTGGTGGACTCGGGGGCCTCCCTCGACTTCTGGCTCGCGCTCTACACCGGCGTGGTCGGCAGCCTGGGCTGGACGGCGGTCAGCGAATGGCGCGCCAGCCGCCGCCCGGACGCCGCCGAGTCCAGCGGCGCCGAGTAGGCCCTCCTCCCTGGCCCGCTCAGCAGGTGGAGACTGGCCTGGTCGGCCGTGGCCCGTCCCGGTGCCACGGCCGGCGAGGCCCGGTGGGCTCAGTGCTGGCACAGGCAGAACGGATGCCCGGCCGGGTCCGCGTAGACGCGCCAGTTGGCGTCCGCGCGCAGTTCGTCCGTGCGCTCCAGGACGGCGGCGCCGAGGCTGAGGGCGCGCTCCTCCTCCATGTCGAGGTCGTCCACGTCGAAGTCCAGATGGAGTTGTTGCGGGTGCTCCTGGCCGGGCCACTCCGGCGGCCGGTAGCCGTCCACCCGCTGACAGGCCAGGGGCGTTCCCTCGAAGCCGTGCACCTCCACCCAGTCGGGATCCTCCGGTTCCGCGACGACTCTGCCGCCGAGCAACTCCGCGTAGAACTCCGCGAGCCGTACCGGATCCGCGCAGTCCAGCGCGATCGCCTGCAGCCTTCGAATCACTTGCGACACCCCTTGTTCTCCGGTCACTTCCGTGACACCCGTACGGGGTCGGTAGTACCCGTCACCGCGGCCGGGATGCGCGGCCGTCCCCCGGACCGCCGTCGGCTTCACCCGAAAGCGAGCCCGACTCATCCCATCGGGCTGCCGGTCGCTGCTGCCCGGGGCGGGCCGTCGGAGCGCACCGCCCGGCCCGTAGGCTGGTCTTCCGTGGAAGCACGTACACACACCGAACCCGTTCCCGCGCCCGTCTCACCGCTGCGGGTGTTCATCCTCGACGACCACGAGGTGGTCCGGCGCGGCATACGCGACCTGCTGGACGCCGAGCCGGACATCGTGGTGGCAGGGGAGGCCTCGGACGCCCGCGAGGCGCTCCTGCGTGTGCCCGCGGTCCGGCCCGACGTCGCGGTGCTCGACGTGCGCCTCGGCGAGGGCGGCAGCGGTGACCACGCGGGCGTGGAGGTGTGCCGGGAGTTGCGGGCGCGCATGCCGGACCTCGCCTGTCTGATGCTGACGTCGTTCGACGACGACGAGGCGCTGTTCGACGCGATCATGGCCGGAGCGGCCGGATACGTGCTCAAGCGGATCGACGGCTCGGACCTGGTGCACGCCGTGCGCACGGTGGCGGGCGGGGCGTCGATGCTGGACCCGCGCGCGACCGCCCGGGTGATGGCGCGCCTGCGCGACCCGCGTCCGGAACCCGAACCCGCCCTCTGTCCCGGGCTTGAGCGGCTGTCCCCGCGCGAGACGGAGATCCTTGCGCTGATCGGTGAGGGGCTGACCAACCGGCAGATCGCCGACCGGCTTTTCCTCGCGGAGAAGACCATCAAGAACCGGGTCTCCGCCATCCTGACCAAGCTCGGCGTCGGCCGCCGCGTCCAGGCCGCGGTGATCGCCGAGCGGCTGCGGGAGCGGCAGGACGCCCGGCGGTAGCCGGGGAGTTCGCAGGAGTTCAGTCGCAGGGCAGCGGCACCCGCCACTCGATGCGGGTGCCGCCCTCGGCCGGGCACTCGACGGTGAGGGTTCCGGCGCACTGCTCGGCCCGGGAGCGGAGGTTGGCAAGACCGCCGCTGCGGCGCGGCCGGTCGGCCTTCGGGGGGATGCCCACGCCGTCGTCCGTGATGGTGAGGACGACGCCGTCCCCGGCTGCGGGAACGGCGAGGACCACGTCCGCGCGGCGGGCCCCGGCGTGCCGGGCGACGTTGCTGAGGGCCTCGGCGGCGACGGCGAGGACGTGTTCGGCCACATCGGCGGGCACGGTGGAGTCCACCGGTCCGTCGATGCGCAGGGAGGGGCTGAAGCCCAGGGACTGGGCGGCGAGCCGGGCGGTGTCCGGCAGGCGGCGGCGCAGGCCCGGACCGCCGCGGTCGTCGCCCGCGGACCGCAGTTCGAAGATGGTCGACCGGATGATCTGGACGGTGGTGTCCAGGTCCCGCACCGCCCGTGCCACGCGTTCGGCGGCGTCGGGGTGCTCGATCATGCGGGTCGCGCTCTGCAGGGTCATGCCGGTGGCGAAGATCCGCTGGATCGCCAGGTCGTGCAGGTCGCGGGCGATGCGGTCGCGGTCCTTGAGGATGGCCAGCTCCTCCGACTCGGTGCGGTGCCGGGCGAGTTCGAGGGCGATCGCGGCCTGATCGGCGAAGCGGGAGACGAGCGGCACCTCGGTGTCGTCGAAGGCCGGGCGGCCGGATCGCCTGCTCAGGCGCAGGGCGCCGGGGGCCGATGTGCCCTGGGACAGCGGGACCACGATGGTCGGGCCGTAGGCGGCCGCCGCGCCGAACGGGTGGGCGCGCGGGTCGCTTTCGGCGTCCGCGGTGGCCACGGCCTCGCCGTTGCGGGCGGCGAGCCCGGCGAGGGACTCCCGCGCGGGCAGGGTCACGCCCTCCATGTCCGCGGCGCCGGGGCCGTGCGCCACCTCCACGGTGAGCAGGTCGCCGCCCGCCGGGGCCGGGAGCAGCACGGCGGCGAGGTCGGCGTCGGCCACCTCGCTCGCCCGGCGCGCGATGAGGCGCAGGACCTCGCGTGCCGCGGTCCCCGCGAACAGGCTGCGGGTGATCTCGCTCAGCGCTTCGAGCCAGCGTTCGCGCCGGCGGCTCTCGTGGTAGAGGCGGGCGTTGTCGATCGCCACTCCGGCGGCGTTGGCCAGGGTCGTCAGGACGGCCTCGTCGTCGGCGTCGAATCCCGCGCCGCCGCGCTTCTCGGTCAGGTAGAGGTTGCCGAACACCTCGTCCCGCACCCGGATGGGCACCCCGAGGAAGGTCCGCATCGGCGGATGGTGCTCGGGGAAGCCGAAGCTGGCCGGGTGGGATCCGAGGTCCGTCAGGCGCAACGGGGCCGGGTTGCTGATGAGTTCCCCCAGGATGCCGCGTCCGCAGGGCGCCTGGCCGATCCGGGCGGCCAGTTCGTCGGCCATGCCCACCGGCAGGAACTGCGAGAGGCGACGGCCGTCACCGATCACGCCGAGCGCCCCGTACTCGGCGTCGGTGAGCGTGACGGCGGCTTCCACGATGTCCCGCAGGACCTGGGGGAGTTCGAGGCCGTGCCCCAGGTTCATGACGGCGTCGAGCAGGTTGTGGATGCGGTCCGGCACGTCGAGCCGCGGCCGCGCGGGGGCTGCCGCGAGGGCTGGTGAGTCGGGCATCGAGGGAACTCCTGATTCGGTCGGTCCTCCGTAGCGTACGGCCGCCGCTCCTGCCCGAGCGCATCGGCCGCGCTTCCTTCCGCCGTCACGTTCGCCCTGGTCAGCGGCGTACCGAGAGAGGCCGTTGGACCCTACCCGCGGGTCCGCGCGGGGACTGTTCGGCCCTATCGGGACCCGGTGCCCCACCGGCGATCATGTGGCGGCGGCCGGGAAGCGCCGCGCCCCGTCCCCCCGTAGTGTCGGCGCTTCCCGGCCGCCGACGTGGTGAGCGACAAGGAAGGACGCCGTCCGGTGGACGAGGCGCAGATACAGCAGGTGACGGCCGCGCGGCCCCGAGGCGGTCCCGCCGTGGCAGGCCGGGCGGACCGGCCGTCTTCGGCGGTGTGACGGCGCTGTTCATGCGCGCCGAGCCGGCCCGGCCCGTTGCGTTCGCCCACGGCCGCACGGTCCATCGCCGCGACCGGATCGAGCGCGAGCGATAGGACGCGAGCACCGGGTCCTACTGCCTCGACAGGGCCGAAGGTCCCTGCGTATCCCGCTCTCCCCAGGGCCGGATGCCCCTAGAGGTAGGGCCGTTCGGGCAGCGGTCCCCGGTGCGAGACTCGCGGAGCACTCCACGGAGCCAGGGCAGGAGAACCCGCTGTGACGACCGACCCCACCGACCAGTTCGACGAGTACCGCGTGCTGCTCTCGCGCCAAGAGGCGAAGCGGCTGCGGCAGAGCCTGTTGAGCCCTCCCGCCCCCGTGGCGGCGGATCCTGTCGATGCCCCACTTGGTGCCGACCACCTCCACGACGGGGCGGACGACCGCGGACTGATCACCGAGACGCTGCCCCTCGTCACCCCTTTCGACCTGCTCATCTCGGATCTGTACGCGGTCATGTTCGACCAGCATCCGTATCTGCGGGGCCTCTTCCCCGAGTCAATGGCCTTCCAGCAGGCCCATCTGGAACGGGCCTTCCACTTTCTGATCGACCGTCTGGACCGCCCGGAGGAGGTGACCGCCTTCTGCGCCCGGCTCGGCCGCGACCACCGCAAGCTGGGGGTACGCCCGGTGCACTACGAGGTGTTCGAGACGGCTCTGGTGGAGGCGTTGCGCCGCCGGGCCGGCGCCTTGTGGCGCCAGGACGCGGAAGAGGCCTGGAAGCGCATGCTGCGGCGGGCGGTGGCGGCCATGGTGCGGGGCGCGGAGGCGGCTCTGGCGGAACGGCCCTTCTGGAACGCGACGGTGACGGAGCATCAGCTGCACCGGCCGGACCTGGCCGTGCTCCGGGTCTCCCCCGCCGAGCCGTTTCCGTACCGCGCCGGTCAGTACGCCCTCCTTCAGTCGCCCCTGCTGACGCGCGCCTGGCGGCCGTTCCACGTGGCGTGCGCTCCCCGGCGGGACGGTGACCTCACGTTCCACATCCGCCGCACAGGACCGGGCGGGGTGAGTGACGCGCTGGTCCACCGCACCCGTGTCGGGGACCCGCTCCTCATCGGCCCGGCCCAGGGCACGATGACGCTCGGCGACGACGACCTCAAGCACGACGTCGTGATCGCGGCGAGCGGCACCGGCTGGGCCGGTGCCAAGGCGCTCGTTCAGGACCTGGCCCGGCGCCGTCTGCCGGGCCGGGGCGCGCAGTTGTTCCTCGGCGTGCGCACCCGTGACGATCTGTACGACCTGGCCGCCGTGGCCGATCTGGAGCGCCGCCACCCGTGGCTGCGTACCGTCACCGTGACCGGTGGGGCCGCCGAGGGCGACGCGTTCGCCGAGGCCATGGCCCGGCGCGCGGCCTTGTCGCGCGGGCTCGTCTTCGTGAGCGGCCCGCCCGCACTCGCCGCCACGGTGCGGCGGCTGCGCGCTCTGGGCCTGCCCGCGGAGCGCGTGCGCCACGACCTCGCCGCCTCCTCGCCCGCCGCGCTCGGGGGCTGAACTCCGCATCCGCCCCGGCCGCCCCACCCCTCGGCGGCCCTGGCGGTGACCGTCGTCCGTACGGGGCGGACCCGGCGGCCGGGACGGATGCGGTGGCTCACGCCGTGTCGGTGAGGGGGATCAGGATCATCTTGGTCACCGTGCCGTCCTCGCCGACGACGTCGCGGACGTGCCGGGCGTTGAGGCGTCGGCAGAGCGCGAGGCTGGCCTCGTTCTCCGCGCCCACCATGCCGTACACCTCCTTGAGCCCGAGGTTGTCGGCGGCGTGGCGCATCAGGCCGTGCACCACCTCGGTGCCGAATCCCTTGCCCCAGTACTCCGGGAGCAGCGCGGCGATCAGTTCGTGGCCGTCGACATTGCCGGTCTTCTTGCACTCCGCATGGCCGATGTAGGCGCCCTCGTGCCAAATGCCCCAGGCGTCGAAGAGGCGCTGGGGATACACATCGGTGAAAATGGCCTTGTACAACGTGCGCAGATCGGGTTCGGGGACCTGGTCCTGACCCATCCAGCGGCAGACCACCTCGTTGCGCAGCAGGGCGACGAAGTGGTCCTCGTCCTCGGGACGGTAGGGCGTGAAGTCCAAGCGCTCGGTCCGCAGCGGTGGTGGCGTCGTCGGCGGGGTCGTCGTCATCGGGGAGCTCCTTGTTCCATTCGTTCGCGCAGGCTGCGGGGGCGCATGTCGGTCCATACCTCGTCGACGTAGGCGGAGCACTCGGCCTGGGTGCCCTCCTTGTCCGTGCGGTGCCAGCCCGCCGGGACATCGACGTCTATCGGCCACAGCGAGTACTGGTCCTCGTCGTTGCGCAGCACCTGGTAGCGGGTGGTCTCATCCATGGCGTGTCTCCTCTCGTGGGTGTGGTGTCACCGCCCCGGGGCACCGGCGGTGCGGGTGCCCCGGGGCGGAGTGTGGGGTCACAGGCTGCCGCGGGCGTGCCTGGCTATGTGGTGCAGGGCCGTGCTGAACTCCTCGGCGACGCGGCGCACCGTCTCCGTGTCGTGCAGTCCTGTGCGGTGGTGCCAGGTGAACGCGAGGCGGCCGTCCTGGACGGCGCCGACCACCTCCAGGGGGTGGGAGCCGCTGTCCCGGGGGTCGTGGTCCTGGCCGAGGGAGCCGTGCTCGGCGCGCACCAGGCCGCTGCCGGGGTCGGCGGGCCGGGCGTCCCACTGGCCGAGGTAGTTGAACACCACCTGGCCGTGCGCGGCCGCGCCGAGCCGCTCGCGCACCTCGGGCGGGCCGAAGGTGCGCAGGGCGCCGTAGCCGAGGCCGTTGCCGGGCACCACACGCAGCTGGCGGCGCACGGACTTCACCAGGGCACGCCAGTCCCGGGACGCACCGAGGTCGTCGGGCCGGGTCACCTGGAGGGCGACGGGGTGGACGGTGGTGAACCAGCCGACCGTACGGGACAGGTCGACGCCGTCGAGCAGGTCCTCGCGGCCGTGTCCTTCGAGGTCGAGGCGGACCCGGTCGCGGCCGGTCCAGCGGGCGAGCGCAAGGGCGAGGGCGGCGAGCAGGACGTCGTTGACGCGGGTGCGGTAGGCGGTCGGCGCGGCCCTCAGCAGCGCCGTGGTGTCCTCCTCGGTCAGTTCCACGGTGACCTGCCGGGCCTCGCCCTCGTCCGTTGCGGGCGCCTCGGCGGCCGGGAGCGGTTCGGCGGTCACCGTCTCCTCCCAGTACGGCAGTTCGTGGTCGAGGCCACCCTCGGCGACGTGCGCGGCGAGCCGTAGGGACCAGTCCCGGAAGGAGGTGGTGCGCTCCCCCAGGGCGACGGGTTCGCCCGCGGCCGCCTGCCGGTAGGCGACCTCCAGGTCGTCGGCGAGGATCCGCCAGGACACCGCGTCGACCACCAGGTGGTGGCCGACGAGGAGGAGGAACACGGGGCGGTCGGCGTCGCCGGTGAACAGCGTCGCCCGCAGCAGCGGGCCGCGGCCCAGGTCGAAGCCGGTGTGCAGGTCGTCGGCGGCCTTGCGCATGCTCTCGTCGGCTTCCGCCTCGTCGAGTCCGCGCAGGTCGTGCTGGGTGAGCAGGCCGTCGGCCGCGGTGTCGGCGGGCGGCTGGTTGAACTGCTGCCAGCCGTCGGCGTCCTGGGTGAAGCGCATGCGCAGCGCGTCGTGGTGTTCGAGCAGTGCCTCCAGGGCGGCGCGCAGGGCCTCCGGGTCGGGGGCGCCGTCGAGTTCCAGGAGCGCCGACTGGTTGAAGTGGTGGTGTGCGGCGCGTGGCGTGGTCAGGAACCACTCCTGGATGGGGGTGAGGGGTACGTCGCCGCTCACCGGGCCCTCGCCGGAGCGCTGCGGCGCGGTCCTGACGACGGCGGCCAGCTCGGCCACGGTCTGGTGGGTGAACAGGTCGCGGGTGGCCAGGTGCAGTCCGTCGCGCCGCAGCCGCGACACGACCTGCATGCTCAGGATCGAATCGCCGCCGAGGAGGAAGAAGTTGTCGTGCGCGCCGACGTCGTCGACGCCGAGGACGTCGCCCCAGATGCGGGCGACGCGGCGTTCGGTCTCGGTGCGGGGCGCGACGTGCGGCCCGGTGGCGGTGTGCGCGGGCCCGGGTGCGGGCAGGGCGCGCCGGTCGGCCTTGCCGTTGGGGGTGAGCGGCAGCCGCTCCAGGGGGACGAACACCGAGGGCACCATGTGCAGCGGAAGGAGCCCGGCGAGGTGTTCGCGCAGTTCGGCCGCCGGGAGCTGTTCGGTGTCGTCGGCGGCGGGGACGACGTACGCCACGAGCCGGTCGGAGCCGCCGTCGGCGCGGACGACGACGACCGCGTCGCGCACCCGGGGGCTGCGGCGCAGGGCGCTCTCGATCTCGCCCGGTTCGATGCGGTAGCCGCGCAGCTTGATCTGGTCGTCGGCGCGTCCGGCGAAGCGCAGCGCTCCGTCGGCGTCCCAGCGGACCAGGTCGCCGGTGCGGTACATGCGCTCCCCCGGCGGCCCGAACGGGTCGGCGGCGAACCGCTGGGCGGTCAGGCCCGGCTGGTTCAGATAGCCGCGGGCGAGGCCGGGCCCCGCGACGTACAGCTCGCCGGTCACTCCGGGCGGAACGGGCCTGAGGGCGGCGTCGAGGACGTACAGACGGGTGGCGCCCGCCGGGCGGCCGATGGGCGGGGCGCCCGCTCCCGGTGCCAGGGGGCCGGTCCAGGAGGCGACCACGGTCGCCTCGGTGGGCCCGTAGGAGTTGATCATCCGGCGGCCGGGGGCCCACTCCTCCACGAGGTCGGGCGGGCAGGCCTCCGCGCCGACGATCAGCGTGCGCAGGTGCGGCAGGCTCGCCGCCGTCTCCGGTGGCACGGTGGCGAGCGCGGCGGGCGGGATGAGGGTGTGGCTGACGTGCCGCTCGGCGAGGACCTGGGCGAGGCGCTCGCCGACCAGCGGCCCCTCCTCGCCGGTCACCAGGGCGGCGCCGCTGAGCAGGGAGACGCACAGTTCCAGGACGGAGGCGTCGAAGCTGGGCGAGGCGAACTGGAGGACCTTGTCGCCGGGGCCCGCCGCGTACCGCTCGGCGGCGGCCGCGGCGAAGCCCGCCAGGCCCCGGTGCGTCACCACGACGCCCTTCGGGGTTCCGGTGGACCCGGAGGTGTAGATGACGTACGCGGGGTGGTCGCAGGTGAGCCACGCGGTGCGGTCGCTGTCGGTGGGCGCCGTCTCGGGCCCCGCGGCGGCCCAGACCTCGGCCGGGTCGTCCAGGGTCAGCCAGGCGCCCGCGTCGCGCACCATGAACTCGCGCCGCTGCTCGGGGTAGGCGGGGTCCACGGACAGGAAGGCTCCGCCCGCCTTGGCGACCGCGAGCTGTGCCACCACCGCTTCGGTGGTCCGGGACAGGGCGAGGGCCACCACCCGCTCGGGGCCGACGCCGCGGCCGATGAGGTGGTGGGCGAGGCGGTTGGCGGCGCGGTCGACCTCTTCGTACGTGAGCTGCCGGGAGCCGTCGTCGAGCGCCACCGCGTCGGGCGTGCGGGCCGCCTGCCGCTCGAACAGGCGCGGCAGGGTGACAGCGGTGACCGGCGGGACGGCGCCGCGGCCCTGCTCCAGGAGGGTCTTCAGCTCCGCGTCGGACGACAGCGGCAGGGCGCCCAGGGGGCGGTGCGGGTCGTCGGCGACGGCGGTCAGGAGCGTGCCGAGCTGGTCGGCCATCCGCTCGGCGGTCGCCGCGTCGAACAGGTCGGTGTTGTAGGTGAGCAGGCCGTGCAGCGCTCCGGAGTCCGTCTCGGCGAACTCCAGGGTGAGGTCGAACGCGGCGTGCTGGAGCTCCGCCTCGATGTCGGAAACGTCGAGTCCCGGCAGGTCGAGGTCGCCGGTCGGGGTGTTCTGGAGGACCACCATGACCTGGAAGAGCGGGGTGCGGCTGGTGTCGCGCACCGGCTGGACCTCGTCCACCACGCGCTCGAACGGCACGTCCTGGTGCGCGAAGGCGTCGAGCACGGTCTGCCGTACGTCGTCGAGGAACTCGGGGAAGCCGCGCTCGGGCTCGACCCGTGAGCGCAGGACGAGGGTGTTGACGAAGAAGCCGACCAGGTTCTGGACCTCGGGCCGGTCGCGGCCGGAGGTGACGGTGCCGACGGCGATGTCCCGTCCGCCCGACAGGCGCGCGAGGAACGTCTGCGCGGCGGCGACGAGCGTGGTGAACAGGGTGGCTCCGCGCTCCCGGCCGACGCGTGCGAGGCGCCGGGCGGTCCGGGGTGCCAGGGTCAGGCGTGCGGTCGCGCCGTGGTGGGTGCGCACCGCGGGGCGCGGCCGGTCGGTGGGCAGGTCGACGGGCTCGGTGTCGGCCAGGTGCTCCTTCCAGTAGGCGAGCTGGGTGTCGGCGTCCGCGCCATCGGCGGTGCGCTGCCAGTGCGCGTAGTCGGCGTACTGGACGGGAAGGGCCGGGAGGTCGCCGGTGCCGGTGCCGAGGGCCTGCCGGTAGAGGTGGGCCAGGTCGCCGGTGAGGACGGCGGTGGACCAGCCGTCGGTGACGATGTGGTGCAGGGTGAGCGCCAGGACGTGGTCATCGGCGGCGAGGCGCACCAGGGCGGTGCGCAGGAGCGGGCCGTGGCGCAGGTCGAAGGGGCGGGTGCGCTCGTCCGTCAGGAGGTGTGCCAGCTGGGCCGCCCGGTGCTTCTCGGAGGTTCCTGACAGGTCGTGGGTCGGCAGCGGTACCGCGCGCGGCGGGTGCACGAGCTGTACGCCGTGGCCGTCGACGGTGTCGAAGGTGGTGCGCAGCGACGCGTGCCGGGCCACCAGGCCGCTCAGGGCCTCGGTGAGGGCGTCGGTGTCGAGGCGTCCGCGCAGCCGCAGCGCGAACCCGGTGACGTACTCGGCGGTGCCGCCGGGCGCGAACTCCGCGAGGAACCACAGGCGTTGCTGCGCGTACGACATGGGGGCGGTGGCGCGGGCGACGGGGACGATGGCGGGGCGTGCCGTGCCGGTGCCCCGGTCGGTGGTGACGAGGGCGGCGAGCGCGGCCGGGGTGGGGTGGGTGAAGACCGCGCGCGGCGAGACGTCCGTGCCGAACTCCTCGGCCAGGCGGGAGGCGAGGCGGATGCTGAGGATGGAGTCGCCGCCCAGGGTGAAGAAGTCGTCCTCCGCGCCGGGCAGGTCCGTGCCGAGGACGTCGGCGAAGACGTCGGCGACGCGGCGTTCGGCGTCGGTGCGGGGCTCGACGCGCGCGGCGCGGCCCGCACCGGTGTCCGGCTCCGGCGCGGGGAGCGCCGCCCGGTCGACCTTGCCGTTGGCGTTGAGCGGCAGGGCCGCCAGCGGGACGTACGCGGAGGGGACGAGGTAGTCGGGCAGGGAGCGGGCGGCGAACGACCGCAGCTCCTCCAGGTCGTCGCCGGCCGGTCCGACGAGATAGGCCACCAGACGCCGGGCGCCGGGCCGGTCCTCGCGGGCCACCACCGCGACGTCCGCGACGCCGGGGTGGGTGGCGATGGCGGCCTCGGCCTCGCCGGGTTCGACGCGGAAGCCGCGGATCTTCACCTGGTCGTCGGCGCGGCCGAGGAAGGCGACCGTGCCGTCCGGGTGGCGCCGGGCCAGGTCGCCGGTGCGGTACATGCGGGCGCCGGGCGGCCCGTAGGGGTCGGCGAGGAAGCGGCCCGCGGTCTCGCCGCCGCGGCCGAGGTAGCCGCGTGCCACGCCCTCGCCCGCGAGGAACAGTTCGCCCGCGCAGCCCGGCGGCACGGGCCGCAGGCGGGCGTCGAGGACGTGTGCCCGCATGGTGTCCAGCGGGTGGCCGATCGGCACGGTGTCGGGCACGCCGGTCGCGTCGGCGAGGGCGAAGGAGGTGGCGAAGGTCGTGGTCTCGGTGGGGCCGTAGCCGTCCACGACGGTAAGCCCCGGGCAGGCGGCGAGGACGCGGCGCACGGCCGGCGCCGGGACCACGTCACCGCCGGTCCACACCTGGCGCAGGCCGGTGAAGCAGTCCGGGGCGTCCTGGGCCAGGAGCCGGAAGAGGCCCGCGGTGAGCCACAGCGCGCTGAGGCCGCCGTCACCGGCGAGCCGCCGCAGCAGGGCCGCGTCCACCGCCCCTTCGGGGGCGACGACCACGGAGCCGCCGGTCAGCAGGGGCGCCCACACCTCGAAGGTGACGGCGTCGAAGGCGACCGGGGAGTGCAGCAGGACGCGGGCGCACACGCCGTCCGCGAAGCGGCTGTCGGTGGCAAGAGCGGCCACGTCGCGGTGGCGCACGGCGACCGCCTTGGGCCGGCCCGTGGAGCCGGAGGTGAACATCACGTAGGCCAGCTGGTCGGGGTCGGCCGACGCGGCGATCGGCGTCCCGGCGGGGTCGGTGCGCGCGGCGGCGACGTCCTCACCGGTGAGCCCGGTGGCGGCGTCGACCTGGTCGAGCAGGGCGCGGCGGCGCTCCTCGGGGGCGCGGGTGTCGATCGGCACATAGGCGCCGCCCGCCTTGAGGACCGCGACCTTGGCGACCACGAGTTCGGCGGAGCGGTCCATGAGCAGGGCCACGCGGTCCTCGGCCCGCAGGCCTTCGGCGAGCAGCCGGGCGGCCACGCGGTCGGACCAGTCGTCGAGTTGACGGTAGGTCACCTGCCGGTCGCCGTCCTGGAGAGCGACCGCGTCGGGGGTGTGGCGGGCCTGTGCGGCGAACAGGGCCACCGGGGTGCGCGGCGGCGTCCGGTCGGTGCCGGTGGCGTTCCACCGCTCCAGCAGGTCCCGGTCATCGGCGGTGAGCAGGTCCAGGTCTTCGACGGCGCCTTCGAGTCCTTCGGCGAGCCGGGCGAGCAGCGCGGCGAGGCGGTCCGCGGCGCGTGCGACGGTGGCCGGGTCGAAGAGGGCGGCGTCGTAGGCCAGGTCGAAGCCGAGCCCTTCGGCGAGATGGGCGCGCAGGCACAGCGGGAAGGTGGTGGCGTCGTCGGCGCGCACCTCCTCGACGCGCACGCCGGTCCTGGCCGCGGCCGCCTCGTCGACCGGGTAGTTCTCGAACACCACCATGCTGTCGAACAGCGCCTCGCCCGACGGGACGTCGGTGAGGGCCTGGATGCGGGGCAGCGCGAGGAAGTCGAAGCGGCGTGCGTCGCTCTGCCGCTCCTGGAGGTCGCGCAGCCAGAGCAGCACGCCGCCGGCGGGGACGCGTACCCGCGTCGGCACGGTGTTGATGAACATGCCGACCATGGAGTCCACGCCGGGCAGCTCGGCGGGGCGGCCGGAGACCGTCGTGCCGAACACCACGTCGTCGCGGCCGCTGTAGCGGGCGAGGAGCAGTCCCCAGGCGGCCTGCACCACGGTGTTGACGGTCAGGCCCGCGCGGGCCGCCGTCTCCCGCAGCGCGCGCGAGACGTCCGGGTCGAGTGCGCGCGTGACGGCCGCGGCGGAGCGGGCGCGGTGCGCCTCGGCGGGAACGCGGTCGTAGGGCAGCGGGGTGCGCGCGGCGCATCCGGCGAGCTCCTCGGCCCAGTGCGCTTCCGCCGCGGTCTCGTCCTGGTCGGCGAGCCAGCGGAGGAAGTCCGCGAACGGCCGCCGGATCGGAGCGGCGGCGTCGGGGCCGCCGGTGAGCGCGGCGTAGCGCTCGCAGACCTCGATGAGGAGCTGGCCGCTGCTCCAGCCGTCCAGGATGAGGTGGTGCGACGACCACAGCAGCAGGACCTCGTCACCGGGCAGGGCGGCCAGGGTGATCCGGGTGAGCGGCGCGGCGGTCAGCTCCATGCCCGCGGCGCGGTCCTCGGCGAGCAGCCGCTCGACGGCCTCCGCGCGCCCGTCGGGTGTCAGTGCGCGCCAGTCGAGGTGGGTGACGGGCAGTTCGGCGCGGTGGTGGACCACTTGTACGGGCTGCGGAAGGCCCTGCCAGTGGACGCTGGTGCGCAGCGCCGGGGTGCGGTCGGCGACCTGCTGCCAGGCGGTGGCGAGCGCCCGGGGGTCGGTGACCCCGGAGAGCCGTACCGCCGTGCGGTCGAAGTAGGCGCCCGCGGTGTCGACGAGGCCGTGGAAGAGCATGCCGGCCTGAAGGGGCGTCAGCGGCAGGACGTCCGCGACGTGCTGCCCGTCGCCGACGAGCCGGTCCAGGTGTTCCTGGGTGAGCCGGGCGAGCGGGAAGTCGGAGGGCGTGCGGCCGCCCGTGTCGGGGCGGGCGCAGTGGGCGACGATGTCGCGCAGCGCCGCGCGCGTCTCCTCGGCGAGTCGGCGCACGGTGGCCTCGTCGTAGACGGCGGGCGGGTAGGCCACGGCGAGTTCGAGGCGCCCGTCGTGGACCACGCCGGTGATGTCGAGAAGGTAGGGGCGGGTCTCGTCGGGGTCGGTGTCGCGGCCCGCGGACGGCAGGGCGGGGCCGTAGAGCCCGCCGCCCCGGGGCCCGCCGGTGTCCCACTGGCCGTGGTAGTTGAACCCGACCTGGGGTGCCGGCCCTTCGGCCAGCGGGCTGTCGGGAAGGAGGTGGCGCAGGGCTCCGTGGCTGAGGCCGTGCAGGGGCACGGCGCGCAGCTGCTCCTTGACCGAGCGCAGCGTGTCGCGCCAGTCGGCGTCCGGGGCGACGGTCAGGGCGAGGGGGAACTCGGCGGTGAACCAGCCGACGGTCCGCGACAGGTCCACGTGCTCGAAGAGGTCCTCGCGGCCGTGGCCCTCCACTCCGACGAGCACGGTGTCGCGTCCGCACCAGCGGGCCAGGGTGCGGCCGATGGCGCTGAGGAGCACGTCGTTGACCTGGGTGCGGTAGACGTCGGGGACCTGCCGCAGCAGGGCGTCGGTCTCGTCGGGCTCCAGGGTGACCGTGACGGTGGCGGCGGCGCCGTGGGTGTTGGGGCCGGGGCGCCCGGCGGGCAGCTCCGCCGCCGCCGTGGCGGTCCGCCTCCAGTGGGCGAGGTCCGGCTCCAGGGCGCCGGAGCGGGTGTGTTCGTCGAGCCGGGCGGCCCAGTGGCCGTACGCGGTGCCGACCGGGGGCAGCTCGACGGGCCGCCCGGCCGCGGCGGCGCGGTGGGCGGTCTCCAGGTCCCCGAGCAGGATGCGCCAGGAGACTCCGTCCACCGCCAAGTGGTGGACGGTGAAGACCAGTTGAGCGGGCCGGTCGGGGCCGCGGTCGAAGACCAGGACCCGTACCGTCCGGCCCTCGGTGGGGTCGAGCGAGGCCTGGGCCGCGTCGGCCGTGCGCTGCACCTCCGCCTCCAGGGCCGTCTCGTCCAGGCCGGTCGCGTCGTGGAGGGTGAACACGAGTCCCGGTGCCTCGGCCAGGAGTTCCTGGCGCCAGCCCTCGTCGGTGCGGCGGAAGCGGGTGCGCAGGGCCGCGTGGTGGCGTACGACGGCGTCGACCGCCTGCTCCAGGGCGGACAGGTCGGTGCCCGGGGTCAGTTCGAGGCGCTGGGTCATGGTGAAGCGCAGCGCGTCGCCGGGGCGGCGGGCATCGAGGTACCAGCGCTGGATCGGGGTGAGCGGCGCCTCGGCGGGCGGGGCGGCGCCCGGGGCGGCACCGGCCGGGCCGGCGTCGGTGGCGCACAGGGCGAGCTCGGCGACGGTCGGCGCGCGGAACACGTCCTTGGTGGTCACGGCGAGGCCGGCGCGGCGGGCCCGGGAGACGATCTGGATGCTGAGGATCGAGTCGCCGCCGAGCGCGAAGAAGTTGTCGCGCGCGCCCACCCGGTCCACGCCCAGGACCTCCGCCCAGATCGTGGCCAGGCACTCCTCGGTGCCGGGCCGCGGCGCCACGTAGGACGTCCGGGTGTCGGGCCCCGAGGGCGGGGCGGGCAGGGCGCGGCGGTCGGTCTTGCCGCTGCTGGTGCGCGGGATGCGCGTCAGCGGGACGAACGCCTGCGGCACCATGTGGTCCGGCAGCGTGCGGCGGAGCCCGGCCCGCAGTTCGTCGCCCGTCGGGGTGCGGTCCCCCGCGGGCACCACGTACGCCACGAGCAGGGCGCGGCCCGCGTGCTCATGGGGCGCCACCACGGCTTCGGCGACGTCCGGCCGGGCCGTCAGGGCGGCCTCGATCTCGCCGGGTTCGATGCGGAAGCCGCGGATCTTGACCTGTTCGTCGGCGCGGCCCAGGAACTCCAGAAGGCCGCGGTCGTCCCAGCGGGCGCGGTCGCCGGTGCGGTACATGCGCGTGCCCGGCGCCCCGTAGGGGTCGGCGAGGAAGCGCCCCGCGGTCAGGCCGGGCCGGTTGAGGTAGCCGCGGGCCACCTGCGCGCCCGCCAGGTACAGCTCGCCCGGGGTGCCGGGCGCCGCCGGGCGCAGCGCGTCGTCGAGGACGTAGGCGCGCAGGCCCCGGCCGGGGCGGCCGATGACCGGGCGCTCGGGCCGCTGCGCGCACGGGCCGTAGACGGCGTCGACGGTGCACTCGGTGGGTCCGTACACGTTGTACGCGGTGACGCCGAGGTCCTGTGCCGCGCACAGCTCGCGCCAGGTGTCGGCGCCGAGCGCCTCGCCGCCGACGAGGAGCACGCGCGGGTGGTGGCGGCCGGGCGCGAGGAGGCCCGCGGCGGTGAGTTCGCGCAGGAAGGACGGGGTGACGTTCACCAGGTCGAGGCGGCGCTCGGCGACCTGGGCGCAGAACGCCTCCGGGTCCAGGCGTACGTCCTCGTCGACGAGGTGGACCTCCTGGCCGAGCGCGAGCAGCAGCGGCCCTTCCCAGGAGGTGTCGAAGGAGAAGGACGCGCTGAGCGCGGCCCGCAGCCGCCGTCCGTCGGCGGTGTGGGGGGCGACGAGCCCTTCCTGGTGGTCGTGGCAGAGGTTGACGAGCTGCCGGTGTTCCACGGCGACGCCCTTGGGCCGCCCGGTGGAGCCGGAGGTGTAGATGACGTACGCCGTGGTCGCCGGGCGCAGCGGCGCGATCCGGTCGGCGTCGGTCGGGTCGTGGGCGGGCAGCCGGTCCCAGGGCACCGCGCGCAGGGTCTCGGCGGTCAGGAGGGCCCGCGGCGCGGCGTCGGCGGTGAGGTACGCGACGCGCTCCTCGGGCAGCTCCGGGTCGAGGCAGAGCAGGGTGCCGCCCGCCTTGAGGACGGCGAACAGGGCCACCATCTGGTCCGAGGTGCGCGGCAGGCGCGCGGCCACGGTGTGCTCGGGGCCGACGCCCTGGGCGATGAGGTGGTGGGCGAGCCGGTTGGCGCGCTCGTTGAGGGCGGCGAAGTCGAGCGTGGCGTCGCGGGCCACCAGGGCGGTGGCGTCGGGGGTGCGCGCGGCCCGCGCCTCGAACAGGGCGGGGAAGGTGGTCTCCGGGGCGGGTGCCGGGCCGCCCTGCCACTCCTCCAGGACCTGGCGTCGTTCGGCGGCGGTCAGCAGCGGCAGCGCGCCGACCTCCTGGTCCGGGTCGTCGGCGACCGCTTCCAGGAGCAGCCGCAGTTGGGCGGCGAGGCGTTCGGCGGTGCCGGGGTCGAACAGGCCGGTGCTGTACTCCAGGTGACCGGTGACGCCGCCGTCGTGCTCGACGAAGTCGAAGGCGAGGTCGAAGGTGGCGTGCCGCACCGGAGGGGTCACGGCCTCGACGTCGAGGCCGGGCAGGCCGGGCGCCTCGGTGCCCAGGTTGTGCAGGGCCACCATGACCTGGAACAGGGGGGTGCGGCTGGTGTCGCGCTCGGGGCGGACCGCGTCCACCACGCGCTCGAAGGGCACGTCCTGGTGGGCGAAGGCGTCGAGCGTCGCGGCGCGCGCCCGCTCGAGGAGGCGGCGGAAGGACAGGCCGGGGGTGACCTCGCCGCGCAGCACGAGGGTGTTGACGAACATGCCGACCACGTCGTGGAGTTCGGCGCGCTCGCGGCCCGCCGTCACGGTGCCGACGGCGATGTCCTGCTGGCCCGTCCACCGGGCCAGCAGGACCTGGCACGCCGTCAGGAGCGTCGTGTAGAGGGTGGCGTCGGCCTCGCGTCCCCGCGCGCGCAGCCGCTTCACGAGCGGGGCCGGGAGCGGGAAGGTGACCAGGGCGCCCTCCCGGGTGCGCACGGCGGGGCGCGGCCGGTCCGTCGGCGGCTCCAGCGGGGTCAGGCCGTCCAGGACCTGCTTCCAGTGGGCGAGCTGCCGCTCGGCCTCGTCGGTGCGGCCCCGCTGCCAGGCGGCGTGGTCGGCGTACCGCACGGGCAGTTCGGGCAGCTCGGGGCGGCGGCCCTCGCGCGCGGCCGTGTACAGCTCGCCGAGGTCGCGGCCGAGGACGCCGAAGGACCAGCCGTCGGTGACGATGTGGTGGAGGGTCAGGACGAGCACGTGCTCGGCGTCGGCGAGCCGGACGAGGCGGGCCCGCAGCAGGGGTCCCGTGCTCAGGTCGAAGGGGGTGGCGGCCTCGTGCTCCAGGAGGGCGTCCACCGCGTCGGCAGGGGCGTCGGTGAGGTCGTCGACGCGCAGGTCCACGCCGTGCGGCGGACCGACGATCTGCCGGGCTCTGCCGTCCTGTTCGGCGAACGTGGTGCGCAGGGCCTCGTGCCGGGCGACCAGGCCGTCGAGCGCGGTGCGCAGGGCGGGCTCGTCGAGCGCGCCGCGCAGGCGCAGGGCGGACACCGTCGTGTACTCGGTGCTGCCGGGCTCGAAGCGGTCGAGGAACCACAGGCGCTGCTGGGCGTACGACAGCGGCGCCGCGGCGGCCGGGTCGGCGGCCGGGATCACCTCGGGGGCCGCGGTGCCCGCCGGTTCGCCGAGGGCGGCGGCCAGGGCGCACACGGTGGGGTGGGTGAAGAGCAGCCGGGGCGAGACGTCGGCGCCGAAGGCCGCGCGCAGCCGCGAGGTGACGCGGACGGCGAGGATGGAGTCGCCGCCGAGGGCGAAGAAGTCGTCGTCGGCGCCCACCTCGTCGGTGTCCAGGACGTCCGCCCAGGCGGCGGCGACCAGGCGTTCGGCCTCGGTGCGCGGCGGGGTGCGGTCGCCCCGGGCGGCGAAGCCGTCGGCGCCGGGCGCGGGCAGGGCGCGCCGGTCGAGCTTGCCGTTGACGGTCAGGGGCAGCGCGGCCAGCGGGACGTAGGCGGCGGGCACCATATGGGCGGGCAGCAGGCGTTCGAGGTGCGCGCGCAGCTCGGCGGGCGCCGGGGCGCCGCCCTCGCCCGCGCCGACGACGTGCGCGACCAGGCGCCGGGTCCCGGAGGTGTCCTCGTAGGCACCGACGGTGGCGGCGCCGATGCCGGGGTGGGTGTGGAGGGCGGCCTCGATCTCGCCGGGTTCGATGCGGTAGCCGCGGATCTTGACCTGGGTGTCGGCGCGGCCGAGGTACTCCAGGGTGCCGTCGGGCCGCCACCGGGCCCGGTCGCCGGTGCGGTACATGCGGCTGCCGGGCGGCCCGAACGGGTCGGGCAGGAAGCGGGTCGAGGTCAGGGCGGGCAGCCCCAGATAGCCGCGGGCCAGCCCTTCGCCCGCCACGTACAGCTCGCCGACGGCGCCGGGCGGTGCCACGGCCAGGTCGTCGTCGAGCACGTGGACGCGCAGGTCGGGGATGCCGGTGCCGATGGGGCTCGCGGCGCCCGCGCGGACGGTCGCCGTGTCGAGAGGGGCGTAGGTGACGTGCACGGTGGTCTCGGTGATGCCGTACATGTTGACCAGGCGCGGCGCGTCGTCCGGGTGGCGGGCGTACCAGTCGGCGAGCCGGTCGACGTCGAGGGCCTCACCGCCGAAGATCACCTGTCGCAGCGTCAGGCGTGCGCTCAGGTCGGGGTGTTCGGCGTCCGCGCGGACCAGGGGGTAGAAGGCGGACGGGGTCTGGTTGAGGACCGTGACGCCTTCGTCCGCGAGGAGGCGCAGGAAGTCCTCCGGGGAGCGGGCCGTGTCGTCGGGGACGACGACGAGCCGGCCGCCGTGCAGCAGCGGGCCCCACAGCTCCCATACGGAGAAGTCGAAGGCGTAGGAGTGGAACAGCGTCCACACGTCGTGCTCGTCGAAGCCGAACCGGTCGCGGGTGCGGGTGAACAGCCGCACGACGTTGGCGTGCGGTACGACCACGCCCTTGGGGCGGCCGGTGGAGCCGGAGGTGTAGATGGCGTAGGCGGGGCTCTCCGGCAGCGGGCGCCGGGCCGGGCCGGGGCCTGCGGCCGGGCGCCGTTCGAGGTCCGCCCGGACGTGCGCGTCGTCCAGGAGCAGGACGGGGAGGTCGGTGCCGGGCGTGCGCACGTCGGTGTCCGCGGTGGTCACCAGGGCCACCGGGGCGGCGTCGGCCAGCAGGTGGGCGACGCGCTCGGCGGGCAGCTTGGGGTCGATCGGCAGATAGGCGGCGCCGGACTTCAGGACGGCGAGGACCGCCACGACCAGGTCGGTGGAGCGGGGCAGGGCGAGCGCCACGAAGCGCTCGGGGCCGGCTCCGGTCTCGGCGAGCCGGTGGGCGAGGCGTCCGGCCGCCGCGTCGAGGGCGGCGTAGTCGAGGCGGTCGGCTCCGCAGGTGACCGCGGTGGCGCGGGGGGTGCGCGCGGCCTGGGCCTCGAAGAGGTCCACCAGGGTGTGCGCGGGCCGTCCGTGCGCGGTGCCGTTCCAGTCGGTCAGGATCCGCCGGCGTTCCTCGGCGGTCGTCGTGGCGAGGTCGCGCAGCGGCCGGTCGAGGTGGTCGGCGAACTGCGTGAGGAGCAGGCAGAGGCGGTCGGCGAGCGCCCGCGCGGTCGCGGCGTCGAACAGGTCCGGGTCGTAGGCCAGGTCGAAGCCGAGCCGCTCGCCCTGGTAGGCGCGGAGCACCAGCGGGTAGTTGGTGGCGTCGCGGGAGGTGACGTCCAGGAGGCGGACGCCGGTGGTGGCCGCGCGGGCCTCGTCGAAGGGGTAGTTCTCGAAGGCCACCATGCTGTGGAACAGCGGGGTGCCGGACGGCACGTCGCTCAGGGCGGTCAGTTCGGCCAGGGAGACCGCGGAGAAGCGCCGCGACTCGGCCTGCGCCTCCTGGAGTTCGCGCAGCCACGCGCCCGCCGTGCGGCCGCTGTCGACGTGGACGCGGGTGGGCAGGGTGTTGATGAACATGCCCACCATCGACTCCACGCCGGGCAGTTCGTCGGGGCGGCCGGACACGGTGGTGCCGAACACCACGTCCCGCTCGGCGGCGTGGCGGGCGAGCAGCAGCGCCCAGGCGCCCTGGACCAGCGTGTTGGCGGTGAGCCCCGCCGCCCGCGCGGTGCGGGCGAGGCGCGCGGACGCCGCGTCGGACAGGCCGGTGGTGTGGACGCCCGCGGAGCGGGCCCGGTGGGCCTCGCGCAGGGGCCGGTCGACGGGCAGCGGTGTCGGCGAGGCGAAGCCCGCGAGGACCTGCTGCCAGTGGGCGCGCGCGGCTGTGCCGTCCTGCTCCGCCAGCCACCGTACGTAGTCGCCGAAGGGGCGGCGCACGGGCGGCGGCGTGGTGCTGCCGGTGGTGAGCGCCGCGTACCGCTCGCCGACCTCGGTGAGCACCTGGGCGAGGCTCCAGCCGTCCAGGATGAGGTGGTGGGAGGTCCACAGCAGGTGCAGGCGCGCGTCGGGAAGACGGACCAGCGTGAGCCGCATGAGGGGGGCCGTCGCGAGGTCGATGCCGCGCGCGAGGTCGTCCGCGCGCAGCCGGTCGAAGCGGGCGGCGCGCTCGTCCTCGGCGACGTCGCGCCAGTCCACGTGGGTGACGGGCACGCGGGCCTCATGGTGCACGACCTGGAGCGGGGCGGGGACGTCCTCCCACACCACCGACGTCCGCAGGGCGGGCGTCGTGTCGGCCACCTGCTGCCAGGCCAGGGCGAAGGCGTGCGGGTCCGCCACGCCGTCCAGGAGCAGTGCCGCCTGGTCCACGTACACGTCGTCGGCGCCGCCGACGAGGCGGTGGAAGAGCATGCCTTCCTGGAGCGGCGTCAGCGGCAGCAGGTCCGCCACGTTCCTGCCGTCGCCGACGAGACGGTCCACACCGGCCTGGTCCAGGCCGGCCAGGGGGTAGTCGGAGGGGGTGCGGCCGCCCGCGTCGGGGCGGGCGCAGTGCTCGGCGATCGCGGTCAGCGCGGCGGCCATGCCCGCGGCCAGGTCCTCGACGGTGGCCGTGTCGTGCGTGTCCTGGCTGTAGTGCCAG
Organism: Streptomyces spectabilis; assembly: GCF_008704795.1. Classification (NCBI taxonomy): domain Bacteria; kingdom Bacillati; phylum Actinomycetota; class Actinomycetes; order Kitasatosporales; family Streptomycetaceae; genus Streptomyces; species Streptomyces spectabilis. The sequence continues at coordinate 9,658,855 of NZ_CP023690.1, read as the reverse complement.
GTGATCTCCAGTTCGCCGTCCGCCGCCACGGCCGTGACGTCGAGCAGGTGGTCGACGGGCTCGTCGGCGGCGAGGTCGCGGCCGGGGACGTCGGCGGCCGGGGCGAAGTCCCCGGTGCCGGAGGTGTCCCACTGGCCGTGGTAGTTGAAGGACACCTGGGGCAGCGGCAGGTCCCGCAGCGCGCGGGCCGACGGGTCGGGCGAGCCGAGGCGGGCGAGGGCCTCGTAGCTCAGGCCGCGCCGGGGCACGGCCCGCAGCCGCTCCTTCACGGCCTTGAGCGTGGCGCCCCAGTCGGGCGCGCCGGGCGGCCCGACGGGGGCGAGGGTGACGGGGTACTGGGTGGTGAACCAGCCCACCGTGCCGGACAGGTCGAGGGCGTCGTCCTCACGGCCGTGGCCCTCCAGGGCGACGGTGACGCGCCCGGCGCCCGCCCAGTCGGCGAGCACCCGGCAGAGGGCGCTGAGCAGCACGTCGTTGACCTGGGTGCGGTAGACGCCGGGCACCCGGCGCAGCAGCGCGTCGGTGGTGGCGCGGTCCACCCGGGTGCGGACGGTGCGCACGGATCCGGCGCGCGGGGCCGCGGTCCGGTCGACGGGCAGCGGGGTGCGGGGCTCGGCGGCCTCCGCCGTCCAGGCGGGCAGGTCCTCGTCGAGGCCGCCGGACCGGACCAGCTCGGACAGGTGGCAGGACCAGTCGGCGAAGGGGGTGGCGGCGGGCTCCAGGCGGACCGGCTCGCCCGCGGCGGCCTGGCGGTAGGCCTGCTCCAGGTCGCGGAGGAGGATGCGCCAGGAGACGCTGTCCACGGCCAAGTGGTGGGCGGTCAGGAACAGTTGCGTCCGCTCCCCTGCCTCGGGCCGCACGCCTGCCCCGGGCCGCTCCCCCGCCCCTGCCGGCTCCTCCGCCGCGGGCCGCAGCAGGGCCGCGCGCAGCAGCGCGCCGGTCTCCGGGTCCAGGGCGGCGCGGGCCGCGTCGGCGGCCGCCTCCCGGGCGGGTGCGGCGTCGGCGGCGGGCAGGTCGTGGCGGGTCAGGAGGCCGGTGGCGGGCCCCTCTCCGGGGTCCTGGCGCCAGGTGCCCTCGGTGCTCACGAAGCGCGTGCGCAGCGCCGGATGGTGGGCCGCGAGGGCTTCCACGGCCCGTTCCAGGGCCGCTTCGTCCAGGTCGTACGGCAGGTCGAGCAGCAGGGACATGCTGAAGTGCCGCAGCGGTCCGTGGGTGGCGAAGAACCACTCCTGTACGGGGGTCAGCGGGGCGGGCCCGTCCGTGCGGGCCCGGCGCGGCGCGGGAACCTCGGCGCTGCGCAGGGACGCGGCGGCGGCCAGGTCGGCGACCGTCTGGTGCCGGAACACGTCCTGCGAGCTGAGCCGCAGTCCGGCGGCGCGGGCGCGGGAGACGGCCTGGATGCTGAGGATGGAGTCGCCGCCGAGCTCGAAGAAGTTGTCGGTGACGCCCACCCGGCTCGCGCCGAGCACCTCCGCCCAGATGGCGGCCAGGGTCTCCTCGTCGGGGGTGCGCGGGGCGACGAACTCCCGTTCGCGGGAACCGGTGTCGAGGTCGGGGGCGGGCAGCGCCCTGCGGTCCAGCTTGCCGTGGGCGGTCAGCGGCAGCGCGTCGAGCACGGTGAACGACGACGGCACCATGTGGTCGGGCAGCACGCGGCGGCACGCGGCCCGCAGCGCGGAGGCGGCGGGCCGGCCGGCGCCCGCGGCGGGCGCGACGTAGGCGGCGAGGCGCAGATGGCCGTGCGCGTCGGGCACCGCGACGACCGCTGCCCCGGAGACGTCCGGCAGATCGAGGAGCACGGCCTCGATCTCCCCCGGCTCGATGCGGTGGCCGCGCACCTTCACCTGGTCGTCGGCGCGGCCCAGGTAGTCGAGTTGCCCGTCGGCGGTCCAGCGGGCCATGTCCCCGGTGCGGTACATGCGCGTGCCGGGCGCGCCGAAGGGGTCGGCGAGGAAGCGGGCGGCGGTGAGCCCCGGCCGGCCCGCGTAGCCGCGGGCCACCTGCTCGCCCGCCAGGTACAGCTCGCCGCCGACGCCGGGCGGCACCGGCTTGAGCCGCCGGTCGAGGACGTAGGCCCGTACGCCCGGCAGCGGGCGGCCCACCAGCGGCCGCCCTTCGCCCTCGATCCGGCAGGCCAGCGCGTCGACGGTGCACTCGGTGGGCCCGTAGAAGTTGTACGCGGCCACGTCCTGGTGTCCGGCGAGTTCGCGCCACAGGGCGGGGCCGATGGCCTCGCCGCCGAGCATCAGGATCCGGGGGTGGTGGCGGGGGTCGCTCAGGAGTCCGGCGGGCAGCAGTTGCCGCAGGTACGAGGGCGTCAGGTCGAGGAAGTCGACGCGGTGTTCGACGACGTACTCGACCAGGGCGGCGGCGTCCAGGCGTGTCGTCTCGTCGACCAGGTGCAGCGGATGGCCGTCGGCCATCAGGAGCACGCCCTCCAGCGAGGTGTCGAAGGAGAACGACGCGGTCAGCGCCACGCGCAGCGGACCGCCGCCCGCCGCGGCGACGAAGCCCTCGCGGTGCCCCGCCAGGAGGTTCGTCAGGGAGCGGTGCGACACGGCGACGCCCTTGGGGCGGCCGGTGGAGCCGGAGGTGTAGATGACGTAGGCGGTGGTGTCCGGGTCGAGCGGCACGGCCGGGGGCCCGGCGGCGGGGGCGGCGTCGGGCACGGCCGCGAGGGCGGCCTCGTCGAGGACGAGGGCCGGTCGCGCGTCGTCGAGCAGGAACCGCACGCGCTCCTCGGGCAGCGCCGGGTCCAGCGGCAGATAGCCCGCGCCGGACCTCCAGACGGCGAGCATCGCCACGATCATGTCGGCGGTGCGCGGGAGCCGCAGCGCGACCAGTCGTTCGGGCCCGGCGCCGTGGGCGGCGAGGTGGTGGGCGAGGCGGTCGGCGCGGGCGTCGAGCGTCGCGTAGTCGAGGCGTTCGTCCCCGGCGACCAGGGCGGTGGCGTGCGGGGTGCGGGCGGCCTGCCCGGCGAAGAGGTCGGGGACGGTGTCGGCGGCGGGGGCCGCGGTCGCGGTGGCGTTCCAGTCCTGGGTGATCCGCCGCGTCTCCTGCGGGGAGAGCAGGGGGATCGTGCCGAGCGAGCGGTCCGGCTCATCGGCGGCGGTGTCGAGGAGCCGCACCAGTTGGTCGGCCATCCGCTCGGCCGTGGCGGTGTCGAACAAGTCGGTGCGGTACTCCAGGAGGCCGACGAGTTCGTCCCCGTCGGGTACGAACTCCACGCTCAGGTCGAAGGTGGCCGCCTGCCGGGGCACGGTGACCGGCGTGGCGCCCACGCCGTTCATGCCGGGTGCCTCGGGCGGGGCGGGGTGCAGCAGGACCATCACGTCGAACAGCGGGTTGCGGCCTGCCTCGCGGGTCGCGCCCACGGTCTCCACCAGGCGCTCGAAGGGCGTGTCGCCGTGTGCGAACGCGTCGTTGACGGTGTCCGCCGTGGCTCCCAGGAGGTCGCGGAAGGACCCGGCTTCCGCCACGGGGGTGCGCAGCACGACGGTGTTGACGTAGAAGCCGACGGACCTCTCCAGGTCGGTGTGGGAGCGGCCGGGCGTCAACGAGCCGATGATGATGTCGTCCTGCCCCGACCAGCGGGCGAGGAGTGCCTGGCAGCCCGCGACCAGGGACGTGAACAGGGTGGTGTGCCGCTCCGTCGCGAGCGCGCGAAGGCGGGCTGTGGTGGCGGTGGACACGGTGAAGGTGTGGACGGCGCCCGCACCCGCCTCTTCGCCGCGGCGCGGCCGGTCAAGGGGCAGGTCCGGCGGCACGACGCCGGTCAGCTGCCCGGTCCAGTAGGCGAGGTGCCGCTCGAGGCGCGGCCCGGAGAGGCGCTCGCGCTGCCACACCGCGAAGTCCGGGTACTGCGCCGCCACCGGCGGCAGGTCGGGTGCCGTGCCGCGGGCCAGCGCGGCGTAGGCGGCGCACAGCTCCTCCAGGACCACGCCCATCGACCAGCCGTCGGTGACGATGTGGTGGGCTGTGAGGAGCAGGACGTGGGCCGTTTCGGCGCTGCCCGGCTCCCGCAGCAGCAGGGCGCGCAGCAGCGGGCCGCCGCTCAGGTCGAAGGGCCGCTCGTACTCCGCGAGGAGGGCCTCCTCCAGGGCGGCCTTCCCCGCGGCGGGCAGGTCCCGCACGGGAAGGGGCACCGGACCGGCCGGGCTCACGGTCTGCGCGGGGCGCCCGTCGGTCTCCTGGAACGTGGTGCGCAGTGCCTCGTGGCGCTCCACGACGGTGTCCAGGGCGCGGGAGAGGGCCGCACGGTCCAGGGCGCCGGTGAGCCGGAGCGCGACGGCGCTGTTGTAGCGGGAGTCGCCGGGGCGCAGCCGGTCGAGGAACCACAGCCGCTGCTGGGCGAAGGACAGCGGCAGCGGCTCCGACCGGTCCGCGGGCGGGATGCCCGGCCGTCCGGCCGTGCCCGGTGTCCCGTCCTTGCCGGGCGGCGTCGTTCCGGCCGCGCCGGCGCGCCCGGCGAGGCGGCGGCGCAGCGCCTCCTGGAGGTCCTTGGGCAGGGCCGCGGCGCGGTCTCGCTTCGAAGACGTCATGGTCTGGCAGTCCTCACCGTTCGTCGTGGTCGCTGTCGCCGCGTGCGGCGTCTTCGAGTTCGCTGAGCACCTGCTCCTCCACCAGGTCCGCCAGGGCGGCGACCGTGCGGTGGACCAGGACGTCGCGGGGCGTGAGGGTCACGCCGAACGCGTCGTTGGCACGGGAGGCGATGAGCAGGGCACGCAGGGAGTCGCCGCCCAGGGAGAAGTAGTCGTCCTCCACGCCCACCACCGTCTGCAGGACCTCCTCCCACAGGTCGGCGATGGCCTCCTCGGTGGGGGTGCGCGGGGCGACGTGGCCGGACGTCTCCTCCTGGTCCGGTGGCGGCGCGGGCAGCGCGGCCCGGTCGGTCTTGCCGTTCTGGGTGAGCGGGAAGCGGTCGAGGACGACGTACGCCGAGGGGACCATGGGGCCGGGCAGGGTGCGGGCGGCGAGCGCCCGCAGCTCCGCCGCGGCGGGCCGCTCGGCACCGGGTGCGGCGAGCAGATGGGCGACCAGGCGCGGCAGGCCCGGCTCGTCCTCGCGCACCGTGACCACGGCGTCGAGCACGGCCGGGTGGCCGACGAGCGCCGCCTCGACCTCGCCCGCCTCGATGCGGTGGCCGCGCAGCTTGAGCTGGTGGTCGGTGCGGCCCAGGTAGTGCAGTTCGCCCTGGGCGTCGCGCCGGACCAGGTCGCCGGTGCGGTACATCCGCGAGCCGGGCGGACCGAACGGATCCGCCGTGAACCGCGAGGCGGTCAGCGCGGGACGGTTCAGATAACCGCGGGCCAGCGAGGGGCCACTCAGCCACAACTCCCCCGCCACACCATCCGGCACCGGCCGCAACCGGCCATCCAAAACGTAGACCCCGGTGTCAGGCAACCGACGGCCAATGGGCGGCGCGGAACCGTCCGCCGTCAACGGACCCGACCACGTCGCGACCACCGTCGCCTCAGTGGGCCCGTAGGAGTTCACCAGACGGTGGTACGGCGCCCAGCGGGCCACCAGTTCGGCGCTGCACGCGTCGGCTCCGACGGTCAGCGTCTTCAGGTCCGGCAGGGTGCCGGGGGTGTCCGGCGGCAGCGTGGCGAGCGCGGCAGGGGGCAACAGGGTGTGCGTGATGCGTGCGGTACGCAGGACCTCCGCCAGTTCCCCGCCGAGCAGCGGCCCCGGCGTGGGCACGACCAGGGCCGCGCCGTGCGGCAGGGACATGCACAGCTCCAGGACCGACGCATCGAAGCTCGGCGTCGCGAACGCCAACACCCGGTCCCCGGGCTCCACTTCATAGTGCGCGGCCTCAGCGGCGGCAAAGCCAGCCAGACCACGATGAGTCACCACCACACCCTTGGGCGTACCGGTCGAGCCTGACGTGTAGATCACATACGCCGGATCGTCGAGGCACAGCGGACGGGCCCGGTCCGTGTCCGTCGGCCGACGCTCCGGGACACCCTCCGCCGCGAGCAGATCGGCCACCTGATCGGCGTCGAGCGTCAGCGCGGGCGCCGCGTCCCGCAGCATGAACGCCACCCGCTCCTCGGGATACCCCGGGTCCACCGGGACATAGGCCGCGCCCGCCTTGGCCACACCGAGCTGGGCGAGGACCATCTCGGCCAAGCGCGGCAGGACCAGGGCGACGAGGTCACCGGGGCCCACACCTCGGGTGATCAGCTGGTGCGCCAGCCGGTTCGCACGCGCCTCCACCTCCGCGAAGGAGAGCGTCAGGCCAGGCCCGACCAACGCCGTCGCGTCCGGCGACCGGTCCACGGCAGCCTCGACAAGCACGGGCAGCACCTCCGGCACGACCGGAGCCAACTCGGGACGCACCGCACCCCGCACCAGCCGCTCGTACAGCTCGGGCGGCAGGGCGTCCACGGCGTCCAGACGCGTCCCGTCCGGCGCGGCGACGAGGGCGCGCAGGGTGTGGACGAGCTGGGCGGAGAGGGAGCGTGCGGTCGACTCCTCGAAGTAGCGGGGGTCGTAGCCGACGACGACGCCCATCCGGCTGCCCGGCAGGATCACCACGGTCAGGGGGTAGTTGGTGGACTCGTGGGCGTCGAGGTCGCGTACCCGGACGCCGTGCGCTCCCGCCGTGTCGTCGCCGACGGGGTAGTTCTCGAAGACCAGCAGGCTGTCGAACAGCGGTGTCCCCGGGGGCAGTCCGCTGACGGATTGCAGGTCGGTGAGCGGTACGTGGTCGAAGCGGCGGTCCTCGGCCCGCGCGTCCTGCGTCGCGCGCAGCCACGCGGCACACGGGGCGTCGCCGTCCACGGTGACCCGGGCGGGCAGCGTGGTGATGAACAGACCCGCGATGGTGTCGGCCCCTGGCATGTCCGCGGGCCGTCCGGAGACGGTCGTACCGAAGCACACGTTCCGGTCGCCGCTCCAGCGGGAGAGGAGGAGCGCCCAGGCGCCCTGCACCACGGTGTTGAGGGTCAGCCGGTGGCGCCGGGCGAAGCCCGCCAGGCGGTCCGTCTCGCTCTCGTCCAGGTACTCCGCGAGCCAGCTGCCGGAGCGGGCGGGGGCTCCCTGGACGGGCCTGCGGTCGTACGGCAGCGGGGTCGGGGCGGTCAGGTCGGCGAGCGCGCCCGTCCAGTGCTCCTCGGCCCGCGCGGTGTCGCGGGCCGCGAGCCAGGCGGCGTAGTCCGCGAACGGCCTGCGGTCCGGCAGCCGCGGCTCCTCCCTCCGGGAGAGGGCGGCGTGGGCGGCCACGACGTCCCCGAGGACGTGGAAGACGCTCCATCCGTCGAGCAGCGCGTGGTGGAAGGTCCACACCACGCGCACCTCGTCCGGGGTGAGGCGGATCAGGGCGACGCGCAGCAGCGGCACCCGGTCCAGGTCGATACCGCGGGCCTTGTCCTCGGCGAGCAGGCGCTCCAGCTCCGCGTCGCGCGCGTCCGGCGCGAGGGCGCTCCAGTCGTGTTCGGTGACGGGCACGGCGACGGCACGCCGCACCGCCTGGAGCGGCACGGGCGCCCCGCTCAGGACCACGGCGGTGCGCAGTACGGGTGTGCGGTCCACGACGTGCTGCCAGGCGGCGGCCAGCACGCGGGCGTCGGGCACGCCGTCCATGACGAACGTGATCTGCTCGACGTAGAGCCCTTCTGCGGGCTCGTCCATGCCGTGGACGAGCATGCCTGCCTGGGTGGGGGTGAGCGGGTAGAGGTCCACCACATCGCGTCCGGTGCCCACCAGGCGGTCGACGCCGTCCTGGTCCAGCGGGGCCAGCGGGAAGTCCGACGGGGTGCGGCCCCCGGCGCCGGGTTCGGCGCAGTGCCGCGCGATGGCCCGCAGTTCGTCGGCCATCTCGGCGGCGAGCCGGGCGACGGTGTCGCTCCGGTGCACGTCGCGCGAGTACGACCAGGTGAACTCCAGGCGCTTGTCCGTCACGCGCCCGATCACGTCGATGAGGTGCGGGCGGTCCGCGGCCGTGTCCATGCCGCCCGCCAGGTCGCCGTGCGGCGCGTGCAGCAGGCTCCCGGAGGCGTGTCCGTCCTGCTGGCCCAGGTAGTTGAAGGAGATCTGCGGCAGGCCGGGAAGGCCCGCGCCCGCCGTCGGGTGCAGATGGCACAGGGCGCCGTGGCCGAGGCCGCCGTGGGGCACGGCGCGCAGGCTCTCCTTGACGGACTTCAGCGCGGTGGCGGTGTCCGCGTCGCGCGGCACGTCGAGCGCGACGGGGAACACGCTCGTGAACCAGCCGACCGTGCGGGACAGGTCGACGTCGTCGAAGAGGTCCTCCCGGCCGTGGCCCTCAAGGGTCACGGCCACCCGGTCCCGCCCCGTCCAGCGCGCCAGGACCCGGCCCAGGGCGCACAGCAGCACGTCGTTCACGCGGGTGCGGTAGACGCCCGGCACGTCCTGGAGGAGCTGCCGGGTCTCCTCGCTGTCGAGGCCCACCGTCACGGACTCCTCGCTCGCGGCGGTGTTCGCCCCGGTGAGGTCGGTCGGCAGGGTGGGGCCGTCGGGCACGTTCCGCCAGTGGTCGAGTTCGCCGTCGAAGCCCCCGGCCTCGGTGTGCGCGGCGAGACGGCGGGCCCACGCCTGGAAGGACGTCGTCTTCGGCCCGAGGTCGGCCGGGTTCCCGGCGCGCAGCGCCCCGTACGCGGTGTCGAGGTCCTCCAGGATCAGGTGCCAGGACACCGCGTCCACCACCAGGTGGTGGGCGGCGAGCACCAGGACCGGTCGTCGGCCGCCGCCGGAGCGGCACAGCGCGGCCTTGAGGAGGGGCCCGGATTCCAGGTCGAAGCCCGCGCACAGGCGGTCGACGAGAGTGGCGGGCGGCTCCCCCGGCAGGTCGTGCACCTCCCAGTGGACCGGTTGCCCCGGCGCGGTGCCGTGCTGGCGGCGGACCCCGTCGGCGTCCGTCGGGAAGCGCAGGCGCAGCGCGTCGTGGTGGTCGTGGACGGCGGCGAGCGCGGCGCGCAGGGCGGCCTCGTCGGTGTCGGCGGCCAGCTCGTAGGAGACGGCCTGCGTGAGGTGTGCCGGGTCGCCGGTGAGGGTGTCGAACAGATAGCGCTGGACCGGTGTGAGCGGTGCCTCGCCGACCACGGCGCCCTGTTCGGCCGCCGTGCCGGCGGCAGGTAGGTCCTCGGCGGCGGTGGCCAGCTCGGCGATCGTCTGATGGCGGAACAGATGCCGTGGCGTCAGGGCGAATCCGGCCCTGCGGGCCGCGGCGACGATCTGGATGCCGAGGATGGAGTCCCCGCCGAGCGTGAAGTAGTTGTCCTGCGCGCCCACGTCGGGCACGCCGAGGACCTCGGACCAGATCGCGGCGAGCGCCTTCTCCGTGTCGGTGCGCGGCGGGACGCCGCCCCCGTCGGCCGGGGCCGACCACACCGGGTCGGGCAGCGCGTTCCGGTCGAGCTTCCCGGTGGCCCCGAGCGGCAGTCGCTCCAGCGGTACGACGACCGCCGGGACCAGGTGGTCGGGGAGGGTGCGGGCGAGGAAGTCGCGCAGCGCGACGGGGTCCGGGGCGTCGCTGCGGCGCGGCACCGCGTACGCCACGAGGCGGCGGTGGCCGTCGCGCTCCGACACGCGGGCGGCGGCCGCGGCCACGTCCGGGTGCCCGGCGAGGGCCGCCTCCAGCTCACCCAGCTCGATGCGGAAGCCGCGCACCTTCACCTGGTGGTCGGTGCGGCCCAGGTAGTGCAGTTCGCCCTGGGCGTCGCGCCGGACCAGGTCGCCGGTGCGGTACATCCGCGAGCCGGGCGGACCGAACGGATCCGCCGTGAACCGCGAGGCGGTCAGCGCGGGACGGTTGAGATAGCCGCGGGCCAGCGAGGGGCCACTCAGCCACAACTCCCCCGCCACACCATCCGGCACCGGCCGCAACCGAGCATCCAGGACGTAGACACCCGTGTAGGGCAGCCGACGACCGATGGGCGGCGCGGAACCGTCCGCCGTCAACGGACCCGACCACGTCGCGACCACCGTCGCCTCAGTGGGCCCGTAGGAGTTCACCAAGCGGTGGTACGGCGCCCACGCTGCCACGAGCTCCGGACCGCAGGCGTCGGCGCCGACCGTCAGTGTCTTCAGGTCCGGCAGGGTGCCCGGGGTCTCCGGTGGAAGCGTGGACAACGCGGCGGGGGGCAGCAGGGTGTGCGTGATGCGCTCCGTCCGGAGCACCTGCGCGAGGTCCGCACCGAGCAGCGGCCCCGGCGCGGGCACGACCAGGGCCGCGCCGTGCGGCAAGGACATGCACAACTCCAGGACCGACGCGTCGAAGCTCGGCGTCGCGAACGCCAACACCCGGTCCCCATGCTCGACTTCATAATGCGCGGCCTCAGCGGCGGCAAAGCCCGCCAGACCACGATGCGTCACCACCACACCCTTGGGCGTACCGGTCGAACCGGACGTGTAGATCACATACGCCGCATCGTCAAGCAGCAACGGACGCACCCGGTGCTCGTCTGTCGGGCGGTCCTCCCTCGAACCGTCCGCCAGCAGGTCGGCGACCCGCTCCGCGTCGAGCGTCAGCGCGGGCGCCGCGTCCCGCAGCATCAACGCCACCCGCTCCGCCGGATACCCCGGGTCCACCGGCACGTACGCCGCGCCCGCCTTGGCCACACCGAGCTGGGCAAGGACCATCTCGGCCGAGCGCGGCAGGACCAGGGCCACCAGATCACCCGGACCCACACCCTGGGCGATCAACCCGTGCGCCAGCCGGTTCGCACGCGCCTCCACCTCCGCGAAGGACAGCGTCAGACCCGGCGCCACCAACGCCGTCGCGTCCGGAGACCGGTCCACGGCAGCCTCGACGAGCACGGGCAGCACCTCCGGCACGACCCGAGCCAACTCGGGACGCACCGCACCCCGCACCAACCGCTCGCGCTCCTCCGGCGCCAGGACGTCCACCGCGTCCAGGCGGGTCTCGTCGGACGCGTCGGCCAGGAGACGCAAGGTGTGCAGGAGCCGCTCCGACAGGGAGCGCGCGGTCGACTCCTCGAAGTGGGCGGGGTCGTAGTCCAGGATGACCGACAGGATGTCCCCCGGGGCGACCACCACGTTCAGCGGGTAGTTGGTCGGCTCCACGTCGCGTTCCTGCTCGATGGCCAGGCCGTGGCGGGCCAGGGCGCCCTCGTCGAACGGGTAGTTCTCGAAGACCACGATGCTGTCGAACAGGTTCGTGCCGCCCGGCACCTCGCTCCAGGTCTGGAGCTGGGCGAGCGATACGAAGTCGTGCCTGCGGGACTCCGACTGCGCGGCCTGGAGCTCCCGCAGCCACTCCAGGAGACCGCGGCCGCCGTCGATCCGTACGCGCGTGGGCAGGGTGTTGATGAACACCCCGACCATCGAGGTCACCCCGGGCAGTTCGGCGGGGCGCCCGGAGACGGTGGTGCCGAACACGACGTCGTCCCCGCCGCCGTACCGCGACAGGAGCAGCGCCCAGGCGCCCTGCACCAAGGTGTTGACGGTCAGTCCGGCACGCTGCGCGGTCTCGCGCAGCCGCGCCGACGTCCCGGCGTCGAGGGCCACGCCGACGGTCCCCGAGGACGACGTGCGGTGCGCCTCGGCGGGCCGCCGGTCCCGGGGCAGCTCGGTCGGGGCGGAGAACCCGGCGAGCGTCTCGCGCCAGTACGCCTCCGACCGCGCGGTGTCCTGCCGCGACAGCCACTCCAGATAGTCCCGGAACGGTGCGCGGTCGGCGATCTCGGGGCGGCGCCCGGCGGTCGCCGCCGCGTACCGCTCGCACACCTCGTCGAAGACCTGGGCCGCGCTCCACCCGTCGAGCAGGATGTGGTGGAACGTCCACACCATCCGTACGCGGTCCGGTGCCAGACGGATCAGGGTGAGGCGCATCAGGGGCGCTGCGCCCAGGTCGATCCCGGCGGCCCGGTCCTCGTCGAGCAGCCGGTCCATCTCCCGGGCGCACCAGTCGGCGGGACGGCCGGTCCAGTCGTGGTGGGCGACGGGCACGGTGGCCCGGTGCCGGACCGCCTGGAGCGGTTCGCGGGTCTCCTGCCACACCAGGCGTGTGCGCAGCATCGCGTTGGCGTCGGCGGTCCGCTGCCACGCCTCGGCCAGGGCGTGCGGGTCGGTGACGCCGCACAGCACCAACTGGACCTGGTTGACGTACGTCCGCGCGTCGGGGTCCATCAGGCTGTGGAACAGCATGCCCGCCTGCATCGGCGTCAGCGGATACAGGTCCGCGACCGCGCGGCCGTCGCCCACGACGCGGTCCAGGGCCGCCTGGTCCACGCGGGCCAGCGGGAAGTCCGACGGCGTACGGCCCCCGGCGTCCTCGCGGCAGCAGTGCGCGACGATCTCGGTGAGCGCGCGCAGCATGGCGTCGGCGAGGCGCGCGACGGTCTCCTCGTGGTGCAGCGTGTGGCTGTAGTGCCAGGTGATCTCCAGCTCCCCGCCTTCGACGCGGGCGATCACGTCGAGGAGGTGCGGGCGCGCCGCGTCGGGCGCGTCGGCGCCGCCGAGTCCGCCGAGCACGCCGCGCACCAGCGTCCCGTCACGGCCCGTCGGCCAGTCGAACCGGCCCAGGTAGTTGAAGCTGATCCCGGGCGCGGGTGCCGCGGCGAGGCGGTCGTCCCCGGCGAGGCGGGCGAGGGCGCCGTGGCCGAGGCCCCGGTCCGGCACCGCCCGCAGCTGTTCCTTGACGGACTTCAGGGCGGTGCCCCAGTCGGCGTCCGGTACGTCCAGGGCGATGGGGTACAGGCTGGTGAACCAGCCGACCGTGCGGGACAGGTCGATGTCGTCGAAGAGCTGGTCCTCGCGGCCGTGGCCCTCCAGAGCAACCGTGACGGTAGAACGTTCGATCCAGTCGGCGACGGTACGGCCGAGCGCGGTCAGGAGCACGTCGTCGATGCGGGTGCGGTAGGCGCCGGGCGCCTTGCGCAGCAGGTCGTCGGTGTGCTGCCGGTCCAGGCGCACGGTGACCGAGCGGACGTCGGCCATGGTGGTGGTGCCCGGTGCGGCGCCGGTGTCCAGGGGCAGCGGTGCGGCGCAGCGCCCGGACACGTCCCGCCAGTGGGCGCGCTGTTCGGCGAACCCGCCGGACGCGGTGTGCGCGCGCAGGCGCCGGGCCCACTCCTGGACGGACGTGGTGCGTTCCGGTAGGCGTACCGGTGCACCCGTACGCGCCTGCTGGTAGGCGGTGTCCAGGTCCTCCAGGAGGATGCGCCAGGACACTCCGTCGACCACGAGGTGATGGACGGTCAGGAGCAGACGCGGACGCGCCCCGGTGAACAGGCGGGCGTTCAGGAGCGGGCCGGTGGCGAGCGGGAACGCGACGTGCTCCGCGGCGTCGGGGCCGTTCGTGTCGCAGACCTCCAGGAGGTCCGGTGCCGTCCCGTCCGGGCCGGGGACGTGCTGGCGCCAGGCCCCGTCGTCGCCGAGGACGAACCGGGCGCGCAGGGCGTCGTGGTGGGACCACAGGGCCGCGAGGGCGCGGCGCAGGGCGTCCGCGTCGACGTCCGGGTCGGTCTCGACGAGCAGGCACTGGTCGAAGACCTCGGGGCGGCTCGGCCCGGGGTCGAGGAACCAGTGCTGGATGGGCGTGAGCGGGACCTCGCCGGTCACGGGGCCGGTGCCGGCGACGGCCGCGGCCGTTCCGGTGGCGGCGGCGAGGGCGGCGACGGTGGGGTGGCGGAAGAGATCGCGCGGAGTGAGCCCGAGCCCGGCGGCGCGGGCACGCGACACGACCTGGATGCTCAGGATCGAGTCGCCGCCCAGGGTGAAGAAGTTGTCGTCGGCGCCGACGCGGTCCACGCCCAACAGGTCCGCCCAGATGTCGCTGAGGACGCGTTCGGCCTCGGTGCGGGGCGGGCGGTAGGCGGTGTCGCCCGCCGTGGACCAGTCCGGCGCGGGCAGCCTGCCCCGGTCCACCTTGCCGTTGGCGGTCAGCGGCAGCTCCGGCAGCGTGACGAAGGCGGCGGGCACCATGTAGTCGGGCAGTTCGGCGGCCACGTGGGCGCGCAGTTCGCTCGTGGTCGGCGCGCCCGCCGCCGTGGCGGGCACGAAGTGGGCGGCCAGGCGCTTGCGTCCGGCGTGCTCGCACACGGACACCACGGCCTCGGCGACGCCCGCGTGCGCGGTGAGCCGGGCCTCGATCTCGGCGGGCTCGACGCGGAACCCGCGCAGTTTGATCTGGTCGTCCGCGCGCCCCACGAAGTGCAGTTCGCCGTCCCCGCCGAAGCGGACGATGTCGCCGGTGCGGTACATGCGGCCGCCGGGCGGGCCGAACGGGTCGGCCACATAGCGGGCCGCCGTCGCGCCCGACTGCCCGACGTAGCCGCGGGCGAGCCCGGCTCCGGCGATGTACAACTCCCCCGGCACACCCGGTGGTTGCGGCTGGAGGGCGGCGTCGAGGACGTACGCGCGGGTGTTGTCGAGCGGGCGTCCGATGGGCAGCACCGGAGGCAGCGGGTCACCGGCGCGGAAGGCGCGCCGCGTCGCGAAGGTGGTGGTCTCGGTGGGGCCGTAGCCGTCGACGACGGTAAGGTCGGGGCAGGCGTCGAGGACGCGGCGCACCACGGCGCCCGGCACGGCCTCGCCCCCGGTCCACACCTCCCGCGCGCCGCGCAGGCACGTGGGGTCCTCCTGGGCGAGGAGGCGGAAGAGGCCCGCGGTGAGCCACAGGAAGCGCACGCCGCGCTCGGTGATCGCGCTCCGGACGACGGCGGCCTCGACGTCGCCCGGCGGGGCGAGGACGGCCGTCCCGCCGCGCAGCAGGGGCGCCCACAGCTCGTACGTGGAGGCGTCGAAGGCGTGCGGGGAGTGCACGAGGACGCGGTCGTGCCCGGTGAAGGCGCGGTCGAACGCCAGGGCGGCGACGTCCCGGTGGCGCGCGGCGACGCCCTTGGGGGTGCCGGTGGAGCCGGAGGTGAACATCACGTACTGGACGGAGTCGGGGTGCAGTGCAGGGGCGGCGGTGTGCGGTGGCGCCTGCTCCGGCTCGTGGTCGGGCCGCAGCACGGTGCCGTCGGGCAGCACTTCCCGCGCCGTCCGCTCCCACTCGGCGTCGGTCAGGATCAGCTCCGCGCCCACCTCGGCGAGTATGCGCCGCAGCCGCTCGCTCGGCGCCCGGCCGTCGAGGGGGACGTAGACGCCACCGGCGAGGGCGAGCGCGAGCTGGGTGACGACCAGGCCGACCGAGCGGTCCATGAGGACGCCGACGGGCACTTCGACGCTCACGCCGTGGGCGGCGAGCCGGGCCGCGAGGACCCTGGCCCGGACGTCCAGGTCCCGGTAGGTGAGGCGGTCGGCGCCCGCCTCCAGGGCGGGGGCGTCGGGCGTGCGCCGCACCTGTGCCGCCCACAGGTCCGCGACCGTCGCCTCGGGGGCGGGGGTGGCGGTGTCGTTCCACTCGTCGAGGACCTGGCGGCGGCGGGCGGGGGTGAGCAGGGGCAGGCGCGCGGGCGGGCGCTCGGGCCCGGCGGCGATGCCGTCGAACAGGACGGTGAGGTACTCGGCCATCCGCGCGACCGTGGCGGCGTCGAACAGCGCGGGGTCGTAGCCGAGGCGCAGGCCGAGTTCCGCACCGGGGTAGGCCACCAGGCTGAGCGGGTAGTTGGTGGTCTCGATGCCGTCGAGGTCGCTCAGGCGCAGCCCGTGGGCGGCGGCGAGGTCGTCGTCGACGGGGTAGTTCTCGAACACGACGATGCTGTCGAACAGGGCGGCCTGCTCGGGGAGTTCGGTGAGGGCCTTCATCCGTGTGAGCGGCACGTGGTCGAAGCGGCGGTCCTCGCTCTGGTCGTACTGGAGGGCGCCCAGCCAGTCGACGAGGGTGCCCTCGCGCGGGACCCGGACGCGGGTGGGCAGGGTCGCGATGAACAGGCCGGTCATGGCATCGGCGCCCGGCAGCTCGGGCGGCCGTCCGGAGACGGTGGTGCCGAAGACGACCTCCTCCCGGCCCGCCTGGCGGCTCAGGAGCAGCGCCCAGGCGCCCTGGACCAGGGTGTTGAGGGTCAGGCCCGCCGTCCTGGCCAGGTCTTCGAGGGCGCGCGTCGTGGCCTGCGGCACGGTGACGCGGACCGCCTCGGTGGACTCCGCGTGGTGGGTCTCGCGCGGCTCGCGGTCGTAGGGCAGCGCGGTCGCCTCGGTCAGGCCCGTGAGGCGCTCGCGCCAGTGCCGCTCGGCCCGTTCGCCGTCGTCGCGGTCACGGTCGCGCAGCCAGGCCACGTACTCGCTGAAGGGGCGCCGTGCGGGCAGTGGGTCGCCCCGGTCCTCGGAGCGGGACAGGCTCGCGTGGCAGGCGAACACGTCGGACAGGACCTGGAACAGGCTCCAGCCGTCCAGGATCAGATGGTGGAAGGACCACACCACGCGTACGGAGCTGTCGGAGAGCCGGGCGAGGGTCAGGCGCTGGAGCGGGGCGCACGCCAGGTCGATGCCGCGCTCGCGGTCCCGGTCGAGCAGGTCCCGCAGCCCGTTCCCCCGCTCGTCGTCGGCCGGTTCGCGCCAGTCCAGGTGGGTGACCGGCACGGACGCGTGACGCCGTACCACGAGCAGCGGTTCGGGCACGTCCTGCCAGACGGCGCGGGAGCGGAGCACCGGGGTGCGGTCCGTCACGCGCTGCCAGGCCGCCGCGAGCACGGCCGGGTCGGGCACGCCGTCCAGGACGAACGACACCTGCTGGAAGTACACGCTCTGGTCGTCCTGCGAGAGGCCGTGGAAGAGCATCCCGGCCTGGGTGGGCGTGAGCGCGTGGACGTCCTCGACGGCGCCGGGGTCTTCGCCCACGACGCGGTCCACGGCCGCCTGGTCGAGCCGCGCCAGCGGGAAGTCCGAGGGGGTGCGGCCGCCGGTGCCGGGTCGGGCCGCGTGCCGGGCGATCCCGGCGAGCGCGTCCGCGAACCGCGCGGCGAGGCCCGCGACGGTCGCCTCCTGGTGCAGCGCGTCGGAGTAGAACCAGGTGAACTCCAGTACGTCGCCGTCGAGGTGCCCCACGACCTCCAGCGGGTGGGGGCGCGCGGACAGCGGGTCGGCGTCCAGTTCGAGGGGGCGGCACGGACCGGCGTACAGGCCGTCGGGTGTATCCGGGAGCCCGAACCGGCCCAGGTAGTTGAAGCTGACCTGCGCGGCGGGCGCGGCGGGCGCCGTGCCGGGTCCGGTCAGGTAGCGCAGCGCGTCGTGTCCCAGGCCGTGCCGGGGCACCGCGCGCAGCTGCTCCTTGACCTGCTTCAGGACGGCGTCCCAGTCGGCGTCCGGCGGGACGGCGAGGGCGACGGGGTGGCGGGTGGTGAACCAGCCGACGGTCCGGCTGGTGTCGACGTCGGCGAACAGCTCTTCGCGCCCGTGGCCTTCGACGTCCACCAGGACGCGCTCGTATCCGGTCCACGCGCACAGCACGCGCCCGAGCGCGCTCAGGAGCACGTCGTTGACCCGGGTGCGGTAGGTGTCGGGAAGGGTGCGCAGCAGGGCGGCGGTGTCCTCGGCGGTGAGGCGTACGGTCACGGAGCGGGCCGTGGCGTAGGTGTTGGCGCCCACCGCGTCCGTGGGCAGGGACGCGGTGGCGCCCGCGAGGGCCCGCGTCCAGTACGCCGTCTCGTCGTCGAAGCCGCCGTCGGCCGCGTACGCGGCCAGGCGCCGGGCCCAGTGGCGCAGCGGGGCGGACTTGGCGGGCAGTGCCGCCCGGGCGTCGCGGCCCTCGCGGCGGGCGCGATAGGCCCGGTCGAGGTCTTCGAGCAGGAGGCGCCAGGAGACCCCGTCGACCACGAGGTGGTGGACGGCCAGGTGCAGGACGGGCGGGAGCTGCGCGTCCCGCTCGTGCAGCACGGCGCGCAGCAGCGGGCCGTTGCGCAGGTCGAAGGGGCCGTGGTGCGGCGCGTCGGTGGCGGGGCCGGTGTGGCGCGCCAGGCGCAGGCGCGGGGTGTGCTCGTCGACGTACCAACGCGCGCCGGTCGCGCCGTCGTTCTGGAAGTGGGAGCGCAGCGCGTCGTGGTGGGCGACGAGGTCGTTGAGGGCGCCTTCGAGCGCCGCCGTGTCGACCGTCTCGGGCAGCTCCACCGACAAGGTCTGGGCGAAGTGACCGGACCGTGCGGCGGCGCTGTCGAACAGCCAGTGCTGAATGGGCGTCAGCGGGGCCGGTCCCGTGGCCGGTACGTGCGCCGGGGCGGTGGGCCGCTGTCCTTTCGCGGTGTCCGCGCGGCGGGCGAGGTCGGCCACCGTCTGGTGCCGGTAGACGTCGCGGGACGTGATGGTCAGGCCCGCCTGCCGGGCCTGGGCGACCACCTGGATGCTCAGGATGGAGTCGCCTCCGAGCGCGAAGAAGTTGTCGTCCGCCCCGACGCGCTCCACGTGCAGGACATCGGCCCAGATGCGGGCGAGGACGCGCTCGGTGGGCGTGCGCGGCGGCACGTGGCGGGCGGTGCGCCCGGCGGGCCCCGGGTCGGGCAGCCGGTCGCGGTCCAGCTTGCCGTTGGGGTTCAGGGGCAGCGCGCCGAGTCCGACGACGACGGCGGGGACCAGGTAGTCGGGCAGGGCGCGGCCGAGCTCGCGGCGCACCGCGTCCGGGTCCACCCGCTTGCCGGGGGCGGGGACGACGTAGCCGACCAGGCGCCGGTGGCCGTCGCTCTCGCGGGCGGCGGCGGCCGCCTGCGCCACGCCCTCGCAGCGCAGCAGCGCCTCCTCCACCTCGCCCAGTTCGATGCGGAAGCCGCGCACCTTGACCTGCTGGTCTGTGCGGCCCAGGTACTCCAGCTCGCCCGCCTGGGTCCAGCGCACCAGGTCCCCGGTGCGGTACATGCGGTCGCCGGGCGCGCCGAAGGGGTCGGCGACGAAGCGGGTCGCGGTCAGTCCGGGGCGGCGCAGGTATCCGCGCGCGAGGCCGCCGCCGCCGAGGTACAGCTCGCCCGTCACGCCCGGCGGCTGCGGGCGCAGCAGCCGGTCCAGGACGTAGGCGCGGGTGCGGGCCACGGGCCTGCCGATCGGCGGGGCCTGGTCGGGCTCGGTCTCGTCGGCGAACCAGGCGGTGGCGTAGACGGTGGCCTCGGTGGGGCCGTAGATGTTGGCCACCTCGCAGAACGGCATGGCCCGCCGCAGGTCGCGCACGGTCTGCGCGGGCAGCGCCTCCCCGGCGAGGACGAACGTGTCCGAGGCGATGGCCGCGCCGCCCTCGGTGAGCAGCCGCGCGATCACCGACGGCACGCCGCTGACGAGCCCGGCGCCGCGCAGGTCGGGGTCCTCGGCGAGGGCGGCCAGGTCCGCCACCACCTCGACGCCGCCGCCCGCGAGCAGCGGGCAGATCAGCTCGAACACCGAGACGTCGAAGTTGAGCGAGGTCGAGGCGATCACATGGGCGAGGCGCTCGGGCCCGAACCGTTCCTCCACCCACTCGGCGAGCGCCGCCACGCTGCGGTGGGCGACCACGACGCCCTTGGGGCGGCCGGTCGAGCCCGAGGTGTAGATGACGTACGCGGGGTGGTCGGGCAGCAGCGGCCGTGCCAGGTCGGCCGCCGTCAGGTCCGCGTCCCCCGGCAGGTCCGCGCAGTCGGCCGGGCAGTCCTCCAGGATCAGCGGCTCGCAGTCCGCGGGCAGCGCGCCGGCGGTCTCGCGGGCGGCCACGACGAGGGCCGGGGCGGCGTCGGCGAGCATGAAGCGGATGCGCTCGGCGGGGTAGCCGGGGTCGACGGGCAGATAGCCCGCGCCGGACTTCAGGACCCCCCACAGGGTCGGGACCAGGTCGGCGGAGCGCGGCAGGCACAGGGCCACCAGCGTCTCGGGACCCGCGCCGCGGGCGACGAGCTGCCGGGCGATGCGGTTGGCGCGCCGGTTCACCTCCGCGTAGTCGAGGCGCGTGGTGCCGCAGGCCACGGCGGTCCGGTCGGGGGTGCGGGACACCTGGGCCTCGAACAGCGCGGGCAGCGTGGGCGCGGCGGTGTCGTCTCCGGCGCGCACGGGCGGGTTCCAGGCCTCGATGAGGGTGCGCCGCTCGCCCTCCAGGAGCAGGGGCAGTTCGGCGAGCGTCCGGTGCGGCCTGTCCGCCATGTCCTCCAGGAGGCGGTGCAGATGGCGGCTCATCCGGGCGACGGTGTCCACGTCGAACAGATCGGTGTTGAACTCGACGGTCAGCTCCCGGCCGCCGTCCGCGCGCGGCGCGAACTCCAGGACCAGGTCGAAGCGGGAGGCCGGGCGCGGCAGCGGATGGTCCTCGACGCTGAGGGCGCCCGCCCGCGGCGGGTGGTCCGGTGCGGTCTGCTGGACCACGAGCACCTGCACCAGCGGCGTACGGCTGGGGTCCCGGGGCGGGGCCAGTTCCTCGACGACGCGGTCGAAGGGCACCCCGTCGTGTGCGAAGGCGTCCAGGACGGTCGCGCGCATGCGCTCCACGAAGCCGCCGACGGTGGTGGTGTCGTCGACCTCTTCGCGCAGCACCACGGTGTTGGCGAAGAAGCCGGTCACGTCCTCCAGGTCGCGGCGCCGACGCCCGTTGGTGACGGTGCCGAAGGCCACGTCGCGCTGACCGGAGTACCGGGAGAACAGCACGGCCGACGCGGCGGCGAACAGGGTGAACACGGTCGTGCCGCGGTCGGCGGCCAGCCGCCGAACGCGCTCGACCAGGTCCGCGGGGAGCGGGTGGCGGTGCGCGGCGCCGGCGGTGGTGCGCACCGGCGGCCGGGGCCGGTCGGTGGGCAGGTCCAGCTGCTGCATGCCGGTCAGATGCCGCTTCCAGTACGCGAGGTCCTCGCTGTCGGCGCCGGAGGAGCGCCGGCGCCGCTCCCACACCGCGAAGTCCGGGTACTGGACGGTCGGTGCGGACAGGCCGTCCGGCGCTCCGGTCGTCTCCGCGTGGTAGAGCGCGGCCAGTTCGCGGGTGAGCAGGCCCACCGACCAGCCGTCGGTGACGATGTGGTGCTGGGCGAGCAGCAGCAGGTGCTCGTCGTCGGTGACGCGGACGAGGAGCGCTCTGGTGAGCGGTCCCGCCGTCAGGTCGAAGGCGCGGCCGAGCTCCTCGGTCAGCAGCCGTTCGGCGACCTCGGCGCGCCGTCCGGCGGGCACGTGCGCCACGTCGGCCGTGCGCAGGGGCAGTTCGGCCTCGGGGCTCGTCCGCTGCACGCCCTGCCCGGCCACTGTGGCGAAGGTGGTGCGCAGGGCGTCGTGGCGGGCGGCGAGCCGGTCAAGGGCGCGGCGCAGCGCGGCGCGATCCAGGTCGCCGCGCAGTCGCAGGGCCACGCCGGTGTTGTACTCCGTGCCGCCCTCGCTGAGGTCGTCGAGGAACCACAGCCGCTGCTGCGCGCTGGACAGGGGCAGGGGCCGGTCGCGCGGGGCGGGCGGTATCGGCTCCGGCGGGGCGGTGGCGGACGGGTCGCCGATGAGCGGGGCGAGGGCGGCGACGGTCCGCGCGGTGAACACGTCCCGCACCGCGAGACGGACGCCCAGTTCCTCGGTGACCCGCGACAGCGTCCGGGCGGCGAGGACGGAGTCGCCGCCGAGGTCGAAGAAGTCGTCGTCGGCGCCCACGGCGTCGACTCCGAGGACCTCCCCCCAGATGGCGGCCAGTGCTTCTTCCCGGGGGGTGCGCGGCTGGGTCCACCCCTCGGCGGCCTCGCGGACGGGGGCGGGCAGGGCGCTGTGGTCCACCTTGTGGTGGCTGGTGAGCGGGAGTTCGTCCAGGACGACGACGGCGGACGGGACCATGTGGGCGGGCAGGACGGCGGCTGTCGCCGCGCGCAGCGCCGCGGGCTCCGGGGCGCTGCCTGCGTCGGTGGGTGTGACGTAGCCGACGAGCCGTCGCCGTCCCGGCTCGTCCTCGCGCACCACCACGACGGCCTCGCGCACGC
The DNA here is from genome assembly GCF_008704795.1 of Streptomyces spectabilis. Lineage (NCBI taxonomy): Bacteria > Bacillati > Actinomycetota > Actinomycetes > Kitasatosporales > Streptomycetaceae > Streptomyces > Streptomyces spectabilis. Next base: position 9,637,106 of record NZ_CP023690.1, on the reverse strand, counting down.
CGGGCAGGCGCAGGAGCGCCGCCTCGATCTCGCCGGGTTCGATGCGGAAGCCGCGCACCTTGACCTGGCGGTCGACGCGGCCGAGGAACTCGAGCTCGCCTTCGGCGTTGCGGCGGCCGCGGTCGCCGGTGCGGTAGAGGCGGGCGCCGGGCGGGCCGAAGGGGTCGGCGACGAAGCGGGTCGCGGTCAGTCCTGGGCGGCCGTGGTAGCCGCGGGCCACGCCGTCCCCGCCGACGTACAACTCGCCGTCGGTGCCGGGCTCGACCGGTCGCATCGCCGCGTCGAGCACGTGCACCTGGGTGCCGGTCAGCGGGGTGCCGATGCTCGGTGCGCCGCTGCCCGCGGTGAGGGGTCCGGTCCAGGAGGCGACGACCGTCGCTTCGGTGGGGCCGTAGGAGTTGATCATCCGGCGGCCGGGGGCCCAGCGGTCGACGAGGGCCGGCGGGCAGGCCTCGGCTCCCACGATCAGCGTGCTCAGATGGCGCCCGACGTCGCCGCCCGCCGGGTCGGGCAGGGTGGCGAGGGCGGCGGGCGGGATCAGGGCGTGGGTGATGCAGTGCTCTTCCAGGACGGCGGCGAGTTCGTCGCCGAGCCACGGTCCGTGCGGGGGCACCACCAGGGTGGCGCCGGACAGGACGGAGCTGCACAGTTCGAGGACGGCGGCGTCGAAGCTGGGTGAGGAGAACTGCAGGACGCGGTCGCCGGGCCGCACGGCGTACCGCTCGGCGCAGCCGCGGCTGAAGCCCGCCACGCCCCGGTGGGTGACGGTCACGCCCTTGGGCCTGCCGGTGGATCCGGAGGTGTAGATGACGTACGCCGCGTGGTCGGCGTCCACCGGCTCGGGCCGCGGGTCCTCGGCGGGACCGGCCGCGTCGTCGAGGACGGCGCGGACCCGGGCCAGGTCGTCCAGGACCACCGCGGGCGCGGCGTCGGCCAGCATCAGCTCGCGCCGCTCGGCGGGGTAGCCCGGGTCCACGGGCAGGAACGCGGCGCTAGCACGTGTCACGGCGATCTCCGCCGCGATCAGTTCCATCGACCGCGGCAGCACGAGGGCCACCGTGCGGTCCGGTGCGGCCCCGCGGCGCAGGAGGTCGGCGGCCAGGCGGTCGGCCCGCTGTGCCAACTCCCGGTAGGACCAGGTCCTTTGGCCGTCGGTCACCGCGGGCGCGTCGGGCGTACGGGCCACCCATGCGGCGAACAGCTCACCGAGCGTTGGGTGCGGGTGCGCACCGGAGCTCCCGCTTCCGCCGCCGGTGGCGACGTGGTCGGCCGGCGGCAGGGAACTCGCCGGGGTGGGCTCGTCATGCAGGTCCGTCATGGGGGGATGTCCTTCGGCGCGGGGACGGTGCGGGTACGCGCGGGCACGGGGACTTCCCGGCAGGGCAGGGCCGGGCGTGCTCACGCCGGAGCTGGGTGTGCTCAGGAGGTGCTGGTGCGGCGGGCGGTGCGGCCCGAGATCTGCACGCGGTCGACGGTGCCGGTGGCGGCGTCGCGGTGGAAGCGGCCGCCGGGTTCGCGGCGGCCGGTGGCCGGATCGACCAGGTCGCACGTCAGGTCGGCGTAGCAGACGAGGGGCAGCGGAAGGTCGCCGTCCACGGACAGCGCCGGGGAGCCGTCGACGTCGAGGGTGATGCGGTAGGCGAGCGCGCCGTTGCGGTAGGTGCCGACGCACTCGGGGAGGGCGACGGGTTCGCCCCGTTGCGCGGGTGCCGGAGCGGTCGGCACGCGCACGCCGGTGAGCCGGGTGAGGTCGTCGGCGAGGTCGTGCCACAGGGCGGTGGCGCCACCGGCGTTGCCCGTGAAGGCGACGACCACGCCGCTGTCGGGCTCGGCCCGCAGATGGCAGGAGGTGCCCTGGGCGTTCCCGTCGTGGCCGCACCACCAGCGGCCGTCCTCCTTGAACAGCGCGACACCCAGGCCCCAGGCGTCCGCGAGGACTCCGGGGTCGGCGCCGGGCACGGGGGTCCGCATGAGTTCCGCGACGGCGGGCGGCAGCACGGCGGACCTGCCTATCAGGGATCTCCCGAGGGCGGCCAGGTCCTGGGCGCTCGCAAGGAGGGCGCCCGCCGGTGCCTCGACGGGGGCGAGGTTCTGCCGGGCCGGGCGCAGCTGTCCGGTCGCGGTGTTCAGGGCGTGGCCGACGGCGGCCGGGCGGGTCGGGGCGGACGCGCCGAGGTGGGCGGCCGTGGTGCCGAGGGGTTCCAGGAGCAGGGCGCGGACGGCTTCCTGCCAGGTCATGCCGGTGACGGACTCGATCAGCCGCCCGGCGGCGACGTAACCGGCGTTGGAGTACGAGAATCCGGTGCCGGGTGCGAACAGCGTGTCCTGGGTGGCGCAGACGCCCGCCAGGTAGCGCGAGACGGTGGTGCCCGCGGCGGTGTCCGAGTCGGGTCCCGTGGGCAGGCCCGCGGTGTGGCTGAGCAGGTGACGTATCGTTACCTCAGGTAACGCGCGTAGCTCGGGCAGGAACGCGCTCGCGGGGTCGTCGAGTTCCAGGTCGCCGTCGTCGGCGAGGAGCATCACGACGGCCGCGGTGTAGGCCTTGGTGACGGATCCCAGGGGTACGGCCGTGTCCGCGGTGAACGCGGTGCCGGTGGTGGCGTCGGCGGTGCCGGTGTGCACGCTGACCACGTCCGTGCCGATGTCCACGGCCAGGTGGGCACCGGGGACCCGGTGGGTGCGCGCGAGCACGTCGAGACGGTCCTGCAGGGCTTCGCGTAGGCGGGACGGCGACCGCTCGATGATCGTGGCGGCGGTGGTGTACGGCATGACGAAGTGGCTCCCGTTAAACAGTGGCTCAGGGCGGGTGGCGCGCCGACCGGCGGGCTCCGGGCCGGACGTGGGGCGCGGTGCTTACGGTCTGACGACGTCGACCGGCAGGTGGCGGACGCCGACCAGGACGGCGGGGTTCTGGTACGTGACGTCGTCGTAGGTCGAGACGGAGAGGTCGCGGAAGCGGTCGAGCAGCATCCGCAGCGCGATGCGGGCCTCCAGGCGGGCCAGGGGCGCGCCGAAGCAGAAGTGGATGCCGTGGCCGAAGGTCAGATGCGGGTTCGGGCTGCGGGTCACGTCGAGGACGTCCGGCTTGGTGAAGCGCTCGGGGTCGCGGTTGGCGGCGCCGAGGTGGGCCATCACGAGGGCGTCGGCGGGCAGTTCGTGGCCGCCGAGGACGACGGGCTTGGCGACGCGGCGGCCCAGTTCGGGGAAGGGCGGCAGCCAGCGCAGCACTTCCTCGATGGCGTCGGGCAGCCGTCCGGGGTCGGCGCGCAGGGCGGTGAGCGTGCCGGGGTTGCGGTCGAAGGCGACCAGGGCGTTGCCCAGGAGGGCGGTGGTGGTGATGTGTCCGGCCACCAGGAGCAGGGCCACGAACCCGACCATCTCCTGGTCCTCCATGCGGACGCCGTCCACCTCGGCGGCGATGAGCTTGCTGATGAGGTCGTCGCCGGGCGCGGCACGGCGGCGGCGGATGTGCTCCAGGACGTAGCCGTTCATCTCGCGCACGGTCGGGGCGATGGCCTCCAGGGCGCGCTCCAGGTCGGCCATGTCCGGCGTCTCACTGAGCTGGTCGCCGCCGAAGAGGGTGGCCGCCCACTCCTGGAACAGCGGGTGGTCCTCGGCGGGGATACCGAGGAGTTCGGCGATCACGATGATCGGCAGCGGGTAGGCGAGCGCGTCGACCATGTCGATCCGGTCGCGGTCCGCCACGGCGTCGAGGAGGCGGGCGCACACGGCCTCGATGCGCGGTTCGAGCCCGTGCACCACGCGCGGGGTGAACGCCTGGCTCACCAGGGTGCGGAACTTGCGGTGCTCGGGCGGGTCCATGCCGACGAAGTTGCCCTGCCGGAAGGCTTCGAAGTCCTCCTGGGTGGGGGCGATCGGGGTCATGTCCGAGGAGTACGTCGCGGGGTCGGCGAGCACGGCGGCGACCCCTTCGTGGTTGACGACGTGCCACACCCCCTGTGCCTCGTCGTGGTGCACGGGCCCGGCCGCACGCAGGGCCTGCCACTGTTCGGTCAGCGTGTCGAACAGTAAGTGGTCCTGTGTCGATGAGCTGTTGCTCGAATTGCTGGTCACTTCTCTCCCTTGAGTGGGGGGATGCGCGGGCACGACGAAAGCAGGGGGTGGGGCGGTCGCTCTGGCTGAGTCGCCTCGGGCACGCGGGGCGGGGCCGTCGTGGCACCGCGCGGGTCGCGTGTCCTCGCACGGGCCGAAGGGCCCCGCGGGGTGAACGCGGCGTGCGGGCAGGCCGATGGAGCGTCCGTCACGGAGGGCGGGCAGGCCCTAGCGACGGGCGGTGTCCTCACCGACCCGCACGCCTGCCATCCGCCGTCACCGGGGCCGCTTGGCCTGGCTCAACACGTCCGCCCCATCGCACTTCGGCTTTCCGTCCGCCCTTCGGCGAAGGACGGCACCTGTTGTGCGAACCAAGCCGACATCACTCATCCCCCAGTGAAACGATCCCCGCGGCTGTGCGCGAGATTTCCCCATGCTCGTGCGAATCGGTGGCGCGGCCCCGCGAAGGCGGGACTCCCCGCTGCGGACGACAACGTACGCACATCCCATGGATGCGGTCCTGTGCTTTGCACCACGCATATTCAGAGCACCCTCGCCACAGTCTTCACGGTGGGTCACTCGATAGCAACCCCCAGAAGTTGAACGGAGGGTGCTTCCACCGTCTGTTTTGCGTAACCGCCGAGTAGCTTTCGAACGGTCTTGTTCGCTCCTCAACAATCCAGTGCGGACCGCCGCCACGCGTGTGCCCCACCGCCCCATGGCCAAACACCCAACCATAGAAATCGCCGCCTTCCGCCTGCTGACATCCGGCCAGGAGCGGCCCCCACCAGGCACGGTCGCCTACCTTCGACCAGGAGCGACTGCCGCCGTGAAAGATGGTGACCGGTTTCGCACCCTCGCTGCCCACTTTGACGCCATCCCACGACATGGACCGATCAGGGATGCCCGGCCTCCGGAGGGCCCCTCCGACTGGGATCCAGCCGTGGCCGAATTTCATAGGGGGCGCACAGGGGCGCACGGTCACGCATTGTGCGCGGGCGCGCGCTTCCAGCAGAAACCTCTTTCCTTCTTCATCTCCGTGGAATTCTCTCCGGTTAACGGCGAATGTCGGGTTAACGGCCAATGCCTTGGCCAATGATTGGGGTATGCACGGGACGAAAGAAGATCCTTTCTCGCTTCGCGACGGCATCGCCGCCACCGATAAGGAGCACCTTTATCGATCTCGTACGGCTGCATGATCGCAAGGGTGGGTGCCGCCCCACCTGGGACTCCTGACACACCGGACGACACCGCGGCCGGAAGAGGAAGCGGTCGGTCCATACGGGCGGAATCGGCTCACCTTGCGGGTGTTTCAAGCCGATTCAGGGTGCCGGTGCGGAGAGACGGGTGTGGCTGCACATGCTTCTGACATGAGCGGTGCCCGAGAGGCGGGTATCGCGTCCTGAGACAGGGGGGTCTTGCATGAACAAGGGACGACGCGCGGCCAGACGGGCCGCTATCGGGGGTGCCGTCCTCGCGGCAGCGGTGCTTGGCGCGCCGCCCGCGCTCGCTGCGGACCGGGGAGCCGCGGCCGACATGCCGGGCTTCCTTGAACCCTCGGATCTGCCCCCGGACCCCTTCTCGGCCTGGTACTACTCCAGTTTCCCCACGGAAGGGCCGCACTGGCCGCTGTGCGTGACATCGGCGCTCCCGGACAGCGACGTCTGGCACGCGACGTACTCCACGCCGGAGACCGCCGGGGCGACGCAACTCTCCGTGACGTTGCCGACGGAGGCGGAGGCCGTCGAGACGGCCGCGCGCTTCGAGACCGAGGTCCGGGGCTGCAAGCAGCGCATGGAGCAGGAGGACCCGAACCGGCCCGTGACGTTCTGGGACCACGGCGGTCTCGACGTGGAGGAGGGCGCCCACGCGTACGGCATCGGCTTCCAGGGCGGCTGGGGCTACCAGAACCAGCTGATCTCGGTGGGCCGTGACGGACGCACCGTCACCGTCGTGACGTGGGAGAGCAACTGGGGCGACCCGCCCGTGGACGCCTTCAAGGGGACCACGCGCACGGCCGTGAACAAGCTGCACTGAACGAATGGGGGTCCGGGCGTCGCGCCCGGGCCCCCGCCCCCGGTGCGCGCCGCCGCGACGCGGCCGCTGCCGCCGGGGTCATCCCGGGGTCTCCCCCGCACCGCTCTCCCGCAGTTGGCGGCGCAGCTGCTCGAGTCCCCGGCGGGCGTGGCTCTTCACCGTCCCGAGCGGCCAGCCCGTGACCACGGCGATCTGCGGCTGGGTGAGGTCGTCGTAGAAGGCGAGCCTGAGCACGCGCCGTTGGGCGGGTGACAGACGGCTCACCTCGTGGCCGATCATCACGCGGTCGAGCACGGCCTCCGGGTGGTCGGCGCGCCGGTTCTCCCGTGCGGGCGGCACGGTCGCCGCGAGGGCGACCAGGTCCGCCCGGCGCGTGCGGGCCGCGAGGGCGTCGGCGATCTTGTGGCGGGTGATGCCGATGAGCCATCCGGGGAACGTGCCTCTGCCGACCGCGTAGGTGGTGCGCGCTCGCCAGGCGGCGAGGAACACCTGCTGGGTGATGTCCTCGGCCTCGCGCGCGTCACCGAGTGCGCGCCGGCCCAGTGCGTGGACCAGTGGCCCCCAGCGGCGGAAGGCGGCGGCGAGGCCGTCCTCCCCGCCGGACACGAAGCCCCGGGCGATGTCCTCGTCGCTCTGCTGCGCCTCGGCCTGCTCCGGACCCGCGCGCCGTGGGGGCGCGGGTGGCTGGTCAGCCACGCGGGGGCCGAGCGTCCGTCGGGCGGAGTGAGTGGAGGGCATGACTGCGGCTCCTTAGGCAGGGAACTGCGGCTGCGCGGCGAGCGGTCGGACCGCTCCGCCGACCGGGGCACGGTGTCCGCCTCAGCGGGGGCGGCCGGGTTCTCATCGTCCGCAGGCCGCGTCGAACGAAGCAACATGCGTCGTTTCTGCGTCGTATGGTGACTGCGTGGCCGACAAGCAGCAGGCGGAGCGGGACGGGGGCGACGGCGCCGCCGTGACGACGGGGGCGCTCGCGCGGCGTCTGGGCGTCTCACCGACCACACTGCGGTCCTGGGACCGGCGCTACGGCCTGGGCCCCGCCGTGCGCGCGGACGGCCGCCATCGCCGGTGGAGCCGCCACGACGTCGCCATGGTCGAGGACATGTGCAGGCTCACCGCCACGGGCGTGCCACCGGCGGAGGCCGCCCGGATCGCCAAGCGGCGCGGCCGCGGCCCGGCCGAAGGTCCTGCGACGGGTGTGCCGACCCCGCCCGCGCCTCCGCCCGCTCCCGTACGCGGTGATCGCGCCGGGGGCGGGCTGCCGCTCGGGGACGTGCGGCAGGAGTCCAGGGGCCTGGCCCGCGCGGCGGTGCGCCTCGACGCACCCGAGGTGCAGAACCGGCTCAACGCCCTGGTCAGGGAGCACGGCCTGACGGTCACCTGGGACGAGGTCATGGTGCCGACCCTGCGGGCGGTGGGCCGGAAGTGGGCGTCCTCCGGGGACCGTTACGTAGAGGTCGAACACCTGTTGTCATGGCACATCTCGACCACGCTGCGCAGCGTGCCGCTGCTCGTCCCCGCCCGGCCCGCCGTCGACGCCGCGCCCGTGCTGCTGGCCTGCGTACCGGACGAGCAGCACACCCTGCCGCTGGAGGCGCTGCACGCCGCCCTGGGCGGGCGGGGCGTGCCGACGCGCATGCTCGGCGCCGCCGTTCCCGTGGAGGCGCTGCTCGCGTCGGTGCGCCGCGTCGGCCCGGTGGCCGTGGTGCTGTGGTCCCAGGCGCGCTCCACGGCCAGCGTCCCGCTCGCCCAGCACCTGACCGCCATGGAATGGGGCGTGAAGGGGGCGCGGCGCAGCCCCGCGGTCCTCACCGCGGGTCCCGGCTGGGCGGGCAGAGCGGTGCCGGGGCTCGTGCGCTGCCACGGCCTGGAGGACGCGGCAGCCACGCTCGGCGGGCTGTACGGCGACCTCCTGGAACCGCCGTCCACGGCGGCGCAGGCGGCCGACCACTGACCGCCGCTAGTGCTACGCCCCAGCGGCGAGCGGGCGCGTCACTTCTTGGGCATCAGAACGCTGTCGATGATGTACACGTTCGCGTTGGCGGTCCTCACGTTGCCGCACACGACGGCGGCGGAGTCGTTGACCTCGTACGACTCCCCCGATCCCGAGGTCCTGAGCCTGCTCTTCTCCAGGGTCGGGAAAGAGCCGTCCTCCAGGGCCTCGGGAGTGAGCTTCTGCCCCACGACGTGGTAGGTCAGAATGCTGGTCAGCTGTGCCTTGTCGTTGAGGACCTCGTCCAGGTCCTTCTGGGGGATCTTGGCGAAGGCGTCGTTGGTGGGCGCGAACACGGTGATGTTCTCGGCGTTGTTGAGCGTGTCGACGAGGCCGGCCTTCTTGACCGCGGTGACCAGGGTCGACAGGGCCGGATTGTGCGAGGCGGCCGTGGCGACCGGGTCCTTGGCCATGCCGTCGAAGCTGCCCGCGCCGTCCTTGGGAACCGAGGAGCACGCGGGGCCGAACGGCTCGTCGGCGCTCTTCGTCGCGTCGTCCGCGGCGTCCTTGCTCGCGTCGTCCCGCGCGGCGGTGGACTTCTTGCCGGAAGCGCCGTCCTCGCCGTCGCTGTCGTCCGAGCACGCGACGAGGGCCAACGGCAGGACGGCCGCGGTGGCCAGGGCCAGGGCGACGCGGCGCATACGGAAGGTGCTGCTCATGATCTGCTCCTCGATGGGGGGTCGGAGGGAGCGGAACTGCTCTTCCGCTCCCCGCACCGGTGATTCGGAGCTGTGGGCCGTTCGGCTTGGCCGTTCCCCCGAAGAGATCAGTCCGTTCTCGGTCGCCGCAGGTCATCGCGGCGCTGTCCCCCAAGACTCGGTGTGACATCCCGCGTGCCCCGCCCGTGGTGCGGAACCAATCCGTCCACGGGAGCGGCTACGGATGCCCGGTATGAGCGATGAATCGAGAACCCCTCGGCGCCGCACGGCCCTTCGCCTCGGCGCCTTGGGCGCGGTGAGCGGACTGCTCGCGGGCCACACGGCCTTGGCCGTGGCCGAGCTGGTGTCCGCCGCGGTGCGTCCCGAGGCCGGGCCCGTGGTCGCGGTCGGCGGCGCTGCCATCGACAGGACCCCCGCGTCCCTCAAGCTGTGGGCGATCCGTACGTTCGGCACGAACGACAAGCTCGTCCTGCAACTCGGCATTCTCGGCGTCCTGGGCCTGTTCGCTCTCGTCCTGGGCGTCCTGGCCGCGCGATACCGGCGGGTCGGCTCCGCGGGCGTCCTGCTCTTCGGGGCTGTCGGGGCGCTGGCCGCGACGGCGCGTCCGGACTCCACGGGCGTGGGGGACGCGCTGCCCTCCGTCGTCGGCGCCGCGGCCGGCGCCGCGCTGCTGTACTGGCTCGCCGGGAGGCTCCGGCAAACGCCGCCCGCCGAGGTACGCGCGAAGCCACGGCCGCCGTCGTCCGACGAACCTGCCGAAGCTGATGAACGCGGGCGCCCCGAACGCGACGGCGGGGAAGGCACACAGGGCCCCGGATGGGATCGTCGCAGGTTCATCGGCGCCGCCACAGCCGCGGCCGCCGCGTCGACGGGTGCTGGTCTGCTCGGCCGGGCACTGAACCGTGCGGGCGGCGAACGGGCGGCGAAGGCCCGCAGCCGCGTCGCCCTGCCACCACCGTCCTCGCCCGCTCCCCGGGTGCCCCGGGGAGCGGCCCTGCGCGTCCCGGGCATCAGCCCGTTCACCACGCCCAACGCGGACTTCTACCGGGTGGACACCGCCCTCGTCGTGCCCCGGGTCGTGCCCTCGTCCTGGAGCCTGCGCATCCACGGCAGGGGCGTCACTCGTGCGCTTCGGCTGTCCTACGACGACTTGCTGAGCATGCCTCTCGTCGAGCGCGACATCACGCTCACCTGCGTATCGAACGAGGTCGGCGGGCCGTACGCGGGCAACGCGCGCTGGATCGGCGTGCGCCTGGAAGGCCTCCTCGCCCGCTGCGGTGTCGAACCGCCGTCCCGGGGCGGCCCCGCCGATCAGCTGGTCGCCCACTCGGTCGACGGAATGACCCTCGGCACTCCGGTGGAGGACGTGATGGACGGCCGCGACGCGATGCTCGCGCTCGGCATGAACGGCGAGCCGTTGCCGCTCGCCCACGGCTTCCCGGTGCGCATGGTCGTCCCCGGCCTCTATGGGTACGTGTCCGCCTGCAAGTGGATCGAGGACATCGAACTGACCACCTTCGACGACTACGACACGTACTGGGTCAAGCGGGACTGGGCGCGGGAGGCACCCGTCAAGACCCAGTCCCGCATCGACACGCCCAAGCCCTTCGCCCGCCCCGAACCGGGCACGGTCGTGATCGCCGGGGTGGCGTGGGCCCAGCACCGCGGCATCGACAAGGTCGAGGTCCGCGTGGACGACGGCCCCTGGCGGCGGGCCGACCTCGCCGCGGAGGACACCCGGGACACCTGGCGCCAGTGGTCCCTCCCCTGGGAGGCCACGTCCGGCAGTCACACGCTGACCGTCCGTGCCACCGACCGCACCGGCACCACACAGACACAAGAACGCACCCGTACCGTCCCGGACGGTGCGAGCGGCTGGCACTCCGTGCTCGTCACCGTCGGCTGAGGCTCGCCGACGACGTCAGGCGGGGAAGTCCACGAGCGCGACGGGCGGTGAGGTGGGCTCCGCCGAACCGCCCGCGGGCTCCACGGTGATGCCCATGCCGGTGGCGTCGCCGACCGGGCCCTCCATCAGGACCGCCGTGGTGGAGCGGTCGCGGTCCATGAGTCCGGCGGAGCGCATGGAGCCCTTGTCGTCGAACCACAGCTGGTAGACCTTGCCGCGGGGCGGCTCGGCCATGCCGGACGCCAGGAGCGCGGCCCGGTCGCGGCTGCCGGAGACGACGACCGTCGCACGTGCCCCGTCGGCGAGCTTCGCGGTGCGGGCCCTCGCGTCGGGCGCGGCCAGCAGGGCCGCCAGGTCGTCCGACCGCTCCTCGGCCTGTCGGGCCGTCTCGCGCGCCTCTTCGGCCTGGTGCTGCTGCCAGACGGCGGTACCGCCCAGGGCGGCGGCCGCGGTGAGGCAGGCGGCGAGGGCCCAGCGGGGCGCGCGGCGCACCCGGTGCCACGCGGCGGCGCCCCGCGGTTCCGGCCGCGACGGCGGTGCCTCCTGACGGACCGTGGTGATGCGCCGGAGCACCTCGTCCTTCATCGCACGGCGGGGCGGGGCGGCCGCCGCGAGGCCGAGGCGCGCCGCGGCCGCCGTCAGTTCCCGCACCTCCTGGACGCAGGACGGGCACCGGGCCAGGTGCTCCTCGACCATGCGGCGCTCGTCGTCGTCCAGGGCGTCGACGGCGTAGGCACCGGTGAGCGTGTGGGGGTCCGCGCCGATGGTCATGCGCTCACTCCCAAGCAGTCGCGCAGCCGGATGAGGCCGTCGCGCAGGCGGGTCTTGACGGTGCCCAGGGGCAGCGAGAGGAGTTCGGCGACCTGACGGTAAGTCAGGCCGCGGTAGTAGGCCAGCGTCACGGACTGCCGTTGGACCTCGGTGAGGGCGCGCAGGCACCGGCGGACCTGCTCGCGCTCAAGACGGGTCTCGACCTGCTCGCTGACCTCGTCGTACTCCGGCGTGTGCGTGAGCAGGGCCGCCTTCTGCTCCCGGGCGGTGGCGGCCTCCACGGAGCGGACGCGGTCGACCGCGCGCCGGTGTGCGAGGGTCAGGACCCAGTTCATGGCGGTGCCGCGGTCCTCCCGGTAGCGCGGGGCGGTGCGCCACACCTCCACGAGGACTTCCTGGGCGACCTCCTCGGACTGGGCGTGGTCGCGCAGCACGCCGCGCACCACCCCGAGCACGGGGGCGGTCACCGCGTCGTAGAGGGACGAGAACGCCTGCTGGTCGCCACGGGCCACCCGGGCCATCAGCTCCTGAAGGTCGGGGCCCGGTGCCGCCCGGGATCCGATGTGCACGACTTCCTTCACGTGAGGGCCTCCCGGACAGCGGTGGATGTTCTTCCGTATTCCGAAGCCGGGGGCGTCATGGATTGGCCTGACGCGCGATGTGTCCGCGGATTCCCGCGTCGGGCCTCGGCATGAGTGCCGTGTCGCGTGCTCGTGGGTGGTCCGTGGCCGAGGAGCGTCTCCGCCCGTCACCCGCGTAGCTGCCCGCGCCGGGCGCATCCGTCCGGCTCGTTCGCACCGTAGAGAGTGATGACGGACGCGCTACGGCGACGGCGGCCGAGCGAGCGGCGAACGGCGGGAGCCACGATGAGCGACGACGACACCACGGCGACCGGGTCCCGGGCGGGCGGTGGTCCGACCTGCCTGGTGACCGGCGCGAGCGGGTACATCGGGGGGCGGCTCGTCCCGGAGCTGCTCGCCGCGGGCCACCGGGTGCGCTGTCTGGCCCGTACCCCGCACAAGCTGCGTGACCATCCGTGGGCCGACCGCGTGCAGGTGGTGCGGGGCGACGTCACGGATCCCGCGTCGGTCGCGGAGGCCATGCGCGGCGTGGACGTGGCCTACTACCTGGTGCACTCCCTCGGCACCGGGCGCGGCTTCGAGGAGACCGACCGGCGCGCGGCCCGCGTCTTCGGGGAGCAGGCCCGCCGTGCCGGGGTCGGCCGGATCGTCTACCTGGGCGGTCTGACCCCGGGGACGGTGCCCGAGCGGGAGCTGTCGGCGCATCTGCGCTCCCGCGCGGAGGTCGGGCGCGTGCTGCTCGACTCGGGTGTCCCGACGGCCGTGCTGCGCGCCGCCGTGATCATCGGCTCCGGCTCGGCCAGCTTCGAGATGCTGCGCTACCTCTCCGAACGGCTGCCGGTGATGGTCACCCCGCGCTGGGTGCGCACCAGGATCCAGCCGATCGCGGTGCGCGACGTGCTGCGTCTGCTGGTCGGCTGCGCGGACCTGCCCGCCGATGTCAGCCGCGCCTTCGACATCGGCGGTCCCGAGGTGCTCACCTACCTCGACATGATGCGGCGCTACACCGCCGTCGCCGGTCTCCCCCGGCGCCTCATCCTGCCCGTGCCCCTCCTGACGCCCGGCCTGTCCAGCCACTGGGTGGGCCTCGTGACGCCCGTGCCGTCCCGGATCGCCCGCCCGCTGACGGAGTCCCTGCGGCACGAGGTGGTGTGCGCCGAGAACGACATCGCGCGGTACGTGTCCGCGCCCGCGGGACATCCCATCGGATTCGACCGCGCCGTCGCCCTCGCGCTGCAGCGCGTCCGCGAGGCCGAGGTCACCACGCGCTGGTCGTCGGCCTCCGTGCCCGGGGCGCCCAGCGACCCGCTCCCCACCGACCCCGACTGGGCGGGCGGCAGCCTCTACACCGACGTGCGCGAACGGGAGACCGAGGTCGCGCCGGAGGCCCTGTGGGACGTCATCGAGGGCATCGGCGGCGAGAACGGCTGGTACTCCTTCCCGCTGGCGTGGGCGGTGCGCGGCTGGCTCGACCGGCTGGTGGGCGGTGTCGGCCTGCGCCGGGGCCGCCGTGACGCGCGACGGCTCAGGGTCGGCGACTCCCTGGACTTCTGGCGGGTGGAGGAGATCGAACGCGGGCGGCTGCTGCGGCTCCGCGCCGAGATGCGCCTCCCGGGCCTCGCCTGGCTGGAGATGCGGGTGGACGACGACGGGGCCGGGGACGTGCGCTACCGGCAGCGTGCCCTGTTCCATCCGCACGGTCTGCTGGGTCAGCTCTACTGGTGGAGCGTCTCGCCCTTCCACGCGGTCGTCTTCGGCGGCATGGCCCGCAACATCGTCCGCGCGGCCGAGCGCGCGACTCCCCCGCCGGCCGGCGGCGGTGCCCACCGCCCGGACGCGGCACCACAGGACCCAGGCGCCACGGCAGCGCATCCGCGGAGCGGTCTCCGGCGGAAGACCTGAGTGTCCCCAGCGGCTCCGCGCTCCCCCGAAAGAAGTTGACACCCATGCACGTCTCGGTCGTCCTGTTCACCTCCGACCTGCGCCTGACCGACCATCCGCCGCTGCGGGCGGCCCTGGACGCGGCGGACGCCGTCGTACCGCTGTTCGTACGGGACCGCGCCGTCGAGGCGACCGGGTTCGCCGCGCCCAACCGCAACGCCTTCCTGGACGACTGCCTGGCCGATCTGGACTCCGGGCTGCGCGAGCGGGGCGGGCGGCTCGTGGTGCGCTCCGGCGACCTGGTGGCGGAGGTGTGCCGGGTGGTGACCGAGGCGGACGCCGACGAGGTGCACATGTCGGCGGGGCACACCCGGTTCGCCACCGTCCGGGAGGAGCGGCTGCGCTCCGCCCTGGAGGCGGCGGGGCGCCGCCTCTTCGTGCACGACGCGGTGACCGTCGCCGTACCGCCCGGCACGGTGACCCCCGCGTCCTCCGACCACTTCGCCGTCTTCACGCCGTACTACCGGCAGTGGGCGCAGGTGCCGCTGCGCCCGGCCTTCGGCACCCCGCGCCGGGTGTCCGTACCGGAGGAGGTGGGGGGCGAGAAGGTGTCCGCGCACGGCGGGAGTTCCGAGGTGTCACCCGCGCTGCCGCCCGGCGGGGAGAGCGCGGCCCGCGGCCGGGTGACCGCGTACTGGCGCCGTGGTCTGGGCGCTTATGAGGACACCCGCGACGACCTGGCCGCCGACGCCACCTCGCGCTTCTCGCCCCATCTGCACTTCGGCACGCTGTCCCCGGTGGAGCTGGTGCGGCGCGCGCGCCGCCACGGCGGTCCCGGCGCCGAGGCGTTCGTCCGGCAGCTCGCCTGGCGCGACTTCCACCGCCAGGTCCTCGCCGCCCGGCCGGACGCCGCCCGCGCCGACTACCGCACCAAGCACGACCGCTGGCGCACGGAGCGCACCGCCGCCGAGGACATCGAGGCCTGGCGCACGGGCCGCACCGGCTATCCGCTCATCGACGCGGCCATGCGGCAACTGCGCCACGAGGGCTGGATGCACAACCGCGCCCGGCTGCTCACGGCGAGCTTCCTGGCCAAGACCCTGTACGTCGACTGGCGGATCGGCGCCGCCCACTTCCTGCACTGGCTGGTGGACGGCGACGTGGCCAACAACCAGCTCAACTGGCAGTGGATGGCGGGCACCGGCACCGACACCCGCCCCAACCGGGTGCTCAACCCGGTCACCCAGGCCAAGAAGTACGACCCGGAGGGCACGTACGTGCGCCGCTGGGTCCCCGAACTCGCCGGTGTCGACGCTCCGTTGGTGCACGAGCCGTGGAAGCTGCCCGGCCTCGACCGCGCGGCCCTCGACTACCCCGACCCCGTCATCGAGCTGTCCGACGGGCTCGACCGCTTCCGGCACGCCCGCGGCAAGCAGCCGTAGCAAAGCCCCGCTCGCCGCCCCTGGGCGCTCACCGCAGTCGGCGCGCGGCGTGCGGGCGGACCTCGAAGTGGATCTCGGTACGGAGCGTCCGGGGCGCGACGGACTCCCGCGCCTCGGCCAGCGTGCCGCGGGCGAGCCGCTGGAGCACCGCGGCCGGTGCGGCGCCGGGCGTGAGCGTCACCGTGACGTGGGCCCGAAGGCGCCGCGGGCGGCCGTGGAGGCGCACCCGGGCCCGGTCGACGCCGGGCGTGGACCGGGCCCGGTCGGTGAGGGCCGCGGCCAGGGCCGTGCCGGACAGGGTGATGCCGCCGTCCTTCGCGGGCCTCGGGTCTCCCAGGGGCAGCCGGCGCAGTCGCCCCGGCCGGATCCCGTACGCCGCCCAGGCCCCGAAGGCGAGCACCCCGAGCGCCAGCGCGGCGATCACGGCGGCGGGCCACAAGGCGTGCGCCCGCCACCGGTCCAGGGCCGCCGCGTCCAGCCACACGCGGTCGGGGTCCAGGCGCGCCCACCCCTCGGGCAGCCGCCGTCGCACGGCGTCGGTCGTCGAGGCCAGTGCCGCGCCCGCGAGCACGGCGAGACCGCCGGTCACCAGCAGGGCCGCCCTGTTGGCGGTGGAGCGCAGGCCACTCATCCCGGCGCTCCTCCGCCCGCGTCGACGGCCGCGGCGGCGGGGACGTCCGGCCCGGACCGCAGCCGCACGCGCAGCCGTGGAGGCCGGGCGAGGCCGCATCCGCCCAGGGCGTCCTCCGCCGCGCGCGTCACCGCTTCCAGCGCGCCCGGCCGATCGCCGAAGGCCAGTTCCGCGCGCACCCGCGCCCGACGGCGGCCCACCCGCACCCGGACGCGGGTGATCGCGGGCAGCACGGCGACGGAGTCGCGCAGCAGCACCGCCACCGCGCCCCGGGGGAGTTCGGCTCGGGTGTCCTCGTCGGGCGGTGCCATCGGCAAGCACGCGCGACGGCCCGGGGTGACGGCCAGGACGACCATCCACAGGCCGAGCAGGATGGTCCCGGCCGCCGCGAGGCCGGTGACCGTGCCGCCGTCGGGCCCGTGCGCGGACAGCCACGCGACCAGGCGGACGCGCCACTCGGCCGGAGCGCGCCCGGCCGCGTGCACCGCCACCATGTCGTACAGCGGCACCGCGCACCCGGCCGCGACGACGAGCGCGCCCACGGCGACGGGCAGGCGGCGCGGGGACCAGGGCCGCCGGGCCCGGCGCGCGGGACGCGGGCCCGGCTTCGCCGAGGAGACAGCGGGGGCTTCCAGCGGACCCTCCGTCCCCTCGGGGCCCCGCTCGCACCGGTCCAGGGCCCGGACGTGCACGCTGACGGGCCGCACGGTCAGACCGGTGAGTTCGGCGGTGCGCGCGGTGACGTGCCGCTGGACCGCACGGGCCGACGCGTCGAGGACGCCCGGGTACGGCAGTGCCACGGTGACCCCGACGCGGGCGCTCGGGCCCCGCACGACGGCGGAACCGCCGTCGGCGCGCACCCCGCCGGGGATCGGCGTCTGTGCCGCGGCGCGCTGCGCCACACGGCGGACCGCGCGGTCGGCGACGGTCGTCGTGCCGCGCTGCGCCGGGGGCGTGCGGGGTGCCGACGGGCGCGGGGGCGTGGTCATCGGCGCTCCGAGCCGCGGCCGGTGAGGAACTCGCGCAGGCCGACGCCGTCGTCCACGAGTCGCCCCACCACGAAGCCCACCGCGCCGAGCGCGGCCACGAGCAGGAAGGCGCCGAAGCCGCCGAACCAGCCGGCGAATCCCAGGGCCATGCCCACGATCAAACTCACTAGGGCTGTACTCATGCTTCACCTCATGTCGGGGGACGGGACGTCACGACGCGCGGGCGCTCACTCCACGCGCGCCGAGCCGTTGTCGGCGTTGTCGTCCTCAGGCAGGTGCACGTCGTTGATGGCGACGTTGACCTCCACGACCTCCAGACCGGTGATGCGCTCCACGGCGGCGATGACGTTCTCGCGCACGTCGTGGGCGACGTCCGTGATCGGCACGCCGTACTCGACGACGACGTCGAGGTCGATGGCGGTCTGGCGCTCGCCGACCTCCACCTTCACGCCGCGCCCGACGTTCGAGCGGCCGCCCGGGACGCGGTCGCGTACGGCGCCGATGGCACGGGACAGGCCGCCGCCCATGTCGTACACGCCGGGGATCTCCCGCGTGGCCATGCCCGCGATCTTGACCACGACCACGTCGGCGATGGACGTCCTGCCGCGCGTGGCCGCAGGCTCGTCGGCGCCGGTGCGGCCGGTGAGGGTGGTGGCTCCCGGCGCGTTCTGCCGGCCGCCACCGGTGTTCTCCGCGGTCTGGGGCGTGTTCGCCTTCGAAGCCAGCTCTTGAGTCGCCATGGGGCCTCTCCTCGTCTCACGGTGGTGTCCGTAGGTGCCTTCCTCTGCTCTGACCCGAGTGCCCGTGCGCGTGTTACGCATCCGCGGGCACTTCTTCGACCGAACAGGAATCGGTCAGGGTCGCGTAACATCCGCGCCCCCGGCCGTGTCGTAAGGAGAGGACCACCAGAGAGGAGCCGAGCGTGCCCGGGGACGACTACGGGACACCGTGGGAAGCAGGACCTTCCCCCCGGCACGACGACGCGTTGCTCGCGGTGCGGGCGGCGGAAGGGGACGAGGAGGCCTTCGAAGTGCTCGTCCTGTGCCACGGCCCCCGGCTGCTGCAGCTGGCCACCCGGCTCCTCGGCAGCCCGACGGAAGCGGAGGACGCCGTGCAGGAATCGTTCGTGAGCGCCTGGCGCAAGCTGCCCGAGTTCCGCCGTGACGCTCGCTTCGGCACCTGGATGCACCGCATCGTCACCAACAGGTGCCTCAATCTGCTCCGGGCCCGCCCCCGTGTCGCGGGCCTCGATGAGGTGCCCGAGCCCGCCGCGCCCGAGTACCAGGTCTCGCCGCCGCGGGCCGTGGAGGGCTTCGCCGCCGTCGAGGACCTGACGAAGGCCATGGAGGGCCTCTCGGCGGAGCAGCGCGTGTGCTGGGTCCTGCGCGAACTCGACGACATGCCGTACGAGTCCGTGGCCGAGACGGTCGGCATCACGACGGGAGCGGCGCGGGCCCGGGTCTTCCGGGCGCGGCGCCACTTGATGGAGACGATGGCGGCATGGCGGTGAACGAACACGGCGGGCCCGGAGCGGGCGACGAGACGCCGATCCCGTCCGGCGGCACCCCGGACGGGACGGCGCCGGAGGAGGAGCGGCTGCTCTGCGGCCGCAGGCTCATCGAGGTCTGGGAGGCCGGGGAGGCGGGCGAGCCGGATCCGCACGTCGCGGACTGCCCGTACTGTCTCCCGGCGCTCGACGGCTTCTACGAGTTGCAGGACGTGGTGCGGCGGGCGCGGGACGCGCAGCGCTCCGCGTGGCCCTCGGACGCCTCGGCGCTCAGTGCGCGGATCATGGACGTGGTCCGGCTCGAACTGCGGCCCGGGCGCACGCTTCCCCTGGGGGAGCCGGACGAGGACGCGTGGATCGTGGAGGCCGCGGCCGCGCGCACGTTCCGCGCGGCGGCCGAGACGCTGCCGGGCGTGCGGGCGGGCAGCTGCCGCGTGGCCCCCGCGGGGCCCGGCGGTTCGACGCGCGCCCCGGTCGGCGTGCGCATCGAGATCCAGGCCGCCCCGTTCTGGGACCTGCCGGAGGTCGCGGACCGCGTACGGCGCCGGATCACCGACGCGGCCGCGGACGACCTGGGCCTGCGCGTGGCGGCCGTCGACGTGGTGATCACCGATCTGCTCGACGGTCCGCCGTCGGCGGACGGGCCGCGTGGCGGTACGGACCGGAGCGGAGGCGGGGCATGGTGACCGGGGCGCAGGACGACCGGCGGCTCGTCGAGGCCGTCGCCGCGGCGGTGGGCGAGGTCCCCGGGGTGGCCTTCCTGCGGCCGGGGCTCGCCGAACGCCTGCGCGCCGCCGCGTCGGCGCGCCGCGTCGACAGCGCGCCGACGGCGCCGACTTCGGCCGTACGCGTCCGCGGCGCGAGCGGCGGCGGCATCACCTTGGAGGTGTTCGTGGTGGCGCACCGGGGCCGCCGTGCCCTCGACGTGACCCGCGCGGTCCGCGAGGCGGCGACGCGGGCCGCGCGGACCGTCATGTCAGCGAGGGTCCCGGTGCACGTGTCCGTGACGGTCAGCGGCATCGTGTGACGGCGCACGGAGGTGCGGGCACAGCTGGCACCGGGCGCAGGCCTCGACGTCGGCGACGGCCTGGGGGCAGGACCGGTTCAGGCGCCCCTCATGGATTCCTGGTCGGCCTGCGGCGCGGCGGCGTGCGGGGCGTCGACCTGGGCCAGGAGGCCCAGGAGGGACGAGACGGTGAGGCCGGCCTCGGCGGGGTGACGCAGGATCGTTCCCGGTTCGATCTGGTAGGTGTTGCCGCGCCCTTCGCGGGTGTGGGACAGGTACCCGCTGTGCTCCAGATCGGAGATGATCTTCTGGACGGCGCGTTCCGTGAGTCTGCAGTGAGCGGCGATGTCCCGGACCCGCGCGTTCTGGTCCTCGGCGATGACAGCGAGTACCCGCGCGTGGTTGGTGATGAACGTCCATCCCGTGTGCGGCTCCGATGCTCCACTCATGGAGCAGATCGTACGCTAGGTGATTCAGGCATGAAAATACGTGAACCAGATTTCGTGTATCCGTTGACGTTGGTTCGTGGGGCGGCGAATCTGGTGACGGCAGAAACACAGGTGCTCCAGGCCAGGGGAGAAGACCATGCCGCAGGCGGCGCAGCCAGAGACCGGGCGAGCCGAAAGCCGTGCCGGGCTTGCCGCTTCCCGCGGCACGGCACCGCAGACCGAGCTGACGCTCCACACCCGGGCCGAGGGCGACCGGCTGGTGGTCGCCGTCCGCGGTGATCTCGACCTCGACACGGACCAGGAGCTGCGACGGGAGCTGCGGGCGGCGCTCAGCCGCTCCGCCCACGGCATCGACGTGGACCTCGGCGGCGTCGAGTTCTGCGACTGCTGCGGCCTCAACACCCTGCTGACCCTGCGACAGCAGGCCCTGGACGAGGCGAAGTCGGTCAGGATCCGCGCGCTCAGCCCGGCGGCCGAGCGGGTCTTCGCCCTCGCCGACGCCCTCCCCCTGTTCACGACCGGGGCCGACGCGGCGACGGGCGTCCCGTCCGCCGCCGACGGCTCCGGCAACTCCGGTGACTCCGAGGTCAATCTGCGCGTCAAGGTCGTCCAGCTGCGGCGTGCGATGCAGACGCGGGGCCCCATCGACACGGCCCGCGGGATCCTGATGGCCGTCTTCACCCTCGGGGAGGAGGAGGCGTGGGACGTCCTGGTCATGACCTCGCAGAACACCAACATCAAGCTGTATCTGCTGGCTCAGCAGGTCGTCGGTTCCATCAAGGGCGCCCCGCTGCCGGAAGCGGTCCAGGAGCAGCTGTCCGCCGCCGTCACCCACGTCACGGCCGTACACGAGCGGGCCAGGACCGGGCAGTGAGGCGCGGCGCCCCGCGCCGCGGGCCTCACGCCGCGCCGACGATGCGCGCCGAGACGCAGTGGTCCTCGTCGCGGTAGCCGAGCCGGTCGTAGAGCCGCTGCGCGGGTGCGTTGTCCGAGATCTGCCAGAGGGTGCAGAAGCCGTGCTCGCGCACCGCGTACCTGGTCAGCCAGGCGGTGAGCGCGGCACCGAAGCCCTGGCCGCGCCGGGACGCGTCGGTGGCGACGGACGCCATCAGCGGTGCTCCGCTGTCGCGCAGGCTGCTCAGGGCGCCGCAGGCGACGAGCTGCCCGTCGGCGTCGCGGATCCCGGCCCAGAGGCTGACGTCGGCGGAGCCGGGGCCCGTGGAGTGGGCCGGGCTGTGCGCGCCGAGGAAGGCGATCAGTTCCTCGTGGTGCTCCTCGCCGAGCGCGACCACGCGCTCCTCGTTGCGCATGACGGGCGGCTCCACGAGCGTCCAGCGGAAGACCCACTCGACGACGTCGGTGAGCTCGCGCCGCTGCCCCACCAGCTCGTCACTGCCGCGCGGGCCGGTGAACTCCCGTATCGCACCGGGTCGTTCACGCTCGGCGTTCAGCACGAGTTCCGCGGCGGCCGCCGCGTCGCCCACGCTCCACACATGTCCGCGCCCGGCGTCCAGCCAGGCGACCGCGCCGTCGCCGGACCAGCCGGTCCGGTCGTCCTGGCGCCGCCGCGCGGCGCCGAAGCGCAGCAGGGCGGCACCGGACTGTCGCTCCAGGCCCTGGTCGAACAGGTCGGCGGTCCGGGAGACAAGAGTCGTAGCCTGCATCGCTCTCTGCAAAGGAAGGGGGTACGGGTACACGGATCCGGGAACGTCAGGCGCTCGACCGACCGGGACGGCCACTCTGACATACGGGCCCCGGGGCGGCGCAAATCGGCTCTGACGTGGCCATATACCGAGGGTCGCCCACCCAGGACGGCCCGGCCGGTGCGGCGGGGCCTCGTCAGTGGCTCAGCGCCTCGGCGAGCTTCGCCAGCCGCTGCCGCACGTCCTCGCGGGCACCGTCCTTCCCCGGCACCCGGGTCCGCAGGCTGAGCAGTTCGGTGCCCAGCTCCCGGACGCGGCCGGGCTCGGTGACGCGGTGCCAGGCGTGGTGGGCGCGGTCGACGGCCTCCGCGACGGCGGGGTGGCTCTCCGGCTGCTCGGCCATCAGACGGGTGACCGCGCCCCGCATCCACAGCTCGCACGCCCGGTCCACGGCACCCTCCGCGAAGGCCAGGAAGGCGCGCACCTCGATCCAGTGGGCCACCTCGGGCGAGGTCGCGCCGTGGCCGCGCAGGGCGTTCTGCTCGCACGCGGCGGCGACGGCGGCGGCCTCCGCGTGCCGCCCGGCCTGGCTCGCCTCGCTGATGGCGCGGTGCGGATCCGCGAGGGACAGGGCCGCGGTGGGCGGCGCGGGCGCGGCGGAGACGAGGGCGGCGGTCGGCGCGCCAGGTGCCGTCCTGGGTTCGGGGACGCCGACGGGAACGCCCACAGGATGCCGCTCCGCGGGGGGCGCCGGAGCGACGCCTCCCAGCCAAAGAGTCGCGGCGGCGTCGACATCGGGCACGGCGGCGCCGACGGCCTCCTCGTGCAGCACATGAGCGGGAGGAGTGGCCGAAACCGTGCGCAGTATGTGGGCGAAGGCGCGCGTGTAGGCAGGAGTGGGCCGATGGCGGCGGTCCTCCAACTGCACGGCTCCGTACAGCGCGTAAGGGCCGTCGAGCGCCTGCTCACGGCTGACGAGCGCCTGCCACACACCGGCGTCAGCGGCCAGGTCGGCGACCACGGTCGTGCTGCCCGGCGGCCGGTGCCGCAGCTCGGCGGCGAGCCAGTGCCACGGCAGGGCCGTGTAGCGGACGGTGCGTGCGGTGGTGCGGGCAAGGGCCAGGTGGAGGCGGTGCTGGCGGGTGTCGACGACCAGGTGTCCGGCCGCGTACACGAGCAGGTGCCCCTCCGCGGCGGCAGCTGTGCGCAGACACGTCAGAACGGTCTGGGGGTCGTCGGGATTGGCCAGTTGGACCGCGCTCGCCTGCCGGGTGCCGACGAGCCGCGCCGGCGGGAGCGCGGCCAGCGGCGGCAGTTGGGCGGTGACGGCGAGCGGGTGGCGCACCGGTGGCTCGGCGGCAATCAGCAAGGCGTATCCGGGCAGGTCGTGGTCGGTGCTCGTGCTGTTCGCCATGCCCAGCACCGTATCTGGCCAGTCGGCGGGCGCCGGAGTCTTTCGCCCGACTCCTCCGGCGCGAGCGCGCCACTTGTCTCCTTCCAGGCCGAATGGTCCCGAACGCGGCGGGCGCCGCACCGGAGACACTCGGCCAAATCCGGTGCGCGGCACGCATGGCCGACGCCCGCTCGGGCACACTGATGGCCGGGCCCGCCGTGCTCCCCCGTCGCGGCGGGCCCACCTGTGAGCAGGCTGTGCCGACCGGGGCGCGCGGCTCGGCGGCGCGTCGTTCAGCGGTGGTCCGCAGCGTCCTCGTAGACCAGTCTGCTCGTCTCCGACGGCATCCAGGGGATCCCCTGGACCGGCTGCCCTTCGGGCAGGACGGGCGCCAGGGCCAGGAAGACCTCCCGGACCCGCTCCGGACCGTAGGCCCAGATGTTCTCCGTCGCCCGGAGCGATGCCCCGCCGCCGGGGAGCGGCTCCACCTCGTGGAAGGCGCCGCTTCCGCGCAGGGCGTCGATGCCGCCGAGCGCGGCCACCACGCCCGGGGGACAGACCGTCCACCACGCATATCCACGGAGCACGGTGTCCAAGTGCGGGAACGTGTCCTCGAGGAGCAGCCCGAGATCGGTTTCGAGGGCGGTCCTCCCCGTGACGGATTCGCCGTCGTCCGTGATGTTTCCGTAGAGGAGGCCCTCGTGACGCCGCACCTGCGTGCGGAAGAACTCGGTCCAGCGTCGCTGGGCTCCGTGCCGGGCACCGGGGTCGGTGAACTCCTCCGTCGTGCGGGACGCGACGAGCGAGACGCGTTCCGGGGTTTCGTGTTCCCTGACCACGGACACGTCGAGCCATGGCTCGTCGGGGTCGCCGTCGCGGCCGATGGCCCTGAGTCCGACGCTCGCGTGACCGGGCATGGCGGCGAGGTCCCGGAGAAAGGCGGTCCAGTTCTTCGGGGTCCAGGGGACTTCGTACGGCTTCTGGCGGCGCTCGGTGGGTTCGAGGAGCACCAGGGTCGCCCACAGCTCCCCCGGTGCCGCTTCGCCGCGGCTGAGTGCGGCGGCACGGTGGGTGAAGTCCGCCGCGGGCGTGAACCGCGCCCCCAGCGGGCCCGCGAGTTCGTCGAGCGCGGCCGAGAACCAGGCTTCGGCCAGTTCGCGATAGGCGGCCCCGCTCGCCGGGCAGGGCAGGTTGATCTCCGCGCGCAGCGTGGAATTCAGCGTGATTCCGCCCTGCGCCTCTCCGTCGTGTCCGGCCATGGCTGCGCTCATTCCGTCTCGTAGGCCGCTCTCGCCGCGACGATCTCCGGCGCGTGGGTACGCGCCCAGTCGCAGGCGAAGTCCAGCGGTTCGAGCAGCGAACGCCCCAGAGCGGTCAACTCGTACTCCACTCGCGGCGGGTTCTCGTCGTGCACGGTCCGGCTCACGAAACCGTTGCGCTCCATCGAGCGGAGCGTCTCGGTGAGCACCTTCGGGGTGACCCAGTGCAGCGGCACCCTCAGCTCGGTGAACCGGCGCGGGCCGCCCTCCAGACAGCGCAGCACCATCCCGGTCCACTTGTCGCCGACGCGGAACGGCCCCGCCCGGTCGGAACAGCCGGGATCGGCGAACATCTCCGGGTGCAGGGGCTGGTGCGACGGCTGCGGCGCTTGCTGGTTCACCCACCCGACGCTAACCCCAGTACCTTTGCAGTAACCAGGCACCCCCGTCCTACCGTCGGCCGCATGAACAACGACCTCATCGTTTTCGGAGCGGGTGGACGCGTCGGCCGGGCGGCGGTGGCCGAGGCCGTGGCGCGCGGCCACCGGGTGACCGCGGTAGTACGTGACCCCGCCACGTACCAGGACCTGGGCGGCGAGCACGTCACCGTCGTACGGGGAGACGTGACCGATCCGCGCTCGGTGGCGGCCCTCGCACCGGGTCACCGCGCGGCGGTCAACGCGTCGGCGCGCCTCGACATCGGCTCCGAGGAATACTTCACCGCGGCGGCGAACGCGCTGGTCGCGGGGCTCGCGGAGGCGGGTGTGCGGCGGCTCCTCGTCCTGGGCATCGCCACCACGCTGGAGACGGCCCCCGGCGTACGGATCATGGACGGCACGGACTTCCCTGAGCAGTGGCGGGCCTTCGCCCAGGGGCACGTCGCGGAGTTCGAGCTGCTCTCCGCGGCCGGGCCGGAGCTCGACTGGCTGATGGTCGTGCCGCCGCTGGACCTCAACGCCGACGCCGCGCCCACGGGCGGCTACCGGACCGCCGTCGGCACCGTCCTCGACGGTCCGGGCCGGATCTCCCACGCGGACCTCGCGATCGCCCTGCTCGACGAGATCGACACACCGCGCCACAGCCGCGTGCAGCTGGCGGTGACAGCGGGCGCCGCCGGGGTCTGACGGCACCACGTGTCCGCGAGCGCGCGGAGCGCCCCGTCCGACCGGACCGGGCGCTCCGCGCGCCACCGCACCTCGCTCCCGCCGTCCCCGCGTACGGCCCGACACGGGCCACGGCCGGGAGCCCTCCGCCCCCGTCTCACGGGTGCGCCGCGCCGCGCCCGCCGCCTGGCCGCCCCTCCCCCGGCGTACGGCTCAGGCCTTCTTCTCGCCCAGCTTCCCGACGACGTCCTGTGCCTTGTCCACTGCGGTGTCGATCTTGCCGCTGTGCTTGCCGTCGGTCTTGCTGTCGATGAAGTCGCCGACCTTCTCAAGCCCGCCCGAGATCTTGTCACCGTGGGCCTGCGCCAGGTCCTCGGCCTTGTCCTTGAGGTTCTTCAGGGCGTCGAACATGTACTGCCTCGTCCTTCTCATTCTGGGTTTCCCCTGGTCAGGGCCATGATCCCATGCGGTTGGCGCGATGGGGCGGCTGGGGGCGCGGCCCCCGCTCGACAAGATCCACTTCGTGTCACGCGCACGTCAGGGAAACAACGCCGGGGCGTTCCCGCCGGTTCACACAGCGCTGGTGAAGTGTCCGACAAGTCCAGTACTTCATCGAGGAGTCGTGCATGTCCATCCCGCGCCGGTCCCCCCGCACTCTCATAGTCGCCGCTTCCGTGGTCGCGGCCACCGCCACCGCCGCCGTCGCGGTCACCGCCACGGCGGGGGCCTCGGGCGGCAAGGAGCAGGCCCAGGCCGCGATCAAGGGCGGGAAGGCGAAGAACGTCATCCTGCTCATCGGTGACGGCATGGGAGACTCGGAGATCACGCTGGCCCGGGACTACACCGTGGGCGCGAGTGGCCGTCTGAACATGGACAAGTTCCCGCTGACGGGCAGCTACACGACGTACGCCGTGCACCCCGACGGCTCCCCGGAGTACGTGACCGACTCCGCCGCCAGCGGCACCGGCTGGGCCACCGGCCACAAGACCGTGAACGGCCGCATCTCCAAGACGCCGGACACCGACAAGGCCGTGCCGACGATCCTGGAGCTCGCGCAGCGCAGGGGCTACGCCACCGGCTCGGTGACCACCGCCGAGCTGACCGACGCCACCCCCGCGGTGCTCGCCTCGCACGCCACCGACCGCAGCTGCCAGGGCCCCGCCGACATGGCCAAGTGCCCCGCCGACACCATCGCCAAGGGTGGCCCCGGCTCCATCGCCGAGCAGAGCGTCAACCACAAGGTGGACGTGCTCCTCGGCGGCGGCAAGCAGCGCTTCGACCAGAAGGTCACCGACGGCAAGTACAAGGGCCGCACGGTCACCGAGCAGGCGAAGAAGCTGGGCTACCAGGTCGTCACCGACAAGGCGGGCCTGAAGGCCGTCAAGCCGGGCAAGCCCGTCCTCGGCCTCTTCGCCGACGGCAACGTGCCCACGGAGTGGACCGGCAAGCCCGCCGCCCTCGGCGGCACCGCGCCGCAGCGCTGCGTCACCTCCAACCCGGGCCGCCCGGACGGCACCCCGGCCCTCGCGGACCAGGCC
The DNA here is from genome assembly GCF_008704795.1 of Streptomyces spectabilis. Lineage (NCBI taxonomy): Bacteria > Bacillati > Actinomycetota > Actinomycetes > Kitasatosporales > Streptomycetaceae > Streptomyces > Streptomyces spectabilis. Next base: position 9,610,268 of record NZ_CP023690.1, on the reverse strand, counting down.
ACCCAGGCCATCAAGCTCCTCGAGGCCAAGCAGCGGAAGCAGCACTCGAAGCAGGGCTTCTTCCTGCAGATCGAGGGTGCCTCCATCGACAAGCAGGACCACGCGGCCGACCCGTGCGGCCAGATCGGTGAGACCGCCGCGTTCGACCGCGCGGTGAAGGTGGCGCGCGCGTACGCCGCCAAGCACCCCGACACCCTCGTGGTGACCACCGCCGACCACGGCCACACCAGCCAGATCGTGCCGCTGGACGCCCAGCCGCCCGGCATGACCTCCACCCTCGTCACCGACGAGGGCCAGCAGCTGAAGGTCAACTACTCGACCAACCCCCCGGGCAAGGCCCAGGAGCACACCGGCACCCAGGTCCGCATCGCCGCCCAGGGCCCGCAGGCCTACCGCGTCCTCGGCGTCACCAACCAGACCGACCTGTTCACCACGGTCCGCGAGGCGCTGCGCCGGCGCTGACCCGGCTTGAGCCACGCCCGTACGGCACACGACCCCAGCGGTGGTGTGCCGTACGCGCGTGTGGGGTCGCAGGGGCGCCTCCGCACACCGGTGGACGAGAAAGCCGTGCGGACCTGTCACATTCCCCGGCGCCGGTGCGTCAGACCCGTGACGGCGACGCCAGCGACGCTGGGAGGCCGTCGTCGCAAGCATCCGACCCGCTCAGCCGTCTCCGAGGAGTGCCCATGTCCACCACCGCCGTCGTCGTCACCGTGCTCACCGCCGCCTGGGTCGGCTTCTCCGGCTTCTCGCTGCTGCGCAAGGCCGCGTTCGTCACGGAGCCGCTGGTCCAGTACGGCGTCCCGCAGTCCTGGTGGACCCCGCTCGGCCTGGCCAAGACCGCCGGCGCCGTCGGCCTGCTCGTCGGCCTCGCGGTGCCCGCGATCGGCGTGGCGGCCGGGATCGGCCTGATCCTGTACTTCGGCGGCGCGGTCATCACCGTGCTGCGCGCCCGCTCGTACAAGACCGTCGCCTTCCCGGTGCTCTACCTGGCGCCCGTCGTGGCCGCCCTCGCCCTCGGTCACGCCGCCTGACCAGCAGCCCCCTCCCCCGCGACACCCCAGCCCGCGACCGGCCGTCCCCACCGATCGCGGGCTTGCGCGTGAACGGGGCCCGGATCGGGCGCCGTTCACGCGTCCTTCGTGCCCGACTGGGCGAGCAGGCGCCGCAGCCAGCGGGTGCGGGCGTCGCGGGCGTCCAGGCTGACGGCCGCCTTCGGCGCGATGCCGTCGAAGCCGTGGTAGGCGCCGGACCACACGTGCAGTTCGGCCTGGCCCCCGGCCCGCCAGATCGCGTTCGCGTACGCGATGTCCTCGTCCCGGAACATCTCGGCCGAGCCGACCTCGATGTAGGCCGGGGGCAGCCCGGCGAGGTCCGTGGCCCGGGCGGGGGCCGCGAGGGGCGACAGGTCGGCGGCGCCGTAGCGGTCGCCGAGCACCGCCTGCCACACGGTCGTGTGCGAGGTGAGGTCCCACAGGCCGCGGCCCGACATCTGGTGGCTGGAACAGGTGCTGTTGCGGTCGTCGAGCATCGGGCACAGCAGCAGTTGCCCCAGCGCCCCGGGCCCCCCGCGGTCACGGGTCAGCAGGGCCAGGGCCGCGGCGAGCCCGCCGCCCGCGCTCTTGCCGCCGATGATGACCCGGTCCGCGTCGACGTCCAGTTCGGCCGCGTGCTCGACCGCCCAGACGAGTCCCGCGTAGCAGTCCTCCAACGGCCCCGGGTACTGCGTCTCCGGCGCGAGCCGGTACTCCACCGAGATCACCGCGAGACCCAGCGGCAGGGCCCACTCGCTGAGGACGCGCGGCAGCACGGACCAGGCGTTGCCCATCACCATGGCGCCGCCGTGCAGGTAGTACAGCAGGGGCAGCGGGCCCGCGAGCCCCGCGGGCCGCGCGCTCACGAGTGTGACGTCGGGTGCGCCCCGCGGCCCCGGTACGCGCAGCTCCGTCACCTCGAAGCGGCCGTCGGCGCGCAGCTCTTCGGCCGTCGGCCGAGGACGTGACGCCGCGTCCCGGGCTCGCCGCTCCTGGAGGTTCTCCGGGGTGACCGGCTCCCTCGGCCCGGCGCCCAAGGCCGCGAGGGCGACGCTCAGTTCGGGGTCGAAAGGGGGCGCCGCGGCCGTCTCCGGGACGCGGCAGGGCCGATCCGGTGCGGGGCCGCGGCTCATGATCCGCCCTCCGGTCGGACGGCGGCACCCGCCCCGGCACGACAACCCACCCCCGCGCACGCGCGCCCTGGGAACATTCGTCTGAGACCCATACGGCGTACCCAATCACACCCCCGCCCCCGCGCCCTGGTGGCACGGGGGCGGCCGCCTCCCTCACCGCCCGTCCGGGTACGGACGTTCACGCAGTTCAGGCAGGGTGCCGCCGGACGCTAAACCCGTCGGGGGCGCCGCTGAGTACGTTCGGCGTCAGTCCGAAATTCATCTCGCTCGGGACGTCACGGGAGGCCCCAGTGAGCTTCATCATCCACCGACATCTGCCGGACGAACGAGCGGTGTTCACGCTCTTCCGGGACGTCTACCTCGGTGGGGCACCCGTGTGGGCCGTCCAGGAGTGGGTGCGGAAGGAGGCAGCCGCGTACTACGCCTCCGAGGTCCGCCGGTTCAGCTCGAACTGGGTCGAGTTCCGCGGCAGGACCATCGCCAAGGCGCGCAAGCACCGGAGTGCGCTCCTGTCCGGCCGCTCGGGCCCCGCCACCTTCTATCTGGAGGACCTTCCCCCGCTGCTTTCGAGACAGCTCGACGAGCATCTCAACGACGCCGATCTGCCGCCGGGATGGGATCCGGCCGAGAAGAAGCAGACGATCCTCGGCGGCCTGCACTACGTGAGCGAGGGCAATCTCTCGGAGCGCGAGAAGGCGGTCTTCCACATGGCCGGGGTCATGCGGATGCCGAGGCCCGAGATCGCGGACGCCATGGGGATCACGACCGGCGGCGTCAAGGCCCACTTCAGCAACGCCTGGAAGGCCATGAGCGAGGACCACGTGGACGTCGACGGCCTCGAGTGGCTCCTGTCCGGACGGCGACGCGAGCCCGTGCATACGTGAAGCGGCACGTGAGTGACGAGAGGGAATCGATGACCAGGCCCTGCACCACCAGCACCGCCAAGGAGGAGGCTCCGATGGGTGAGTTCCGTACCTATTCGTTCGACCCGGAGAAGCATGTCCGCGCCTACGCCGACACCGTCCACAAGGCCTGCCGGGACGAACGCCGGTCCACCCGGGCGCGCACGCACAGCACGATCGCCAAGGTGCCGAACGCGGCGATGCCGCTCGGCGCCGCCATGGTCAGCATCTGCATGACCGTCACGATGCTGCTGTTCTGGGGGATCTCCACGGCGGTCGCCCTGCAACTGGGGGCCGGGATGGCGACGCTGTACACCGCGACGAACGACGTGCGGATCTCGGTGGTCCGCAACAACCCCGGCTGGCGGCAGCGGCACCGGATCCTGGCCCGCCTCATCCCCCAACACCCCGTGGACTAGCCGGGGTTCCGCCCAGCGCCCGCCAGGATTCCGAGCCCGTGGCAGACGCTGAGCGGCCTCGGCCCGTCCACGGCCCCGCGCCACCTCCTCGACCTCATCACGGAAGAGCCGATGCCCTCATTTTCATCGCGACGCCCCGCACGGAGAACGAATGACCGGGAAACACCTCAGTTCGCACGCTTCCGCGTGTCCGCCCGGCCGGAACGGGCCGCGTCGTGCCCAACCCCGTCCGGACCACGGCGGCCGCGCGCGATAGCGCCGTCCGGCCGGGCGCGAAAGCCCTGAAACGACCGCGGCCCCAGGCTTGGTGGAGCCCGAGGCCGCAGCTGTGATGTGCGCCGCGTCACCGGCGCACGGAGAACCTTCAGACGCTCGTCGGTCGACCTGTGCAGGACCTGGCCGGCGGGCTTCCTCCTAGTTCCCGGTTAGGACAACCTCATGGTGCCCCCTTGTTCTTCCTCTCCGTGGCAAAACACGGATGACACCTGCGGCAGCGGTCTGTTTCAGGCCAGCAGCGCGGCGTCGGAGGGCTTCAACGACACCTTCACCTGGGTCGCTCTCCTCACCGCGCTCGGCCTCGTCCTCGCCGCCGTCTACCGCTGGCGTGACAAGAGGGCCAAGCTCCTGGAGAAGGATTACGTGGTCCTCGACAAGGTCGTCGTCGAGCTCGACGCCCTCCAGTCCCTGACCGCGACCCATGCAGACCTGGGCGGCCTGAGGAGGGAACTCAGCCTCGTCAAGCAGGCGGAGAAGCGCTTCCCGAAGATTCCGTTCGGCGCCGTCGTCGACACGGTCGAGGCATACGAGACGACGGTGTTGAGCACCGAATGCGCCAAGCGGATCACCAAACGGATCTCCGACAAGAAGTCGGTGACCGAGGCGCTGGAACTCTCGCGCCGGCAGGGTGCGAAGATCGCGGACGTCCGTGCCGCGATCGACGCCGCTCAGCGCGTCATCGACCGCCGCCTCAGGCGATGACCTCAGCCGGGCAGCCGTACGTCGGCGACGAAGCCGATCTCCACGACCTGGCCGGGGAAGGTCAGTTCGGTGACGCCCACCACGGTGCTGGCCGGGCGGTGCTTCCCGAAGTAGGCGAGGTTGCCCGCCGCCGCGGCCTCGGCGTGCCGCCGCAGATCCACCACGTACAAGGTCTGGGCGACGATGTGGGCGCGGGTGATGCCGTAGTGGTCAAGGATCCTGTCGACGTTGGCGTACGTCTGCCGCAGTTGGGCGGCGAAGTCGTCCGCGTGCCGGAACGCGCCCGCCGCGTCGAGCGAGAGCTGTCCGGAGGCGTGGATCAACTCGCCGCACCTGATGGCCTGAGCGTAGCCGAAGGCGCTCTCGGCCGGCACGTCGCAGTGGAAGACATCGGTGGTGGTCATGGTGCACTTCCTTCTCCCGTGGCGGTCTCTTGTGGTTACTCGGAAACCGTAGGAGAGTGAGCGCCGACCTGGAAGAACGCACTTTTCCGTGACAGGGGTACCTCATGGTGACCAAGCAGCTCCTCAAGGGCCTGCCCGAAGACGCCGACTTGAGGCGGGCGGACTCCCTCGCGCGGGAGATCTTCTCGGACATCGCCAACAAGTGGGCGTTCCTGATCATCGAGGCGCTCGGCGAACGCACCCTGCGCTTCAGCGAGTTGCGCAACGAGGTCGAGGGCATCAGTCACAAGATGCTCACCCAGAACCTGCGCATGCTGGAGCGCAACGGCCTGGTGGAGCGGACCGTGTACCCCACCGTGCCGCCGCGCGTCGAGTACGCCCTCACTGGTCCCGGCCGGGCCCTGCGCGCAGTCGTCGACGGCATCTGCGGCTGGACCCACGCCCACCTCGGCGACATCGAGACCTCCCGCGAACGCTTCGACGGCTGACGCCGCCCGGCGCGGTGTGGCCGGCCGAGGCGTCAGTCGAGCAGCAGCGGGTCGGGCAGTCGGGCCGCGGGGTGCATGCGCAGGAGGGTGTGGAGCACTCCCGCGAGGCCGGACATGAGGCTCGGGGAGAACGCCTCGCGGGCCAGGCCGCCGACCGGACCGCGTTGTTCGAGGCCGGTCAGGATCTCGCCGTCGAGGTCCTGCGGGTCCCCGACGCCCAGGGACGTCAGGAACTCCCAGAGGCCGAGGTCGCCGTGGCACAGGGTGTGGCTCCAGCCGAAGCCCTCGGTGGCGCAGGCGCGCGCGGCGCGCCGGGCCACCTCCAGGTGAGCGGGGTCGCCCGCGCGCCGGTGGAGGTCCAGCATGGCGACGCCGATGCCCGTGCTGCCGTGGCACCAGCTGGTGAAGAAGTCCTCCTCGGCGCCGACGCGCACGTCGAGCCAGTTGTCGTGCTCGGGCCGGTAGAGGGACTCCTGGTAGGCGAAGGCCCGCTCGGCGAGGCGGGCCCAGCCGCGCCGTTCGCCGGGCGACCCCGCCTCGGTGAGGGCGAGCCGCAGCAGGGACCAGCCGATGCCGGTGGCGCCGTGGGCGAAGCCGCCGATGCCCTCGGGGTTGAGCCGGGTCGTCCAGCGGGCACCGCTCCCGTCGACGAGGGCAAGGCCTGAGAGGCGGCGGCCGATCCGCGCCGCGGCGGCCAGCCACCGGTCCTGCCCCGTCGCCTCGGCCAGACCGAGCAGCGGGACGATCCCGCCCGCCGCGCCGTTGAGGAGGTCCACCTCGACGTCGTCGTCGACCAGCGGGCCCGCCTCCAGCAGCACGGCCCGTTCGGCGGCCCGCGCCAGGAACCGGTCCTCGCCGCGCACCCGGTGCAGCGCGAGCCACGTCCACACCTGTGACGCGGCACCGCTGAAGGCGCCCGCGGACGGCGTCGGCGTCCGGTCCTCGGTGCTCTCCAGGACCCGCAGGGCCCCCGCGAAGGCCTCGGCGACGCCCGGCACCTCGTCCGCCCGCCCGGCCCGCACCTCCTGGTCGTACTCCGCGAGCGTCAGCGCCACCCCGCCCTGCCCGGTGTAGAGGTCGGCGGGCAGCACCCTGATCGACCATCCGGCGGGCGTGAACACCGGGCTGATCCAGGTGACCGTGCCGTCGTCGCCGCGCACCGCGCCGTCGCACAGGCGCCGCACCATCCCCGCGGCCAGCTCCCGGCGGCGGCGCTCCCGGTCACGGGCGTGCGGGTCGCGGGCGGCGGTCTGCACGCGCGGGGGCAGCGACCGCTCGTTGAGGTACGCGCCCACCAGCGCGTCCTGGATCACCGACTCCTCCAGGGCCAGGTCGGCGGTGCGCCAGTCCTCGACGGTGGCGCGGACGACGCCCGCGTCCACGGGGAAGGTGACCATCGGCACGTCACCGACCAGGAGGTCCGCGATCTCGCCGTCGATGGCGGCGCGGTCGGTCGGCGCGCCCGGCAGCACCTCGGCGTTGCGCCGCAGGATGTCGCGGGCCCGCTCGACCGCGGTCGGTTCGTCGTGCAGCGACGCCGGGTGCCACAGCATCCGGCCGATGTCGACGTACGCCTGCGTCGGCCGCAGGATGCGCCGCGCCCGGGCGCCTTCGAAGCGGCGCAGGAGCGCGTGCGGATCGGTGCCGGGCCGCCGCAGGTGCGCGGTCAGCTCGCGGAAGCCCGCCAGGATCCGGTCCCAGTACGCGCTCAGGACCGGGGTGGGGCTGGGGTGGTTGCCCGCCGTGGGCATGGCCACCAGGTCCACCTGGAAGCGGGCCGCCGCGGTGCCGCCGTCCGCGATCACGGGGTGCGGGATCAGCGGCTGCTGGCCGGGGAGCGCCCCGATCCCGGAGATGTCGACGCCGCCGAGCGCGAAGCCCGTGCCGCGCACGGGCAGCAGGCCGGTGCGCAGCACGGTGCGGCGGATGGCGGCCGCCGCCACGTCGACCGCGTCGCCGCGGCCGCTGGGCGGGAAGGGCGCGGGCGCGTCGAAGAGGGTCTCGGCGTCCACGATCACCGGGACCGGGCCCGCGGCGATCATGTTCTCGGCGTGCATGTCGGTGCCGCCGACGCAGCGCAGGACGGCGAGCCAGTGGCCGACGTTGCGGTAGAACGCGGCGAGTTCGGCGTCGTCGGCGCAGTAGCGGTGCGCGACGAACTCGGCCCAGCCGTAGCCGTCGCGGGCCAGCGTCCTCGGCACCCGGACGCGTGCGTCCGGCGGCGGGGCGCCGGGCAGGTCTGCGAACAGCTCGTCGAGGAGCGCGCCGAGGGCGACGTCGGCCCCGGACGGCCGGGGCTTGTACATGACGCTTCCGGCGGCGAAGTCCACCCGGCTGACGGTCAGGCCGCCCCGGTGGCTGTCGCCCGCGCCGAACGCGACGGCCCGCACCTCCCCCGCCGGCCCCGCGAGCAGCGGCGTCAGCAGGTCACGGTCCGTGGCGAGGCGCTCGGCGAACCGGGCCGTGGCCGCCACCGAGAGCCGCGCCACCGACGCGACCCGCGAGCCGAGGGTGGGGTACCGGTGGGCAAGGCCGTCCAGATAGCCGTCCGCACCGGCCTGGTCGATGAACGCGGCCCAGGTCCGGTCGTCGGACCCGGGGTCGGCCGCCGCGCCCGCGCCGGTCGGACCCGGGTCCGTCGCCATGCGCAGCGCGTGCAGTTCGATCAGGAAGAGGCGGGACAGCTTCGCGTGCAAGGAGGTGAGCAGGGCGGTGTGACCCGCCTCCAGGATCACGTCCCGCTCGCGCCCGCCCAGCGCGTCCACGGCGGCGAGGCGCCGGGCCAGCTCCTCCCGCCAGGGGCGGGCGATGTTCCGTACGGGCCGGGCGAACCATCGCGCCTCGTCCCGGCCTTGCCCGGCCCCGTCCGTCCGGTCCTGCCGTGCGGTCTTCTCCGGTGCCGCTCCGCTCACGGGCCACCGCCTCCGTCCCGCGCCGCGCGTCGGCGCCTGTCGAGCCGCTCCGAAGGGGGTGCGGGGAGCCGCGAGCCGAACCGGCGTGCTCCCGGTGCCGGGAGTGCCGTGGCCCGTGGCTCCCCGCGAGGGGTCAGCAGCACCAGCTGCCGTGCGACCCGCTCGGGCTGGAACAGAAGCCGTACAGGGAGTCACTGGGGTCGGTCAGCGCGGCCTCGGCCGCGCTGCCGCCGACGTAGAGCGGCCCCGCGGGGTTGGCCTGGCCGTACGCGCTCTCGGCGCCCGACAGCCACGCTTCGAGAACGGCGGACTGCACACGGGTCTGGGGCATGGGCGGGCCTCCGGAAGTAGGAGTTGGGGACGGATTGTCGAGACCTGAGTATCAGCCGGACTCAAAGCCTCCTCAGCCGCCTGATCCGGCCACGCTCACGCGGGTTTCGTGGGGCTCAGGACGGCCCTTGGGACAGGAGGGAGCGCACGCGCTCGGCCTGGCCCTCCCGGCCCTGGGTCTCGTACAGGGCCAGGGCCTGCTGCCATGCCGCTCGGGCCGGGCCCTCGTTGCCCAGGGTGCGGTGGGTCTCGGCCAGGTTGGCGAGGGTGTCGGCCTCGTTCGAGGAGTCCGCGTAGCCGCGGAAGAGGGCCAGGGCCTGCTCGTAGTACTCCACGGCCTGTTGCTGTCGGCCCGTGTGGTGGGCGATGTAGCCGAGGCTGTCGAGGGTGGAGGCGGCGTCGGCGGGGCGGCCGTGCTCGCGGTAGAGGCGCAGCGCGTGCTCGCAGTGGGTCTGTGCCTGCGGGTAGCGGCCGAGCCGGGCGTGCATCCAGCCGACGGCGTTGAGCTGGTTGGCCTGCCAGACGGGGTTGTCCAGGCGCTGGTAGAGGGCGAGGGCGCGCAGGGCGTGTTCGAGGGCACGCTCGTCGTCGCCGTGCTGCTCCCAGACGCGGCCGAGGGTGCGGCAGATGTGGGCCTGCCCCGCGATGTCGTCGGTGCGTTCGGCCACGGTGAGGGCAAGGCCGATGTGGTCGAGGGCCGCGCCGTGGTCGCCCGTCAGGGCGCGGGCGTGGCCGTAGCGCCAGTGGGCGAGGGCCCTGGGCGCGGGGGCGTCGCCGTGCCGCTCGGCGGCACTGAGGGCGGCCCGCCAGGCGGTGAGGTACTCGGCCAGGTGGTAGCCGCCCTGGTGGTACGAGATGAGCGTCCAGGCCAGTTGCCAGACGTGCGGGAGGCGGCCGGTGTCCAGGGCGAGGGACTGCACGGCGAGCAGGCAGGCGTGTTCGGCGTCGAACCACCGCAGCGCGGCGGCGGTGTCCGCCGGGCGCAGCGGGCCGCAGCCGGGGGCCGGGGGCTCCGGCCTGACCATGAACGGCGTGTTCGGCCCGTCGAGGAGCCGGTTGGCGGCGAACGCGGTGTGCAGATGGAAGTCGACAAGACGGTCGAGGGCTGCCTCGACGTCCCTTTCGGACCGCCGGCGGGCGGCCTCTGCGGCGTACAGCCGGATCAGGTCGTGCGTCCGGTAGCGGCCGGGGCGGTCCTGGCGGACCAGGTGCGCGGCTTCCAACTCGGCGAGGAGCACGCGCGTCCGGGCTTCGGGCAGTGCCGCGAGGCTCGCCGCGGCGGCCGGTGCGATGTCCGGTCCCGGGGCGAGGCCGAGGAGCGCGAACAGGGTCGCGGCCGCCGGAGTGAGCGCTTGGTACGAGGCCTCGCAGGCGGCGCGCAGACTGGCGGTGAGGTCACCGGCGTCCAGGGCGTCGAGGCGGTCGGCGGCCCGGCTCAGTTCCGTGGCCAGGACGGCGAGCGGGGCGTCGGGCTGGGTGGCGGCGCGGGCGGCCACGATGCCCAGAGCCAGCGGCAGGCCCGCGCAGTGGTCGAGGAGCGCGTCCACGGCGGCGGGTTCGCCTGCCATCCGGGGCAGGCCGAGATGGCTGACCAGAAGCCGGTGTGCCGCGTCCCGGCCGAGGACGTCGAGCGACAGCGACCTGGCGCCGTGCGTGGCCACCAAGGCGGTCAACCGACTGCGGCTGGTGACCAGGACCGTGCAGGAGGGGCTGCCGGGCAGCAGCGGGCGGATCTGGTCGGCGTCGCGGGCGTTGTCCAGCACGATCAGCATGCGGCGTTCGGCGACGAGGCTTCGGTAGAGCGCGGCCCGCGCGTCCGGGTCCGACGGGATGCTGTCCGGGTCGGCGCCGAGGGCGTCGAGGAAGCCGCGGACGGCGGTGGGCGGGGGCATCGGCGGCGCCGCCGGGTCGAAGCCGCGCAGGTTCACGTACAGCTGGCCGTCCGGGAAGCGGTGGGCGTTCTCGTGCGCCCAGCGCACGGCGAGCCACGTCTTGCCGACGCCGCCGATGCCGCCGATCGCGGAGATGACCACGGTCCCGCCCCGGCCGTCTGCCGCGGCGGCGCCCAGGGTCTTGGTGAGGCGGTCGAGCTCCTCGTCGCGCCCTGTGAACACCCCTGGTGAGGCGGGCAGTTGGCGGGGCACGGGCGGCGGTGCGGCAGGCGGGAGGCGCGGCGGGGTGAGGGGGAGGTCGCCGGTGAGGATCCGCTGGTGCAGTTCCCGCACGGGGCTGCCCGGGTCGACGCCGAGCTCGTCGGCGAGGCGTTCCCTGAGGCGGCGGTAGTGGGCGAGGGCATCGGCCGTCCTGCCCGCCCCGTGCAGGGCGAGCAGGAGCTGGCCCGCGAGGCGCTCGTCCAGCGGGTGCGCGTCGGCTCTCGTGGTGAGCGCGGCCAGGAGTTCGCCGTAACGCCCTTGCCGAAGGGCGATGTCGGCGCGGTCCAGGTCGACCGCGTGCCGCTCGCGGGCGAGGGCTTCGCGCAGGGCGTTGAACCAGGGCGTGTCCAGACCGGCGAACGCCTCCGCCTGCCAGTGGGCGAGGGCCTGGTCGTACAGGACCGCGGCGTGTCCGTCGTCCGCCGCGGCCCGGGCCTCGGCCACCAGGTCCCGGAAGCGGTGCAGGTCCACCGCCGAGGGATCGACGGTGAGCCGGTAGCCGCCGGGCCGCTTGTCGATGTGCGCCCCGGTCGTCCCGGCCTGGCCCAGGGCCTTCCGCAGGCGGGACAGATAGCTGTAGAGGGAGGACCGGAACCGCTGCGGGGGCCGGTCCGCCCAGACGCGATCGGCGAGTTGGTCCACGGACACGGTGCGATTGGCGTCCACGAGGAGCGCCGCGAGCACGCCGCGCTGGCGCAGGTGCCCGATGCCGAGCGGTCGGCCGTCCAGCAGGACCTCGACGTTTCCGAGCACCGCGAACCGCGCCGTCACCGCACCGACCCTCCTGCCCCCGTCGCCCGCGCCCGGCCGCTCCCCGTCGGTACTCGGCCGTTCCCGGCGCCTGTCGACGCGCGCCGCACGGCGTCCCGCGGGCCTGGTCGCACCACCCTGACCGGGACATTCAAGGTTTGTCCAAGGCTTGCCCCACCTTGACCGAAACAGGGTGGGGCCGAATCAACCAAAAGGGGCTGGCTCATGCCTTTTTGCGATCCCGGGCCGTTCGGCGAGGGCGGCCTGGATCATGACGTGGCCGCGGCCGCACGGGGTCAGTCGGCCACGGCCTCGATGACGGAGAAGGGCGGGGCCGCCGCCAGCGGGGTGACCGAGGTCAGGGCCAGGCCCGCACGGTGGCACACGTGCTCGAAGTCGGTGCGGGTGCGTTCCCTGCCGCCCACGTTCACCATCATGTTGAGGTCCGTCAGATAGGTGATCCCGCCGTCGGTCACGTCGGCATCGGCGTGGATGTCGACGACTTCGGGCAGGACGGGCTCCACGATCAGGACGCGTCCGCCGGGCGGCAGCACCTCGCGGCAGTGGCGCAGGATGGTGACCGCCTGGTCGTCCGTCCAGTCGTGCAGGACGCTCTTGATCAGATAGAGGTCCGAGCCCTTGGGAACCGAGCGGAAGAAATCCCCCGCGGTCACGGAGCAGCGGTCCGTCAGACCGTGCCGTGCAAGCGTCCTCGGCGTCCCGGCCAGGCCATCCGCCGTGTCGAACACCACTCCGGTGAGGGCCGGATGGGCGTCGAGGACACTTGCCAGGAGGGTTCCGTCACCGCCGCCGACGTCCGTGACCGAGGTGAACCGGCCGAAGTCGAAGGCGTGTGGCAGCGCGGCGGCGGTCTCCGCGACGGCCTGGCTCATCGCCGCGTTGAACTGCCCCGACAGTTCGGGGTGGTGGCCGAGGTGACTGAAGAAGTCGGTGCCGAAGAGGGTGTCGAAGGCGACCTCGCCGGTGCGGACGCTGGTGTCCAGGTGCTCCCAGGCGCGCAGCAGGGTGGGGTCGGTGAACATGCCCACGAAGGACGTGAGGGACGCGGGGTGTTCGGGGTCGAGGAGCCCGCCCGCGGGAGTCAGCGAGAAGCGGTCGGGGGCGTGTTCCTCCAGCAGGCCGAGCCCGGCCAGGGCGCGCAGCAGCCGGGTCATGGGCTGGTGTGCGGTTCCCGCGTCGGCGGCCAGGTCCGCGGCCCGGCGCTGTCCGTCGCCGATGAGTTCCACCACCTTCAACCGGACCGCCGCGCGCAGGGTTTGCGCGGCCATGCTGCCGAACGCGAGCCGGACGACCAGTTCGCCGTCGGCCGCCTCGGCCGCTCGGACATCGGTTTTCGACATGGGTGTCTCCCTGTTCGTGGGGTGTGTGCCCTCTACGTGAGATGTACGGGCTCTGTGCGAGCCCGGTCAGGCGGCCGACGTGGCCGTGCCGGCCAGCGCGCCCGGCGTGCACCCGGCGAGGGCCTGTACGTCGCGATGGAGATGGGGCTGGTCGACGTAACCGCAGGCCAGGGCGGTGTCACTGGGGTTCTCACCGGCGCCGAGCGCGCGGGCGGCGCGGTCGAAGCGGACCAGCATGGCGGCGCGCTTGGGGGTGAGGCCGATCTGGTCGCTGAACCTGGACCACAGCTTCTTGCGGCTCCAGCCGCAGGAGGCGGCGAGGTCGGCGACCCGTACGCGGCCGCTGCTGCGCACGATGGTCTCCCAGGCGGCGGCGACCTCCGGTGTCATCGCGGGGGCCGGGGCGGCCCGCCGGGTGAGGAACGCGTCGGTGAGTGTGAGCCGTTCCTGCCAGGTCGCGGCGGCGGCGAGCCGCTCGCGGAGGTGTCGCTCGCGGTGCCCCCACAGGTCTTCGAGGCTGGTGATGGACCCGTCCAGTTCGCGTGGGGAGACGCCGAGCACCGCGTAGGCGGCCCGGGGTGACAAGGTCACTTCGACGCACTCGACCCGCTCGCCGCGGATCCGGGCCGGGCCCGGCGTCAGCGCCGCGACGAAGCTCCGCAGGCGCCGGTCCCCCGTGGCGCTCTCCACCGTGACCGGGTCGTCCCCGAGCCCGATGACGACGACCACGGCGGGCTGGGGAAGCACGCGCAGGTCGAGGCCTGCCGCGGCACGGTCGCGGAAACCCGCCATCCGGACGCCGTCGAGGGACGCGCTGCCCGGGGCGACCTCCCAGCCGTCCTCGACGTCACGGGCAAAGGGGGCGGGCCCCGCTTCGTTTCTGTGCATGTCTCCACAGTCGCCGACTCCGGCGGTCCTGTCTTGGACGAAAGTTCCCGCGGTCCCACCCGCACGGGTGCCGTGCGGCGGGCGGGCGGCGGCTCCAGCCGCCTCAGCCCACCGGCACGAGCCCGCTCCGCCGCAGCATCGGCAGGATCTCCTCCTCCACCGCGGGAGCGAGCCGTACATCGGTCTCGGTGCCCGCGATCCAGCGCAGACGGGCCAGTTCGGCCGCGGGCCGTGGCACCTGACTGAGGCCCGCGGTGAAGACCGTCAGATGCAGGGGCACCCCTTCAAGGGCCGCCGTCGACTCGATCTCGGCCAGGAACGTCGGCGCCACGGGACGGACGCCCAGTTCCTCGTCCAACTCCCTGACCAGGGCCTCCAGCGGCTCCTCGCCCGCGTCCGGCTTGCCGCCCGGCAGATAGAACACGTCCGGGGCCGCCTTCTTGCTCACGACCAGCAGACGGCCCTCCTGGACGATCACGGCGGCCACGACGGCCAAGGACTCCGGCCCGTCACGCAAGGAGTCCGACCCGTCGCGGCCGCCGTCGGCGACCGCTCCTCCGATATGTGCCATGCACATCATTCTCGCAGGCGCCTGCCGCCGCGCCCGCGTCGGCCGGTCACAACCGGGCGTCCCGGTGGGTCGGTTCGCCGTCGACGACGGTGAGCAGCACCGGGAGGTCGGGCAGTTCGGTGGCGGCGGTGGTGAGCGGATCGGCGGCGAGGACGGTCAGATCGGCGCGGTGGCCGATCGCGATGCGGCCCGCCTCGTGCTCCTCCCCGGCCGCGTAGGCGGGGTTGACGGTCATGCCCTGGAGCGCCTCGAGGGCCGTGAGGGCCTGCTCCGGGCCGTGCGGGTCCTGGGTGAGGTCGCGGCTCGGGCGCCGGTGGCGGGCCCCGGCCATGACGCCGAGCGGCGGGGCGGGAGCGATGGGCCAGTCGGAGCCGAGGACGACGACGGCCCCCGAGTCGTGCAGGTCGCGGCAGCGCCAGGCACGGGCGGCCCGCTCCTCGCCGAGGCGGCGCGACCAGTTGTCGGTGTGGTCGGCCCGGGTGAAGTCGCAGCAGTGGGTCGGCTGCATGGAGGCGACGACGCCGAGCTCCGCGAAGCGGCGCAGGGTGTCGTCGGGGACGGTCTCGATGTGCTCGACCCGGTGCCGTACCGCGCGCCAGTCGTCGGCCTGGGCCTTCTCTACGGCGTCGAGGACGTGGCGTACGGCCGCGTCGCCGATGGCGTGGGTGGCGGTGGGCACTCCAGCGCGGTGGAGCGCGCCGATGACGCGGGTGTACTCCTCGGGGTCCGGCCAGAAGGCGTCCCGGGACTCGCCGTGGCAGTCGGGCTGTTCCAGCCACGCGGTGCCGTTGTCGATGGTGCCGTCCATGAAGATCTTCACGCCGTCGGTGCGCCACAGGCGGCCGCCCGTGCCCTGCTGGTCGATGAGTGCGCGCAGGCCGTCGGCGTCGGTGCCGGGCTGGCACCAGGGGGCGACCCGCAGCCTGAGCGGCAGGTGCCCGGCCTCGTCGAGTTCGGTGTAGAGGGCGAAGCTGTCGCCGTTGGCGTCCATGGCGTGACCGCCGGTGAGGCCCGCGGCGGCCATCGTCCGCAGCGCGGCGGCGAGCCGGTCGCGGCGCTCCTCGCGGGTGGGCTGCGGGGCGGCCCGCCGCACGAGTTCGCAGGCGGCCTCTTCCAGGAGCAGCCCGGTGGGCCGCCCTTCGGCGTCGCACACCACCTCGGCGGTCGCCTGGTCGAAGGTCCGCGGCCCGTCGACGTCCGCGAGTTCGAGGGCGCGCCTGCTGGCCAGCATGGAGTGGGCGTCGAAGAGCAGCAGTTGGGCGGGGACGCCGTCGAGTACGTCGTCGAAGGGGGCGGTCGCGACGGGGACGCCCGCGAACACGTTGGGGTCGAGGCCCCAGCCGCGCAGCCACGCGCCGGGGGCGAGGCCGCGCACCTCGCGGGCGAGCGCGGCGCGCACCTGGACCACGTCGGTACAGCCCGACAGGTCAAGGCCGTCGGTCAGTTCGGCACCGGTCACGGGGTGGATGTGGCCGTCGACCAGGCCCGGTGTCACCACCGCGCCCTTGAGGTCGATGACCTCGGTGGCGGGGTCCGCGAGGGCGCGGACCTCCTGGGCGTCTCCGAGGGCGGTGATGCGTCCGCCCGCCGCGGCGAGCGCGGTCTGCGGCAGGAACTCACCGGACACCGGGTCGAGCAGACGGGCCGAGAGCAGGATGAGGGAGGTGCGCACGGGGGTCTCCTTGCGGGGTCGTCGGTGGGAGCGGCGACGGTCTGCGTTCTTGCTGCTGCGTACTGCGTACTGCGCGTACTGGCGGCTGCCTTCTGGCGGCTGCGTGCTGCGTGCTGCGTGCTGCGAAGGGAATCGGTCAGGATCAGCGGCGGCACGACACGGGCAGACGTGCCGCCGGGGGAGGTCAGTCGGACGTCGTGGGCCTCAGCGCGCCCGGTTCCAGGCCGAGTTCGCGCTCGGCCGTGATGGCGGGAAGGCACAGCACCTCGGGCGGGCTGTCGAGGGCGTCGCCGCTGTTGACGAGCGCGCCGAGGCCGTCGAGCACGACCAGGATCCGCATGGCCGTCACCATCGGGTCGTCGGTGCGGAACTCCCCCCGTGCGACGCCGTCGCGGATGTGCCCTTCGAGCCGGTCGCGCCAGGCCGCCTCCTGCGCGGTGACGCGGGCGCGCAGCGCGGGTCGGTAACGGCTGAGGTGCCGGGCGTTGAGCCAGAGGCGGCTGAGGTCGTCGAACGCCTCTCCGACGGCCAGGGCGAAGAACCGCGCCAGGTGCCGGGTGCAGGTGGCGTCCGCCCGGTCGGCCGGGAGGAGTTCGTCGAGTTCGGAGCCGGCGGCGGTGCCGTAGGCCTCGGCCACCAGGTCGTCCACGGCCGGGAAGTAGTGGCTGATGAGTCCCGGCCTGACGTCCAGTTCCTCGGCGATGCGCCGGAGCGTGATGCACTCAAGCCCCTCGGCCAGTGCCACCCGAGCCGCAGCCACAACGATTTCCGCACGTCGAGCCGCTGGAGACTTACGGATTCGCTTGTTCTGGAGCCTTGACGTCATGGAATCCATGCTATTGAGTGTGCGACCAATAAACAAGCAGGTGGGTACCCAGCTTCCGGAGGGGCCGCATGGCGTCCACGCTTCCCGACCCGCACGAAGTCCCCCTCAGCCCCCGGACGGCGCATCAGGAGGCGCCGCCCCCGACGGGCGGGGCGGGCCGCATCGAGGCCCACGGCATCGACCACATCCCCGAGCAGGAGCGGCACGGCCACCCCCGGCGGCTGTTCTCCGTCTGGGCCGCGGCGAACGTCAACTATCTGAGCCTCATCGTCGGCGGCACCCTGGTCCTGATGGGCCTGACGCTGTGGCAGGCCCTCGCGGTGATCGTGACGGGCAATCTGTTCTGGTCGCTCACCGGGCTGCTCGCCGTATCCGGCCCGGCCGCGGGCGCCCCGAGCGAAGTGATCACGCGCGCGATGTACGGAATCCGCGGCAACCGCGTCAACAACGCGGTCGTCGGCTGGATGATCTCCGTCGCGTACTTCGCCCTGAACCTCGCCGCCGCCGCGACCGCCGCGTTCTCGCTCGTCGAGAAGACCGGTGCCACCGCGAGCACCGGCGTGAAGGTCGTCGTGGTCCTCGCCATCGCCGCGCTCACCCTGACCATCGGCGTCTACGGCCACGCCACCATCATGAAGCTGTACCTGCCGATCACCCTGGCGCTCGCCGCGGTCTTCGCCGTCGTCGCGGTCTGCGTGTTCCGGCGCGCCGACTACGCCTACGCGCCCGTCGAGCCGCTGACCGGCGCGCAGTTGTGGGCGGTCCTCATCTCCGGCGTCACCCTGGTCGGCGCCGCTCCGCTGTCGTACACCACCAGCGCCGACTTCTCCCGCTATCTGCCGAGGACGACGTCCGCCAAGGCCGTCCTCGGCTGGACCGCCCTCGGGGGCTTCCTGCCCGGCGTCGTCGTGTGCTCCCTCGGGGCGCTGGCCGCGACGGCGGTCGACATGGCGGACCCGCAGGCCGGGCTCCAGGGGATCCTGCCGGGCTGGTTCGACCCGGTCTTCCTGCTCGCCCTCGTCCTCGGCACGATCGCCCTCAACGCCCTGACCTCCTACAGCGCCGGGCTCGCGCTCCAGGCCGTCGGCATCCGCATCCGCCGTTCCCTCAGCGTGATCGCCGACGGCACCGCCGCGGTCTCCCTCACCCTGTACGCGCTCCTCGTCTCCGACTTCCTCGACACCGTCAGCAACGTCCTCCAGCTCACCGTCGTCCTGCTCGGCCCCGCGACCGCCGTCTACGCCACGGACATCCTGCTTCGCCGCAACCGCTACGACGGTCGTGCCCTGATGGACGAGACCCGCGCCGGCCCCTTCTGGTACACCGCCGGGGTCAACCCGGCCGGGGCCCTGGCCCTGGCGGGCGGCGTCACCGCGGCGGCCCTGTGCGTCGACACCCTGTACACCGGGCCGGTCGCCGGGGCCCTGGGCGGCATGGACCTCTCGCTGCCCGTCGGCATCGTCGTCGCCTCGTCCCTCTACACGATCCTCACCCGGGCCACGGGCCGCTGCCGCGACCGCGGTTGAGGCGACAGGTGTGCCCGGCACCGTCCGGGGCAGGGGCGAGGGCGGTGACAGGAGGTGCACATGGTCCATCTGGCGATGCCCCTGTGGGGCCTGCGGAGCGGGCAGGGCCCCCGGCAGCTCTCCGAACTCGGGCTCGCCCTGCTCCTCTCGAGCCTCATCGGCTGGGAGCGCGCGGCCCGGCACAAGAGTGCCGGGCTGCGCACGTACACCCTCGTGGGCGTCGCGAGCGCGCTGATGATGGAGGTCTCCCAGCACGGCTTCGACGGCGCCCTCCGGCTGGCCGACGTGTCCTTCGACCCCTCCCGGGTGGCCGCGCAGATCGTCTCCGGGATCGGTTTCATCGGCGGCGGCCTGATCTTCGTACGCCAGGACGTGGTGCGGGGCCTCACCACCGCCGCCGCGGTCTGGCTCACCTGCGCGGTGGGCATGGCCTGCGGCGGCGGCCTGCCCGTGCTCGCCCTGGCCGCGACGGCGCTGCACTTCCTCGTCGTGCGCGGCTACCCACGGCTCGCCGCGCGGTGGTTGCCCCGCGCGAGCGGCTCCGCCTTCGCCCTGCGCATGACGTACCGCACGGGTACGGCCCTCCTCCCCCAGCTGATGGAGACGTGCACCCGGCGCGGATTCCGCATCCTCCAGGTCAAGGTCGACCGGCTGCCCGGCGGGAGCGATCCCGCCGCCCGCGTCCTGCTGTCCCTGGAGGGCACCGCCGACACCGGCAGGCTGGCCGCCGAGCTCTTCGACAGGGACGACGTGATCGAGGTCGAGGTGACCGCGGCCACCGACGAGGAGTAGTCAGCCGCTCCTTGACCTCAACCGAACTTCACGTATGAGCATCTGAGGCATGACGAACGACACCACCGCTCTTCAGGACTCCCTCCCCGCGCCCGTGGAAACCCCGGGTCAGCGGCCCGTCGGCGCCGGGCCGCTCTCCGAAGCCGCGCTCGACGCCCTGGCCGATGCGCTCGCCGTCGAGGCGACCATCATCGGCATCGGCGAGTCCACGCGGTTCTCCCGGGACACCTTCGGCATCCGTGACCAGCTCTTCCGTCGGCTCGTCCGGCGGCACGGCTTCCGGGCGCTCGCCGTGCAGGACAGCGCCGACGTCGCCGCCGACCTCGACCGGTACGTGCGCGGCGGCGCGGGCTCGGCCGAAGCCGTGCTCGCCGGTGCCTGGCGTCCGTGGCGCACCGCCGAGATGGCCGAAGCCCTCGACTGGATCCGGGAGTTCAACCGGGACCACCCGGACGATCCCGTACGGGTCTTCGGCGTGAAGCCCGCGCAGGCGCGGTCCGACGACTACGACGCGGTCCTGGACCACGTGCGCGCGTCCGCCCCGGAACTCCTCGCGGACGTGGCGTCCCACCTCGACCCGATCCGGACCGCGCACGACATCGACGAGCACGTGCAGCGCGCCCGGGGCACGCATCCCGGGCGGCCGTTCGCCGAGCACGCCCGCGACGCCCTCGCGCTGATCCGGGCGCTGCCCGGCATCGGGGACGACGACGTCGTGACCCGGATGCGCCTGATCGAGAGCTTCCACGCGGGCAGCGTCGCCGGGCGCGGCAGCTTCACGAGCGACACCGCGAGGGAGGCGGACGCCCTCAGTGACACCCAGCTGCGGACCGGCCTGCGCATGGTCTATTGGGACGGGATCGCGCACACGGCGGCGGCCGGGACGACCATGGGCGACGCGGCTCCCGAGTCCGGTCCACAGCCCACCGCCGGCACGCTCCTGCGGGAACGCCTCGGCGCGCGGTACGTCTCCGTGGCGATCGGCTTCCACCACGGTGACCTGGGGGTCGTCGCCGTTCCCGAGCCGGGCGCGGATCTCCTCGACGCACGGCTCGGCGAGACGGATACGCCCGCACGCTGGCTTGACCTGCGCCACGACGACGTACGCCGCCAGTGGGACGGCCCCGCGAGGCTCCGCGTCATCAGCGGCGTCTACGACCCGGCGCAGGACGCGTCCCAGTACGTCGCGGTCGCTTCGCTGGCCGACGCGTTCGACGTGCTCGTCCACGTGCGCCGGGCGACTCCCGTGCGGTGGCTGGCCTGACCGTCAGGCGCGGCCCATCTGCCCCGACTCCCAGGCCCAGGCCGCGATCTCGACGCGGTTCCGGACGGCGAGCTTGGCCTGGATGTTGACCAGGTGGCTCTTCACGGTGGCGACGGAGATGTACAGGTCGGCGGCGATCTCCTGGTTGGTGCGGCCGCGCGCCACGAGCCGGGCGACGTCCAGCTCCCGCTCGGACAGCTCGTGCGGTGCGGCCCCTTCGGCCGCCGCGCCGCACTGCGGGCCGTGCCGGTCCGCCATGCGCGAAAGGAGCCGCAGCGTGACGGCGGGCGAGACCAGGGCGTCGCCGCGGGCGGCGGCGCGCACCGCCTCCACCAGGAGACCGGGCCCGGCGTCCTTGAGCAGGAAGCCGACGGCGCCGGAGCGCAGGGCCTCGTCCAGGTAGTCGTCCTGGTCGAAGGTGGTCACCACAACGACGTGCAGGGGGTCGACCGCGTCCGGACCGGCAAGGAGACGGGTCACCTCCAGGCCGTTGAGCTTCGGCATGCGGACGTCGACCAGGCACACGTCGGGGCGCAGCCGCCGGGCCAGCTCCACGCACGCGGCGCCGTCCGCGGCCTCGCCGACCACCTCGATGCCGGGCTGCGCGGCGAGGATGAGACGGAAGCCGGTGCGCACCATCTCCTGGTCGTCGGCGATCAGCACGCGCAGGGGCGCGGTGGCGGTCTCGGGGGTCGTAGCGCTCATCGTGGTCAGTGTGGCAGGTGCGCCGGGGGGAACTCGGCGCGAACCCGCCAGCCCCCGTCCGGGGCGGGCCCCGCGTCGAAGCGGCCGCCGAGCGCCTCCACCCGCTCGCGCAGGCCGACCAGGCCGAGCCCGCCGCTGCCGCCGGGCGGCGGCCGCTCCCCCGCGGGCGCGGGCCCGTTGCCGACCTCGACGCGCAGTCGGCTGCCGCGCGCCGTCAGACGTACGCGGACCTCGTCGGCCCCGGGTGCGTGGCGGCGCACATTGGTGAGGGACTCCTGCACGACGCGGTGCGCGGACGTCTCGACCTCCGGTGCGAGGGCGAGGGCCCGGGCGTCGGCGGAGACGTCCAGGGTGGCGGCCGCTCCCCCGCCGTCGCCGTGCGCGGCCACCAGGGCGGCGAGTTCGGTGAGCAGGTCTGCGGGCCGGGTGGGGGCGTCGGGCGCGGCCCGCAGCACGTGCACGAGGCGCCGCATGGAGGCGAGCGTCTCCGTACCGGCCCGCTCGATGCCCGCCAGGAGCGGGTCGAGCTGCTCGGGCGCGGTCTCCCGGATGGTGCGGGCCGCCTGGGCCTGGACGACGATGCCGGTGACGTGGTGGGCGACGAAGTCGTGCAGGTCACGGGCGAGGGCGAGGCGCTCCGCCTCCTGCACGGCGCTCACGGCGCCGGCCCGGCGCCGGTCCAGGGAGCGCAGGTAGCAGCCGAGCGCGAGCGCGCCGCCCGCCGCGACCGTCAGCAGGAAGGCGAAGGTCTGGGCGTCCGAGGGGAAGCCCATGCGCACCGGCGCGGCCGCGATCGCGACGGCCAGGAGCGGGCAGAGGACGTACGCCGCGGGCACCCGTGCCGTCCGGGCCGCCACGGCGAGCAGCGCGAGCAGGGCCGCCGACTCCAGCACCCCCCAGCTGCCGCCCGCCGGAGCGAACCGGAGCATCCCGAGCGTCAGCGCCCCGGACGCCAGCGCCGCCGCGGCCGTGAGGGTCTCGACGGCGACGCGGTGGCACGCGAGCAGTGCCCCAAGGGCCAGGGGACCGGACAGCAGCGGGAGCCGGGATCCGTCCGGTCCGTTCGACACGAGGTCGCCGAGCCAGAGCAGCAGCGCGGGCGGCAGGGCGAGGAGCAGCATGCGGCGGCGGTTCACACAGCGAATGTACGGACCAGGTCGTACGCGGGGGCTCAACCGAAAGCCGGACCGGCGCGGCTCCGATCCATCGAATGGCTGAGGCGGCGCCCGGCGGCGCTCGGCGACCGTGGGGATACGCAGCATTCCAGGACTCCTGAAGAGAGCGACGCCCATGCCCCGAATTCCGCGCACACCGGCCTGTGCCCTCGGCGTGGCCGCGCTCGCCGTCCTTGTGACGGCGTGCGGCGGCTCGTACAACCCCTTCGACGACCACCAGGAGAAGGCGACGTACAAGACCGGGGCCGAGGCGAAGGAGGACCGGAAGTCCGTGCCGCGATGGCTGCCGGACGACGCCACCGACGTCTCGTACGTGATGTCGACGACCGGCGAGGACCGCATCCTGCGGTTCACGGCGAAGGACGGCGCGTTCCCGGCCTCCTGCGTGCGGGGGAAGCCGCAGGGCAAGCCGCGCCTCAAGGCCGACTGGTTCCCGTCCGACGTTGCCGCGAAGGCCGGCTTCAACTGCGGCTCCTGGTCGGGGGCGCGCATCGGGGGCGCCCTGTACGCGTGGCAGGACCGCGACGTCGCGTCCGTGGGCCGGGGCACGGCAGCCGCGCGGATCCCGGCGCAGCGCGTCGCCTGGAAGGCCTGCCCCAGCGGGGAGGGCATGCCCAAGGGCGCCGACTGCGGCACCGTGCGTGTGCCCGTCGACTGGAAGAAGCCCGGCGGCAAGAAGATCGACATCGCTGTCGCCCGGCGCACGGCCACGGATCCGGACCGGCGCGTCGGCACCCTCGTCTTCCTGCCCGGCGGCCCCGGCAACTCCGGCGTCGACACGGTCCGGGCCACCGACGCGTGGGGCAGCCTCGAGCGGCGCTTCGACATCGTCAGCCTCGATCCGCGCGGTGTCGGCGCGAGCAGCCCGGTGCGCTGTCCGGCCGGGCCGTACGTCGCCATGGCGGGGGACAAGAAGCCCGCCGCCTCGGCCGCGGAGTTCGCCCGCGAGCGGAAGCGGGCGAGCGCCTTCGCCGAGGACTGTGCCCGCGCGTCCGGCCCTGTGGCCGCGCGCACCGACGCCACCAGCGTCAGCCACGACGTCGAGACCGTGCGCGCCGCGCTCGGTGAGGACCGCGTGTCCCTGTACGGGCACTCGTACGGCACCGTCTACGGTCAGCGGTACGCGCAGCTGTACGGCGAGCGGGTGCGGGCCGCCGTGCTCGACGGCGTGATGGACACGGCGGTGAGCCGACGCGACTTCAGCGCGACGAGCGCCCGCGCCCTGGAGCGGGCCTACGGACAGTTCGCCCGGTGGTGCGGCACGAGCGACGAGTGCGCGCTGGGCGACAAGGACCCGCGCACGGTCTACTGGCGCGTGGCCGCCAAGGCCGCCGACGGGACCTTGCGCAACGACGGCAAGAAGGTCACGCCCGCCGCCCTGAACGGCACGCTCGACCAGATGCTCCTGACCCCGTCCTGGCCGGTGGTCGGCGAGTACCTCCAGGCCCTGGACAGCGGGAAGCCCTGGCAGGAGGACGCCGAGGAGCAGCCCGCGGCAGAGCTGCTGCCCGTCGCCGACCAGGCGGTGTGCGTCGACCTGAACCTGCGCGCCCCGGACGCGGCGGCCTACCTCGCCGACCAGAAGGCGGCCCGTGAGGCCGCGCCCGCCTTCGGCTTCTCGCCGAACGCGGTCGGGTACGCCAACCTGTGCCTGGGTCTTCCGGAGCGTCCCACGCCCCGGGCGGCGCGGCCCGAAGAGTTCCGCACCGAGAAGCCGATGCTGCTGATCAACGCCCGGCACGACAACGCCACGCCCGTCGACTGGGCCCGCTCCGTCGCACAGCGTCTCGGCGACAAAGCGACGCTCGTGGAGGTCGACGGCTGGGGGCACGGCGCGAAGGTCTTCAACGGCGGCGGCGAGCGGGAGGCCATCGTCGACTACCTCACGCGCCTGGCCGTGCCCGCGCCCGGCAGCGTGGTCAAGGGCAGCGTGCCGCCCGGCGCCTGACCGCACCGCGCTCGATCGAGCGACGGCGCGCGCCCGAGCCGGTCCGACCGCCCGCGAGCGGTCGGACCGGCCTGCACACGGAGCCGCAGCCTCTGCGGATCACGCTCGCACGGTGACGGTCAGGCGCTGCGAGGCGTGCCAGTCACCGGCGGGGTGGCCCACGAGATAGCTCACCCGCGCTGTGCCCGGGGAGAGCCCCACGACGGTGAAGACCTTGACCTCTCCGACCTCACCGGCGTCGATGACCTGCGTGTCTATCCGGGACGTGCGCAACACGCCGGTGTCCCAGCGCAGTTGGACCTGGTCCCCCGCGGCCATCCCCGCGTACGGCTCGATCCGCACCATCAGCTCGGTCCCGCGACCGTCGAGGGTGACGACTCCGTCGGCGGCTTCGTGGATCCTCGGCGCGGCCAGCGGATGTCCCGATGCGTCCTTCATCTCCCGGCCCCCTGCTGCTTGTTGTCCGGCCAGGGAACCGCGGCGTCCGGGCCCCTTGGCTTCCCTCTCCTTCACTGTCCATTCTTGACGGACTCCCTTACACGTAGCATCAGCTCGCCTTACGTTTGCCCATCGTTTGCCGAAGCGGCTACTTCACGCCGCGCGCGGGTCCCTTGACGGGGCCTCGTGACCGGAATGTGCGGCGGTAGGCGTCCGGCGGCACGCCGACGGTGCGGTTGAAGTGGCGGCGCAGGGTCGTGGCGGTGCCCATCCCGGTGGCCGCGGCGATGGCGTCGATGCCGTCGTCGGTCCGCTCCAGCAACTCCTGGGCGCGGCGGATCCGTTGGGTCAGCAGCCATTGCAGCGGGGTGGTGCCGGTCGCGGCCTTGAAGTGCCGGCCCAGGTGGCGCGAGCTCATCCGCGCCCGGCGGGCCAGGTCCTCCACGGTCAGCGGTTCGTCGAGGCGCTCGATCACCCAGGGGAAGAGACCGGCGAGCGGATGGTCGTCCCGGGCGGGCACCGGGGCGGTGACGAACTGGGCCTGGCCGCCGTCCCGGTGCGGCGGCACGACCAGGCGGCGAGCGACGGCGTTGGCGACCGACGAGCCGTGGTCCAGGCGGACGAGGTGCAGGCAGAGGTCCATCGCTGCGGCCTTGCCCGCGGAGGTGAGCACGCTGCCGTTGTCCACGTAGAGCACGTCCGGGTCGACCTCCACCCGCGGGTGGCGGGCGGCCAGTTCCCCGGTGTGCGCCCAGTGCGTGGTCGCGCGCTTCCCGTCGAGCAGGCCCGCGGCGGCCAGGACGAAGGCGCCGGTGCACAGGGACGCCACGCGCGCGCCCGCGTCGTGGGCCGCGCGCACCGCGTCGACCAGTTCGGCGGGAGGCCGCACGTCGACGTCGGCCCAGCCGGGGACGATCACGGTGGTGGCGTGGCGGAGCCGGTCGAGGCCGTGGTCGGGCTCGAGCCGGAACCGGCCGAACCGCACCGCGTCCGCACCGCACACGCTGACGTCGTACCAGGGCCCGGGGACGGCGTCCGGTGCGGAACCGAACACCTCGTACGCCACGGACAGTTCGAAGTGGAGCATCCCGTCGGTGACGGCGAGCGCGACAGAACTCATGTCCGAAATTGTATGCGTCATGTCGTTCCAGACACTCACGCAGGGCGTCCGCAGCGGCCAGGATGGTCCTAGTTGATCGTTCAAACACGATGCGAGTGCGAGGAGCAGTCATGGCAACGGGGCAGACGGTGGCGGTGTACGGCGCGTACGGGCACACCGGCCGGTTCGTGGTGGCGCAGCTGCGGGAGCGCGGGTTCGTCCCGGTCCTGTCCGGTCGGGACGCCGACAAGCTGCGGGCGCTGGCCGCGTCCCACCCCGGTCTTGAGGTCCGGCCCGCCCCGGTCGACGATCCGGCCGCGCTCGATCGCGCCCTCGCCGGTGCGGCGGCCGTGGTCAACTGCGCCGGGCCCTTCGCCACGACCGCCGCTCCCGTGATCGAGGCGGCGCTGCGCGCCGGGATCCCGTACCTGGACGTGGCGGCCGAGATCGAGGCCAACGCCGACACGTTCGCGCACTTCGCGGACCGGGCCCGGGCCGCGGGCACGGTGATCGTGCCCGCGATGGCCTTCTACGGCGGCCTCGGCGACCTGGTGGCCACGGCCGCGATGGGCGACTGGACCAAGGCCGACGAGGTCCACATCGCCTACGGCCTGAACGGCTGGCACCCCACCCCGGGCACGCGCGCCGCGGGCGCGGTCTCCCGGGAGCGGCGCGGCGGCCGGCGCGTGCGCTTCGCGAACGGGCGGCTCGAGTACCGCGACGACGCCGCGCCCACCCTGAAGTGGGACTTCCCCGACCCGGTGGGCACGCGTTCCGTGATCGGGGAGTTCTCGATGGCCGACGTCGTCACGGTCCCCAGCCATCTGGCCGTTCCCGAGGTACGCACGTACATGACCGTCGAGGCGGCCGGGGACGTGACGGCCCCGGACACACCGACCCCGGCGGCCGTCGACGAGCGGGGCAGGTCCTCGCAGACCTTCCTCGTCGACGTCGTCGTGCGCTCCGGCGACACCGAGCGGCGCGCCGTGGCCCGCGGCCAGGACATCTACGCGGTCACCGCGCCGCTCGTGGTGGAAGCGGTGCACCGCGTCCTGACCGGGCGGGTCAGGGCGGTGGGCGTCGCCTCCGCGGGCAGCGTCTTCGACGCGCCGGACTTCCTCCGCTCGCTGGCGCCGCACATCACCGTCGAGACCTTGGGGCCGCGCCCGTAGCCTGCGGCTCCGCTCGTGCGGCGGCGCGGACCCGGGACGGTCGGCCGCCGGCCCCGGCGGCCGACCTTGTGCGGGGTGTCAGTCCTGGTGGACTTCGTTCCTGCCGGGGCCGCCGGACAGGGTGTCCCGGCCGGCACCGCCGTACAGCTTGTCGTCGCCGCTGTTGCCGTAAATCGTGTCGTCGCCGCCCTCGCCGCGCAGGACGTCGTTGCCCTTGCCGCCGTAGACGAAGTCGTCCCCGGCACCGGCGCGGATCGTGTCGTCGCCGTCACCGCCGGAGAGGTTCTGCCGGTTCCCGGTGCCGCGGATCACGTCGTTGCCCGCTTCGCCCTCGACGTCGCTGTTCTCGCCGCTGGCGTAGATCGTGTCGTTGCCGTTGCCGCCCTTCGAGATGGCGCCCCGGCCCGCGCGGATCGTGTCCTTGCCGTCGGCGCCGAGCACGACGCTGACCTCGCCGACCGTGAGGGTGTCGTCGCCCGCGCCGCCCAGGATCGAGTTGCCCTGGACGCCCGCGGCCTCGGTCAGGGTGTCGTTGCCCTTGCCGAGGTCGAGCGCGGCGAAGTAGTAGGCGTCGTCCGTCCTGTTGGTGTACTTGACGGTGTCGTCGCGGTCACCGGTGGACAGCTCCAGGGTGGCGTACGGGTCCTGGCTGTCCCGGGTGTCCACCTTGCAGGACACCTTGGTGCGGTCGGAGCTCGTGGGGTAGGTGCAGCCGCTGCCCGCCTTGATGGTGACCACGTCGTCGATGACGTAGGTGAGGTTGTCGATGCCCGAACCGGTCCTCGACGCGGTGACGTCCAGCTTGTTCACCTGGCCCGCGGCGGCCGTGTAGACGACCGACTTCCCGTCAACCGCGGCGGTGGCCGACGGCGCGGCGGCACTCGCCGATCCGGACAGGAGCACCGGCGTGGCGATCCCCGCGCCGAGAGCCAGTGCCAACGCCGAAGCAGCGCTTAACGTACGGCCATTGATGAGTCGAGAGCGCATTTCCCAACCTCCATGAGAAGTAAGTGGTTTCAACAACAACGTGGGACTCGTGGAGTAGGCACTTGGTTGCATTCCCACCGTCCAGGAAAGCCGCACCCAGGCTCGATCAATCCTCCGCCATACACCTCTGACCTGCACCTTTCATATCCTCGCGAGCAAATTGACAACACAGGGAAAGGGTGAGTTCATCGTGAATTCACCCACACCTCCAGGCAATCGCCCTGAACTCGAGCGCATGTAACGGCATTTCGTGCGGCGACACTCCGTGGGCGGTGCGAGCGCCTTTGCGGAGTCGACTGTTCACGGCGCGTCACACCGTCCCGCGCCACGCACACCGCGCACACCCCGCACCCGCCGACGGACCGCGGAGCCGCCGCGCGGCCGCAACGGCACCCTGGCTCGAAACCGATCATCGAAATGATCATGGACGGGGCATCGCATGTATACCTTTGCCGTGACTTTGCGTTCTTTCTTCACCCGTTCCTGTGCCGTGGCCGTCCTCGCCACGGCCGCCGTCTCCGCACCGGCCGCCGCGGCGGAGCCGTCGGCGGCGGCTCCCCGGGCCGCCGCCCCGGCCGACAACACGCTGTGCGTCTACAGCACCGAGATCACCGAGAGGACCACCGGCGGCTACGTCTGGGACGTGGGCACCCGCGCCTACACCCTCTGGAAGTCCGAGGACTTCCAGAACAAGTACGGTCAGCTCTCCTACGGCGAGCAGACGAACAAGCTCCTGTACGAACTCAACGTCAGCCAGCACGTCTTCGGCCACAGCTGGCTGGTGCACTTCAACTCGCACGGCGCCTTCGAGCGCAAGCTCGCCAACGGCGGCACCGCGCGCTACGACACGTACTCGTTCCAGCCGCAGGACCCCGACGGCCGCAACGGCGACGGCAGCACGGTGGACGGCATGTCCGTCAACTACACCGGCTACGACATCAACACGCCCGGCAAGCCGCTGATCGAGTGGGACCGGCCCAGCCGCAAGCAGGACCGCAACGGCGCCTACGCGCCCCGCGCGGCCCGCTGCAAGGCGCTCAACCCCGCCCAACAGGCCGCCTTCGAGAAGGAGATCGAGCGGCGCAAGCAGGTCGACGAGAAGTACACCCTGCTGCCCACCTGGAAGTACCTGCTGACCGGGGGCTGGGCCGGCACCCCCGCCCGCAACTGCACGACGTTCGCCCTTCAGGTGTGGGACGCCGCGATGGTCAACGCCCCCGCCGAACGCATCGACCCGACCCTCCGGCTGCCCGCCGCCGAGCTCAACCGGCTCGGCGCCAAGGTGCCCGCCGACCTCACCCAGAGCGAGTTCTCCGCCTGGATCCCGGCCCTCGCGGGCAAGTGGATCCACGAGAAGAACGGCAACCGGGACGAGAACGACGAGGTGCCGCGCTTCGCCACCGACGACCCCGCGCCCGCACCGGTCAGGCACCTCGCGCCCTGATCCGGCGCCGCGACGGCGACAGCGACAGCCGCCCGCTCGGAGGACCGAGCGGGCGGCGACCGATGAGTTTCTCCACGGCCCGAGGTCATAGATCATGGCTGGTGCGGCCGACGCCGCGTGGGCGGCGGGAGCGCGCACCGACCGAACTCGCCGAGAACCGGGCACCTGAACCGGACACGAGAGACCGAGGAACCCAGATGCGTACTGTGATCAGCACCGCTTTCGTCTCGCTCGACGGCGTCGTGGAAGCTCCCGGCGGCGAGCCCGGTTACCGCAACTCGGGGTGGACCTTCAAGGACGTCGAGTTCCTCCCCGAGGCCTTCGAGATCAAGGGCCGGGAGCAGCAGGAAGCCGCCGCCATGATGATGGGCCGGGTCAGCTACGAGGCGTTCAGCCCGGTGTGGCCCGCCATGGAGGACTTCGCGGACTACAAGGTGATGCCGAAGTACGTCGTCTCCACCACCCTCGCGGAGAGCGACCTGGTGTCGAACTGGGGCGAGACCACGATCCTGCGCACGCTGGACGACGTCGCCGCGCTCAAGGAGACCGACGGCGGCCCCATCATCATCCACGGCAGCGCCACCCTGAACCGGAGCCTTTCGGACGCCGGTCTGATCGACCGCTACCACCTGCTCGTCTTCCCGCTCCTGCTGGGCGCGGGCAAGCGCCTGTTCAGCGACACGGACAAGGACACCCAGAAGCTCAAGCTGATCGAGCACGAGGCGTACGCCAACGGCCTGCAGAAGAACGTCTTCGACGTCGTCCGGTGAGGTGACGGCTCGGGCTGCGGCCACGTGCCGGGGCGTCAGTCGGTCCCGGCGTCCGGCAGCCCGAGCCGCTCGGCCAGGAAGGCGATGATCTCGTCGCGGGCCCGCGCGGTCGGATGACCCTCCTGGTCGACGAGGTGTGCCGTGACGACGCTGTGGGCGCAGCCGACGACGTCCCGGAAGAAGGGCGGAGGGTCCGTGTGCGCCGCCGCGCCGGGCAGGACGCGGCCGTCGAAGGCGTCGCCGAGCAGCGCGCGGTAGGCCGCGAACCGCCGGCCGGTGCACCACGTGTCGTCGTCGAAGCGGTAGCCGAGCACCCGCAGTCCGTCCCGCTCGACGCGTTCGGCCACGGCGGCGGCGTCCTCGGCGCTCATCTCCAGGCCGCCGGGGTCGTCGAGCGGCAGCGACGGATGGTTGACCACGGGGGCGATGACCGCGGGTTCGAGCGTCATGGTCAAGGCGAAGTTGCCGGTGAAGCACAGCCCGACCGCGCCGACGCCGGGCCCCCCGCGCTCGGCGTGCGCCACGCGGGCGAGGCCGCGCAGCCAGCCCACGACAGGGCTGGTGCCTCCTTTGGCGAACGCCCGGAACTCGGCGCTGACGCAGGCGGGCCGCACCACGCGCTCGACCGCGTCGGCACGCGGATAGGCGCCGTCGACGCCGAAGAGCGAAGGCAGGTACACGGAGAGCCCGGCAGCGCGCAGCCACCGCGCGAACCGCGCGACATCGGGGCTGATGCCCGGCATCTCGGGCATCAGGACGACCGCCGGCCCCGACCCGGTGACGTACACGGTCTTGCCGATGCCCTCGACGCTGACGGTCCTCCGGGTGAAGTCGTCCAGCGGATCGTCCTGGGCCCGTGGCGGACGGCTCCCGGTCCGCGACAGGTCTCTGTGGGCTCGCTCGGTTGTCATGGGCGCAAGGATGGCGAGAGGCTGCCTCTCCGGAGAAGCGGCGGTATCGCCATGTCTCACGGTGATGTCGCCAAACGATGTCGCCACCCGTCGGGTGACCGGAGGTGCCGTATGAGTCCGCTGCGCGTGAGTGTCCTCGCCTACCCCGGCTGTTTCGCGTCGGAGGTGTTCGGCGTCCTCGACCTGCTGACCATGGCCACGCACGTCGCCGCGGCACACGGGGCCGAGGAGCCGTCGTACGAGGCGTCGGTCGTCTCCCCGCGCCGCAGCGTGACCGCGTCCGGCGGCTCGCGCGTCGACGTCTCGGCGGTGCGCCCCGCGGACGTCGTCGTCGTGCCGGGCTTCGAGCTGTCCCCGGCGATCGACCTCGACACGACCCTCGCGAAGCTGGCGCCGGAGACGGCCGCGATCCGGGCGGGGGCCGCTTCGGGCGCCGCGGTCGTCTCGATCTGCGTCGGCGCCTTCCTGATCGCCGAGGCCGGTCTGCTGCACGGGCGCGAGGCGACGACGTCCTGGCTGTTCGCGGACCGCTTCGCGCGCCGGTACGCCGATGTGCGGGTCCGCCCCGACCAGTTGGTCGTCACCGACCGGGGCGTGACGACCACCGCCGCCTTCAGCGCGATGTACGACTTCGCACTGCGGCTCGTGCGCGAGCACGACGGCCCGCGCGTCGCCCGCGGCACGGCGCGCGTCGCGCTCCTCGACGACGCGCGCTCCAGCCAGGCCGCCTACGTCGACCCGGAGCTGCTGCCCACGGCAGGCGCGGGCTTCTCGCACCGGGTGAAGCGGTGGCTCGACCAGCGCCTCGCCGCCCGCTACGACCTGACCGCCCTCGCCCGCGCCTTCGGCGTGAGCACGAGGACGATGCTCCGGCGCTTCGGCGACGAGGCCGGCGAGACGCCGCTCGCCTATCTGCAGGGCGCCCGGGTCCGCCGCGCCAGACTCCTGCTGGAGACGACCGACAGGACCGTCGCGAGCATCGCGGGCGACGTCGGGTACCGCGACGCCGGGACGTTCAGCGGCGTCTTCGCCCGGCACACCGGCCGACAGCCGAGCGCGTACCGCTCGGCGTTCCGACGGCACGAGCCCCCGGAGAACCTCTTGACGCGCACATGACCCACAGATACCTTCCGCACCGATCGCCGGTCAGATGACGGCCCCTGGTACGGGAACGGCGCCGCCGTGCCGTCCTCACTGTGCGGCGGCACGGTCAAGAAGGGCCTCGGCCCGAAACCCTTCCTGAGGGCGCCCCGACCCCCGGCTCCTCAGTCCCGCAGGAGGCTCAGTTCCCGCATGGCCTCGCTCTCGATGCGGGACAGCTCGCCGAGGACCGTGCCCGCTTGCACGAGACACCGCTCGTCGTTCGACTCACCGGCCTTCTCGACGAGCGCCGCCACTTCGGTCCACAGCGTGGCGGCCTCGGCGTACAGCGTCTGCCCGGTGCGCAGGTGGTCGCTGTCGACCAGCTCGGCGGACTCGGCGAGGAAGTCGCGGTACAGGTTGCGGAACAGGGCACCACCGGTGCCGCCGCGCTCCATCAGGAGGGCGGCAAGCGGCAGGTCCCGCTGCGGGTCATCACTGCGCCGGAGCCAGGTGCGGACGAGCTTTCCGGCCTTCTCGATGCCTCGGTGGCCCAGGTTGGCGATGGGCGGATGGAGGAAGGCCTCGGCGCAGGCCTTGATGGCGGGAACGATGTGGTCCCGCGGCCGCACGGCCCCGGCCGGAGCGGTGAGCGTGAAGGAGCGGTGCCGGGCGGACATCGGACCGCGCGCGGCCCTGGCCTCCGCGAGGCCGGTCAGTGCCGTGGTCACCGCTCCGCCCTGCTGGGCGGTGTCCACCAGGTAGGCGTCGTCCTCGTCGTAGCCGTACATGGCGACGACGTGACCGGCGAAGTGGACCTTCGAGGTGAAGTAGTCCAGGTAGTAGCTGTCGAGCTGGAGCCCGACGGGCCGGCCCTCGTCGAGCGGCCCCGCCACGTTCTGCCAGGCCTTGCGGGCGGACGTGGTCTCGCGGACCTGGAGGTCGAGGCCGAGCCGTGCGGCCACGTTCCGCGTGAGCTCGAAGGGTTTCACCCGCCCTCCGAGGAAGGGGAAGTCCTGGTTCTTGCTGTCCCAGTAGATGAACGTCAGCCCTGACCCGAGCCCGAACAGCATCGGCTCGGACAGGTCGATCCCTTCGTGCTTCAGCAGCACGTCAAGCGCTGTGGTCTCGCAGTGCCGCATCCCGCGGGCATCGACGTCCTTCACTCGCGTCATGCGTTCTCCTCGACAGGGATGACCAGCCTGGTCATCAGTTCTTCCGGTGGTGCTTCCGCGGGTCCGACCAGATAGGCCTCCCGTACGGGTCCGTGCGGGCGAAGCCCGCGCTCGTGGATGGCGGCGAAGAGGGCGTTGTAGGCCAGGGGCAGCTGGGCGTAGGGCCCGATGTGCACGGTCTGGGCCGCGGGCCCCGGGGGCAGCACCTCACGCGTCAGGCCGGGGACGCGCGCGCCCTGCGGCGTCTGCGCTCCCACGGCGATCCGGGTCCGCTCCTCCAGGTCCAGGGGGTACAGCCCCCACAGCGGCGGCTCCCATCCGACCGATGCCCCGCCGAGCAGGGGCAGCAGTCGGCCCACGCACGCTCCGACCGTGTCGCCGATGTCCGTGGCGGCGCAGGTCGCCCGCGTCACCGCCAGGTGCCGCGCGGGTTCCGTGGCGACGCTGACCTCGTACCCGGGCAGGCCGCCCTCTTCGAGCCGCTCCAGCATTCCGAGGCGCGCCCGGTCCCGGCTGATCCGCTCGGCGAGGCGGTCGCGCTCCGCGCGCAGGAGCTCCGCCCTGCGCCCGGGCTCGGCGGCCAGGGCCTCGGCGATCACGGCCAGGGGCAGATCCATCTCGCGCAGCAGGGCGATGGTCAGGGCGTCGCGCGCCTGGCCGGGCGCGTAGTAGCGGTAGCCGGAGCTGGCGTCGACGTGTATCGGCGCGAGCAGCCCCGTCTCGTCGTAGTGCCGCAGCTGTTTCACGCTGAGCCGGCACAGCCGGGCGAAGCGCCCGATGGTCAGAAGTTCGTCTCGCACGTCTCCATCGTGGACTCTCCCCCCGTGGGAGAGTCCACCCGAGCCGGTCCGGCCCTGCCGCGTGTCCCGGCGGCGGGGGCACGGCGGGGGCCGGACCTGTCGGACGACGGGCCCGGCCCCCGTGCTCTCCCGTCGGCTCAGACGCGGTCGGCGGCGATCAGGACGTACTGGAACGAGCCGTCCCTGTACGAGTTGATGAACGCCTCCTCAATGCCCGTGACCAGGGACGACGTGGCCCGCAGCTCCCAGTACGGCAGGGTCGCGGGGGTCAGGTCGACGACGGCCTGCGGCACCAGGCGGTTGTCCGCCATCGCGCGCAGATACTCCCGGCGGGAGTGGATGTTGCACTCGAAGTGCGCGTTGATCTGCGAAACCCACTTCGACGGCTGTCCGTACCGGGGGTTCCAGCAGCCGGTGATCGTCACATAGCGGCCGCCCACGGACAGGACGCGGGAGTGCTCGGCCATGAGGTCTTCCAGGTCGACGTACATGCTCGACTCGTTGTTCCACGAGCCCGCGGCCTGCCCGGTCTCGAAGGGCATGGCGAGCATGTTGCAGACGCGGGAGCGGACGGAGTCCTCGATGCCCAGCTCCAGGGCACGCTGATTGCCGAATTCGGCCTGCTTGGCCGACAGGGTCAATCCCTCGACCTTGCAGCCGAACCGCTGGTGGGCCATGACCATGGAGCCGCCGCGGCCGCAGCCCGCGTCGACGAGCGTGTCGTCGCGGGCGATGGCGCCGAGGTGGTCAAGGAGCATCTCGGCCTGCGCCGACTCCAGGCGGTGCAGCTCGGCGATCAGCCTCTTCTCGTACGCGTCGTCCCCGGTGTCCCCGAGTGCGGAACGGTCGACGTCACCGATGCCGTAGTGGTGGTGGTAGAGGCCGTCGACGTCGCCGAGGCGCAGATTGACGGGCCGGGCCTCGTGGTCCCAGTAGCGCGCGATGTCGCCCTGGTAGGGCGTCGCCGGGGCGGGGATGAAAACGGGCTGGTCGGCAGAGCCGTTCACAGACGTGACATCGGTGGTGAAATCGGTGCTGGACATTGGATAAGTCCCCCTTTACCAGAAATCGGGAAGGCTGTAGCGGTAGGTGTTGGTCATGTGCCAGTAGTGGTTGCCGTCGACCCAGACGGCCACGCCCTTGAGGAAGCGCAGCACGCGCGGGTCGGGGAAGGAGGCGGCCAGCTCCGCGGCCGCGGCCTCGAACTCGTGCATGAGTTCGTTGTGGACCTCGATCGCCTTGAGGTAGGCCTCCTTCTCGGAGACGTCCTCCCGCTCGGCGATCACCACGGGCAGGTTGAGGTGCTTGCCGGGGCTGGCCAGCTCCTTGGTGTACGAGTACAGGTCGTTGACGATGGTGGTGGCGTTGCCCGCCAGGGCGATGACCCGCTGCATGGCGGGCTGTGCGTGCAGGTCCGCCGGGAGTTCGTAGCCACCGACGGTGTCGGTGATGGTGGGGCAGGGGCGGAAGTTGTTGAACTGGCGCATCGCCAGGTACTCCCACACCTGCGGCACGTAACTCGTCTCGGCCCAGGCCGCCTCCGCGAGGTACCCCAGGTGCAGCCGGGCCATGTCGTGCCGGAACCGGTCGGCCTGGGAGGGGGTGGCCAGCTGGACGAAGTACTCCATGGCGGAGCGGTACGCGCGCCGCGGGGCGTCCGACTGGAGGGATTCCACCCAGTCCGGCGTGTACTCCTTCGTCGTGTGGAGCGGGTCGAGCGCGGTGTGTGCGAGCAGCAGCCTGCCGCCGAGCCCCACCGGGGAGCCGCCGTGGTCCTCGCAGTAGCAGTCGTCGACCGCGTTCTCGGCGACCATGAGCCGGGCGGCGACCATCACGTGCTCGACGGTGGGCGCGTCCGGGTGGCAGGCGACCATGTACCGGCTGGTGGAGAAGCCGTCGAACTGGTCCTCCCACTCCGGGGGGTACGCCTCGACCTCGTCCACCGCCCAGCGCTTGATCCGGTGGCCGACCTCCTCCACCCGTACGGGATCGGGCTCCGGCACCGGGTGGAAGTACAGACCGGGGATCGGCCTGCCCTCCGCCGGAGGCGGCTGCTCCGGCGGCTCGGGTGTCAGCGACTCGGCCTCCGGCGGCTCCGGATCCGGCGGGACCGGCAGCTCGTCGCGCCGGACCAGGCTGAGGCTCGCCGTGCCCAGGCCGCTGGGGCCGCGCAGGACCCGGGCGAGCGCGGGGTTCGCTTCGCTCGCGCTCGGTGGCAGGGGGGAAGGCCCGGAATCGGGCATCCGTGACTCCTAGATGACGTGGGTGGGCCGCCCTGGGCCCGGCTCCCCGGCGTGCCCGGCCGGTCCGGAGCGGCACGGGCCTTGGCAGCCGGGGGAAGGCAGGCCTCGACGGCGGGACGGCTAGTCGGGCCTGCGGGCGATCTGGACGTTCTCCAGCACACCCAGTGCGTCGGGCACCAGGACGGCCGCGGAGTAGTACGTCGTCACGAGGTAGGACAGGACCGCCTGGTCGTTGACCCCCATGAAGCGCACCGAGAGGCCCGGTTCGTACTCCTCCGGCAGGCCGGTCTGGTGGAGGCCGACGACGCCCTGGTTGTCCTCGCCGACGCGCATGGCGAGGATCGAGCTGGTGTTCTCCTTGGTGATCGGGATCTTGTTGCAGGGCAGGATCGGGACGCCGCGCCAGGCCGGGACCTGCTGCCCGCCGAGGTCGACGTTGTCCGGGTAGAGCCCGTGGGCGCTGAACTCGCGCCCGATCGCCGCGATCGTCCTGGGGTGGGCGAGGAAGAACTTGGTGCCGCGGCGGCGGCAGAGCAGCGCGTCCATGTCGTCCGGGCTCGGCGGGCCCGCGTGGGGCTGGATCCGCTGCTTGAGGGCGGCGTTGTGCAGCAGCCCGAACTCGCGGTTGTTCACCAGCTCGTGCTCCTGGCGCTCGCGCAGCGCCTCGATGGTGAGCCTGAGCTGTTCCTCGGTCTGGTTCATCGGGCCGTTGTAGAGGTCGGCGACCCTCGTGTGGACCCGCAGGACGGCCTGGGCGACGGAGAGTTCGTACTCGCGCGGGTGGAGTTCGTAGTCCACGAACGTGCCGGGGAGCGACGGCTCGCCCGTGTGTCCGGCCGAGAGCGCGATCTCGGCCTCGCCGTGGCGGTTCTGCCGCTGCTGGGGCAGCGTGCTCCACTGCTCGATGTGTGCGCGCAGGCTCGGCGCCGCGTCCAGGAGGGCGGCGAAGTCGCGGCGGGACAGTGTGACAAGGGTGCCGTCGGTCTCGGCGGTGGCCGTGAAGTCCCAGGTGGCGTCGGCGTCAAGGAGGGCGTCGTCGCCGAAGCGGTCGCCGTCGCCGAGCACCGCGACCGCGACCTCCTCGCCGTACTTGCCGACGGAGGTCTGGTTGATCCGGCCGTGGGCGATCAGGTGGAGCCGCTCTGCGGCCGCGCCGCGCTCGACCAGGACCTCGCCCGCACGGAAGTCGTGCTGCACGCACCGGTCGGCGATCGCGGTCAGCACGTCGTCCTCTTCGAAGCCCCGCAGCAGGGCCAGTTCGCCGAGTTCCCGGGGGATGACACGGACGTCCGCGCCGTCCTGCACGAAGTCGATGCGCCCGTCGCCGACGGTGTACGTCAGTCGGCGGTTCACCCGGTAGGTGCCGCCCTTGGTCTCCACCCAGGGCAGCATCCGCAGCAGCCAGCGGGAGGTGATCTCCTGCATCTGCGGGGCGGATTTGGTCGTGGTGGCCAGGTTGCGGGCAGCCGCCGTGCCCAGGCTGGTCCGCGGCTGCGGCTCCAGCTGTGCCTCCCGGCTGGCGTCAACGGTCATCGGGCAAGCTCCTTCACAAAGCACGTGACGGCAGCCAAGGGCACGCCTGTGCATAACTGTTGAAAGTTGATAATTCGGGGCTAATATCGGTGAATCCGTCCAGAACTCAGGGAACAGTAACGGCCGTTGTGCCCCGTCCACCCAGGAAATCCATGGGTATTACTTCGATGCAGTGAGCTTGACCGGCAGGGCGTTTGCGGCGGTCATCAGTGGTTTTCGGACAGCAGTCAATCCGGCCCATAGACATGGTGCGGCCGCACACTCCTCTTCCCTCCCCGGCGTCTCACACCCAACCCGGAGGGACTGGTACCGAATCCCTGGACGACGCCTCGTCAAACCGCCCTGCACGCACAGACGTTGACGTAGACAAGGCCCCCCTTCCCTCAGGACGCAATCCGCGCGCCCGGCTCAAACGAACCCCCCGCACAGACATGTGGCACTCCGCCGATGCGCAAGATCACGACAGACCAGGGAAGGGTCCATGACCACACGCGAGAAACGCCGTCGTACGCGGCAACCAATCCTGCTGGGGGTCCCGTTGCTGTCCGCCGGAGACATCGTGCTGCCCGCCGTGCCGAGTTCGGCTTGCGAGGGGTGAGCACACACGAGTGCGGGGGATGCGGGGAGTGCTCGTCCACTCCCCCGTACACGTGCGCGTCCAGCTCCCCTCCCCCCGCCGCGGCACGGCGTCCGCCCGGCCCGTCACGGGGGTACGGGCCGCGGCGGGCGCCGGCACCGCCGCGACGGCACCGATTTCCGCCAGGGGGTCCCGGAACCACGCCTTCGCGGGACACTTCCGCCATGGCCTCCTCCCATCAGGCGCAGCCGCGCGGCGGGCTCGACGAGGCGACCGGGGCCGTTCCGGAGGACCGTCTGGAGGTCCAGGCCCTCCTGCTCGCCGCCGACGAAGACGCCTTCCGCGAGATCTACGAGCGGTACTCCCCGCTCGTACGGGGCCTCGCGGCGCGCATCACCCGCGACCACAGCGCCGCCGACGACGTCGTTCAGGAGGTGTTCGTCCGGCTCTGGGAGAGCCCGCTGTCCTACGACCCGGCCCGTGGACCCCTGCGCGCCTGGCTCGGCGTGGTCGCCCACCGGCGCGCCGTCGACTGGGTCCGCCGTGAGGAGCGGCACCGCAGGACCGCCGAGCCACCGGCGCCTTCGGGCCACGACGAGACCGCCGAGACCGTGACCGCGCGCCTTGAGGCGCTCGGTGTACGCTCCGCCGCGGCCCGGCTGCCGGACACCTTGCGCACTCCGCTGCTCCTCGCCTACTACGGAAGCCGTACCTATCGTCAGGTGGCCGGTGACCTCGGCATCCCCGAAGGGACCGCCAAGACCCGCCTGCGGGCCGCCCTGCGCGCACTGGCCGCGGCACTCGCGGAGGAAGGGATCACACCATGAGCGGTGCCCCCCGCCCCGCGCCCCACGAACACGCCGCGCTGCGCGCCCTGTTGGGCGCATGGCTGCTCGACGCCTGCTCGGACCAGGAGAGCGCCGCCGTGGCGGCGCACCTGGAGCACTGTGCCCCGTGCGCGGCCGAGGCGCGGTACCTGTACCCGGCCACCGCCGCCCTCGCGGAGCCGTCGCCGCATGAGGACGCGGCACCGCACGAGGCCACCGCGCCGCCCCCGTACGACGGCACCGCCACGGCCGGACCCACCGGGAACCAGCCCCGCCCTTCCGGCGACCGCGTCACGGTCCTCGCCTTCGCCCGCCGACCGCCCGCGCCCCGTGCCGTCCCGCCCCACATCCGTCCGTACACGGACCAGGTGGCCACGCTGGACGCCGTCCTGCGCGACCTGACCGCCGAGGAGTGGGACACCCTCACCGTGGAGGGCTGGACGGTGGGGCAGCTGGTCGCCCACCTCGCCGCGACCGACAGCCTCCTGACCGAGGCGCTCGACGCCGGGACCCGCGGCCCGCTCGACCTGCCGGGCGACACGGTGCCCGCCCGCACCCGGGCCTGGACGTCGTGGGCGGTCGAGCGGTCCCCCCGGTCGATCCACGCGGCGTGGCGCGCGCAGGCCGACGCGCTGCGCGCCGTCCTGCTCGGCGAGGCGGCCCTCCCCGCCGATGCCGAGCGTCCTCTCTCCCTCGCCGGTGACCCCCCGCTGCCCGTGGCCCACCACACCACCGCGCGCGCCTTCGAGACCTGGATCCACACCCGGGACATCGCCCTGCGCACCGGCCGTCGGCTGCCGCCGCCCACCACGCGCTCCCTGTCCCTCATGTCCGACTTCGGCGTCCGCCTGCTCCCGCTCGCCATGCGGATGCGGGGCACACCCCTGGGCCGCCGCGTCCTGCGCCTCGAACTCACCGGCCGCGGCGGTGACACGTGGCTCCTCACCGACCCGGGCCAGGCCCCGCCGACAGGCCCTCCCGACGCCCATCTCGCCCTCGACGCCATGGAGTTCTGTCTCCTCACCGGGGACCGCCTCGCGCCCGCCGAGGCCGCGGCCCGCACCCGCGTCAGCGGGGACGCCGCCCTGGCCGAGGCGGCCCTCGCGGCGGCGTCCGCCTTCGCCGGTCCTTGATCGAGCACGGGGCGCCCCGGCGGCCGGGCCCCCGGGTGCCGGGCCCATGGGCCCCGGGCAGCCCTCCCCCCCCCAGCCGACACGTGAGGACTTCCGATGCATACCCCACTCACCCCGCTGGCCTTCCTGCGCCGCTCCGCCGAGGTCCATCCCGACAAGACAGCGATCGTCCACGGTGAACTGCGCCTCACCTACGCCGAGTTCGCCGCGCGGGCGACCCGGCTCGCGCACGCGTTGCGGGCCTCCGGCGTCGCGCCCGGTGACCGGGTCGCCTATCTCGCCCCGAACATCCCCGAACTGCTCGTGGCGCACTTCGGCGTGCCGCTGGCCGGTGGTGTGCTGGTCGCGGTGAACACCCGCCTCGCGCCGGCGGAGGTCCGCCACATCTGCGACCACTCCGGCGCCCGCCTCCTGGTGGGCGACGCGGAGTTGCTCGCCTCGGCTGGTCTGGACACCGGAGGGCTCGCCACGGTCCGCGAGATCATCACCGTCGGAGCAGGCGCCGGTGCGGCGCCCGGCACGCCGTACGCGGCGTTCCTCGCCCGGGGCGACGACAACCCGCTGCCCTGGGACGTCCCGGACGAGAACGCGGTCATCGCGCTCAACTACACCTCCGGCACGACCGGGCGGCCCAAGGGCGTCATGTACACCCACCGCGGGGCCTACCTCAACGCCCTCGGTGAGGTGCTGCACTCCCGGCACACGCCCGACAGCGTGTATCTGTGGACGCTGCCCATGTTCCACTGCAACGGCTGGTGCACCGCCTGGGCCCTCACGGCGATCGGCGGGACCCATGTGTGCCTGCGCGCGGTGGTCGCCGAGGACGTCTGGCGGCTGCTGGGCACCGAGGGGGTCACGCATCTCAACGGCGCTCCGACCGTGCTGCTCACCCTCGCGACGGCCCCGCAGGCCCACCGGCTGCGGCGCCCGCTCACGGTGACGGTCGCGGGCGCGCCGCCGAGCCCCACCCTGATCCGCCGCGTGGAGGACCTCGGCGCCGACGTGGTCCACGTCTACGGACTCACCGAGACCTACGGCCCGTACGCCGTGTGCGAGCCGCAGCCGTCCTGGGACGCCCTGGACGGCCCGGCGCGCCACGCGCTGCGGGCCCGGCAGGGCGTCGGCATGATCCAGACGGACGGCCTGCGCGTCGTCGACGCGGACATGTGCGACGTCCCCGCCGACGGCACCACGATCGGCGAGGTCGTCATGCGCGGCAACAACGTCATGGCGGGCTACTTCGAGGACACCGAGGCCACCGCCGAGGCCTTCCGCGGCGGCTGGTTCCACTCCGGGGACCTCGGGGTGCGGCATCCGGACGGCTATGTGGAACTGCGCGACCGGGCCAAGGACATCATCATCTCCGGCGGCGAGAACATCTCGACCGTGGAGGTGGAGCGGGCCCTGGACTCGCACCCCGCGGTGCACGAGGTGGCGGTCGTGGGCGTGCCCGACGAGAAGTGGGGCGAGCGCCCGAAGGCCTTCGTCGTGCTGAGCCCCGCCGCGGACGGGGTGGAGGTGACCGCCCAGGACCTCATCGACCACGTGCGCTCCCGCCTGGCCCGCTTCAAGGCGCCGGACCAGGTCGAGTTCGTCGCCCGCCTGCCGAAGACGTCGACCGGCAAGATTCAGAAGTACGTGCTGCGGGAGCGCCCGGGGCAGGCCTGAGCGGCGGCCCTCCGGGGCAGGTCGTGCCACGGGCGCGAGGCGACGACCGGCACGCCCGAGGCCCGTGCCCGGTCGGCCAGCCAGCTGCCGTACCGCACGCTGACGTCCGCCCGGTGCTGCTGGGGTCCGGCGTCCGGTTCGCGCGCGAGGTAGTTGGCCACCACCTGCTCCGTGTCGTCCTCGTGGACGAAGACGGCCCGGACGGGTCCGCCCTGCACCGCCAGTTCGGGGAGCAGGTAGTCGCCTTCGACGATGACGGGCGTATCGGTGTCCACGTGGTTGGCCACCACGGCCTCGACGGCGGGAAGCAGTGTCCGGGCGATCGCGATCTGCCGCTCCACCACGGACTCGGGCGACTCGTACGCCGCTTCGGGGTGGGTGCGCCAGACGTGCAGCTCGGGAAGGTGCTCGGGCCGGGTCACCGCGAGGAGCGCCTCCACGATGTCGTCGACCTCCACGACGGGGGTGTCGAACCGTCGTGCCAGTGCGCGGCTGACGGTCGTCTTGCCCGTCCCCGAGGCGCCGCCGACGAGGAGGACGCGCCAGTCCGGGCGGGTCGGTTCACTGGTGGTGTTCACGCGGGAACGGTAGCGACCGCCCGGCGGGCTTCTTCGGGTGGGGCGGGAGCTGGAAGCCGACCTCCGCGCCGCCGCCGGTCGCGCCGGTGGCGAAGACGGTGCCCTCGTCGGCCGTGATGATGTCGTGGACGATGGCGAGGCCGAGCCCCGACCCGGGGATGGACTGGGTGCGGGGGCCGCGGAAGAAGCGGTCGAAGACGGCGTGCCGGTCGTCCGGAGCGATGCCGGGGCCGTGATCGCGTACCGTCAGGCGGCTGCCGTCGACGCGGAGGACGATGGGCGCGGGGGCCTCGCTGAACTTGACGGCGTTGCTCAACAGGTTGTCGACGCAGCGTTGCAGCGCCCGGGGCCTGGCCCGGACCGGGACGGGCCCCTCGACCGTGACGGAGATGTCGCGGCCGGTGCGCTGGCGGTAGCGCTGCGCGCTGTCTTCCGCCACGGCGGGCAGGTCGACGCTCGTCGGGTCCTCACCGGTGTACCGGTCGGTGGCCAGCTCGACGAGTTCGCGGACGAGCTCGTCGAGGGCCGTGGTCTCGGTGACCAGGGTGGTGAGGATCTGCTCCTCGTCCTGCGGGTCGAGCCTGCCGCGGGCCCGTTGGAGGAGTTCGGCGCTGCCGCGCACCGAGGTCAGGGGGGTGCGCAGTTCGTGGCTCGCGTCCTGCACCAGTTGCTGCTGCTGGGCGCGGGAGCGGCGCAGCGCGCCCAGCATGGCGTCGAAGCTGCGGGTGAGCTGGCCGATCTCGTCCGCCCCCGCGGGCGGCAGGGGCGTCGACAGGTCCTGGGTGGTGGTGATGCGCCCGGTGGCGCGGGCCAGACGGCGGACCGGGCGCAGGATGCGGCCCAGGACGATCCAGCTCAGCACGGCGGAGAGGCCGGTCGCGGCCAGGGTGGTCCAGGGCACGCGCCACAGGAAGGCGTTCTCGACGCGTACGGCGCCTTGGTAGTGCTGGCCGACCATGACCGCTCCCCCGTCGGGCAGCGGCTTGGTCAGCACGCCGTACTCACGTCCGGAGACCACCACGTCCCGGCGGTTGGTCCCGGCGCCGGTGCGGGCCACCCGGCGGTCCGCCTCCGAGACCGGCAGCAGGTGCCGGCCCGGGCTCAGGGGGCGCACGGTGCCGTCGGCGAGCAGCAGCTGCTCGGTGGTGTCGGGGCGCACCGGCGGTTTGCGGGACGCGGCGAGCAGGGTGGTGACCGTGTCGGCACGGTCTTCGAGCCCGCGCTCCAGCTCGTTGCCGACGAGTTCGCTGACGCTGCGGTAGGACGCGGCGACGGTCACGGTGATGGCGAGCACGACCGCCGCGACG
Source organism: Streptomyces spectabilis (assembly GCF_008704795.1). NCBI lineage: Bacteria > Bacillati > Actinomycetota > Actinomycetes > Kitasatosporales > Streptomycetaceae > Streptomyces > Streptomyces spectabilis. Next base: position 9,566,295 of record NZ_CP023690.1, on the reverse strand, counting down.
ACCACGAGGGTGACCTTCGTGCGCAGGGCGAGGCGGGCCAGCCACGCCAGGGGGCGCGCCATCACGCCGACCTGACGGTGTAGCCGACGTTGCGCACGGTGTGGATGACCCGTGGGGCGCCGTCGCGTTCGGTCTTGCGGCGCAGATAGCCGATGTAGACGTCGAGGGAGCGCGACGTGGTGTCGAAGTCGTAGCCCCATATCCGCTCATAGATCTGGGTGCGGGTGAGCACGACCCCCGGGTTGTTCAACAGCAGTTCCAGGACGTCGAACTCGGTCTTGGTCAGGTCGAGCGGGTGGGGTCCCCGGTGGGCCTGGCGGGTGGCGGGGTCCAGGGTGAGGTCACCGACGGCCAGGAGCTCAGCGGCGGCCGCGGGAGGATCGGTGCGGCGCAGCAACGCGCGGATGCGCGCGAGGAGTTCCTCGGTGGCGAAGGGCTTCGCGAGGTAGTCGTCGGCCCCGGCGTCGAGCCCGGCGACGCGGTCGCCGATCTGGTCCCGGGCGGTGAGCACGAGCACGGGGAGGCGGTCGCCGCGCCTGCGCAGCATCCGGCAGAGCGCCAGTCCGTCCAGGCCCGGCATCACCACGTCCACCACCGCCAGATCGGGGCCCTCCTCCTCGATCAGGGCGAGCCCGCGCAGTCCGTCGGGGGCCGGCAGGACGCGGTAGCCCTCGAAGCGCAGCAGTTGGTCCAGGGTGCTGCGCACGCCCGGGTCGTCCTCGACGACCAGGACCGTGCGACGGTGCTCAGTTGCCTCAGTCATGAGCACATCTTCGCTGGTGGGGGCCCTGAACGTGGTGGGCGGCCCCCGTTGTGAGGCTGCGTTCAGGCCGTCGAGGTGTGTTCCGTCGGACCGTAGCGGGCCGCGTCCGCGCCGGTGAGCAGGGCCCAGTAGCGGTCGCCGTAGGACCAGTGCCACCACTCGGTGGGGTAGTTCACCAGGCCCGCGGCGGTGAGCACCGAGCCGAGCAGCTCCCGGTGGGCGCGGGCCCGGGCGCTGATGTTGAGGGCGTCGGTGTAGCAGGCGCCCTCGCTCTCCTCGGGGTCCGCGTTCATGCGGGTGCCCAGGTCCAGTTCGCGTCCGTCGGCGTCGGCCAGGGTGAGGTCGACGGCCGCGCCCGCGCTGTGCGGGGAGATCTCCGGCGGCGACACGTACCGGCTCGCCGCCGCGTGGAGCCGCTCGGCGGGCCAGTCGGGGTGCAGCGCCCGCAGTTCGTCGGTGTACTCCTCGAAGTACGCGCGCTGCAGCGCGAGCGGCCGGTATCCCTCGACGAACAGCAGCCGCACCTCGGGCGGGAGCAGCGACTGGGCCTTCAGTAGGCGCTCCAGGACGCCTGCGCGCAGTTGGGCGAAGGCGTCCGCGGGCCGCAGGTGGGCGAAGCCGTCGTCCGGGTCCCGCTGCCGGTCGTCGACGCGCAGACCGCCGTCGGTCCGTACGTTGACGAGCTGTTCGCCGCACTCGGTGACGGGTATCGCGGCGACCCTCGGATCCGACATCAGAATGATCTCGCTCATCACGCGATCATCTCCCAGGAGGGCCGCGCCCGGAAGGGGACTTCGGTCCTGTCATCGGCGGACTCGGCGCATCGGCCCGGTGCCGGTCGCGTCCCGTCCGCGCGAAGTCAACCGCGCGGGCGCGCTCGCCACCCCGCGGAGTACGACGTCCCAACCCGGACTGCGACCGCGCGACTTGGGTACACAGGCCGCCCTTGGGTAGAGAAGGAGCCATGTCCTGCCTGCCGCACCTGGTGACCGGTGTCGTGGTGGCCCATGTGGTGTCACGCTGATGAACCCCGCGCAACGTGTCGCCAGAGCAAGTCTCGCCGACTAAGCAGGATCATGGCGAGAAACATGCGGGTAGGATCCGCCGACACCCCGTTCGCACTCAGGAGAGGTGGACGTCATGTCTGACGCCCTCACCACACCGACCGGACTCGAGAGTCAGTACGCCACGCAACTGGCGACCGACCTTGAGCGCAATGCCACCGAGCAGGAACGTATCGGAACCGAAGTGCAGTCCTTGCAGGAGCAGTTGCGCGGCCTGCAGCACGACCGCGAGCTGCTCCTGAAGATGCAGCAACTGCTGGACGACGGGCCCTCGGGCGCCGTCCGGCAGGCCGGTGCGTCCCGCACGGCACGGGTCCCCGCGCCCCGTGAGTCCGCACCCCGCGCCAAGCGCACCGTGCGCAAGAAGGCCGCGGCCGCCGCCAAGGCCAAGCCGCAGCCCAAGTCCACCGAAGGTCCCACCCTCATCGAGCTGGTGCGGACCCACCTGGGTCAGCAGGCCGAACCGCGCTCGGCGGCCGAGGTGACGACCGCGCTCACCCAGGGCCACCCGGATCGCACCATCAAGACCACGGTCGTGCGCACCACGCTGGAGAAGCTGGTCGCCAAGGGCCAGGCCCAGCGCACCCGGCAGAAGAACTCCGTCTTCTACAGCACGCCCGACGCCACGGAGCAGGCGGAGAAGTCCGACGAGGGCGCGGCGGCCGCCGAGAAGCCGGAGTCGAAGGACTGACGTCCGGTCCGAAGATTGTTCTGTCCAGCGGAATGCGAGGAACGGCACGGGACGTTCTCATAGAACGTTCAAGCAGTTGGGGAGCCGGACCGGCTCCCCACCAGTGCCGCCCTCGCACCGCGTGGCGGCCGCACATCGCAAAGGATCGCCAGGACATGACGAACGACGCCCGCACCCTCACCAACCCCGACACGCTCCACGACCCGGCCCCCTTCGGTTACAGCCACGCCGCATCGGCGCCCGGCGAACTCGTCTTCATCGGCGGCCAGTACGCCTCCGACGCCACCGGCGCCCCGGTGCCCGGTGACTTCGCCGCCCAGGTCGAGCTGGCCTTCGAGCGGCTGAGATCGGCCCTGGAAGGGGTGGGTCTCGGCTTCGAGCACGTCGTGCGTCTCGGCACGTACATCGTGGACCACGACGTCGACAAGCTCGGCGACCTCGGCAAGACGCTCCACGCCCACTTCGGGGACCGCCTCCCGGCGCAGACGCTCAGCGGGGTCGCCTCGCTCGCGCTGCCGGGCATGCTCTTCGAGGTCGACGCGGTCGCCGTCCGCCCCGTCGGCTAGCCGATGCGCCGCGGCCGTCACGGCCGCTCAGCGCGGGGGTGCCTGCACGGCCGGCGCAGCCTCACGGCCAGGAACAGCGGCTGGCGGTGGGTCTTGTCGTACCGGCGCGGATCGACCCTCCGGGCCTCCTCCATGGCTCTCGGCTCGACGAGCTTCTCCACCAGGAAGCCCGCGCCGAGCAGTTCGCCGAGGAAGACCTCGAGGGTCATCCGCCGGTACGTGAGGGTGAACCCGTCACCGAACGGCAGCTCCACCCGGTCGTCCGCGAAGTAGGACCCGCCGAAGTACGTCCAGTCGCTGGTCGGGTGGGTCGTGGAGACCAGCAGGGTGCCACCCGGCCGCAGCACGCGCCGCACTTCGGCGAGCAACTGCTCGCGCGCCTCGACGTGGTGGAGGACGAGGGCCATCACGACCACGTCGAACACCTCGTCCCGCAGGAAGTCCAGCGGCTCCTCCAGGTCGTGCCGGCGCAGCACGGCACGCTCACCGACCCGCTCCCGCGCGGCCGCCAGCAGGGACTGGCTCCCCTCGACACCGGTGACGTGCGCGGCTCCCCGCTCCAGGAACGCGGCGGCGTAGTGCCCGCCCCCGCATCCGAGGTCGAGGACCCGCAGCCCCCGCACATCACCGGCCAGTTCGAGCATCGCCGGGCGATCGGTGTACGCGTGGTACACGCTGTCCGTGGCCTGCGCGGCGAACTGCTCGCCCATCTCACCGTGGTACGCGGTCTCAGCTGTCATGCCGCGATCCTCGCAGCAACTTCCGCGCGTCTCGCGGCAGGGCCGGGGTGGCTCGATCACGCCATCGGGCCGTAGTGCCTGCCCGGCTCGGCCGGAGGCGGGGCCCGGCCGCTCGCGGCGGGCGAGCTGAAGTCCCTCCTGCTCCGGGACGCGGACGTGCCGCAGGCCGAGCGCAGCACGGTGCAGGGGCCCGTGCCCCGCTACGACCCGCGGGTGAGGGTGCCGGGCCGGGGCTGCCAGGACGTGTTCGACGCGCTCGTCGCGCACCACGCGTCCACGTCAGTGATCCAGGACTTCTGGTGGAAGGGCACGCGCTGGGGCGGTCGCACCTGGCTGGCCTCGTACGCGGGCGCCGGGGCCGCCGAGCGGTTCCAGAAGCTGACGGACGGGCTCAAGAGCTGCGGGACGCTGGTGGGGCAGACCTCGGAGGGCAGGCTCAACTCCCGGATATCCCAGGTGAGAACGGCGGCGTTCGGTGACGAAGCGGTCACCCTCGATCTGAGTTCGACAGGGCCGGACGGCACCGCGCTGGTCGACCACCACACCTGGGTGCGCGTGGGATCCCTCACCGTGGACATGAGCGACCGCGGTGCCGAGCGTCCGCCCCGCTTCCCCATCGACGTGGTGATCGACAGGCAACTCGACCGGCTCACCCGGGAATCGCGGACGTAGCGCGCCCACCCTCGGGGTCAGGCGCGCAGGCCCATGAGCCCGTCGTAGGCGGCCATCACGACTTCCAGGCCCCGGTTGTCGTCTTCGGGGCCGCGCATCTGGTTCGTCACGTAGGCCACCGCCATGCGGGCGTCGGGCTCGACCATCACGAGGGAACCGCCCCAGCCGCCCCAGCCGTAGGTGGTGCCGAACAGGCCGTAGCCCATGCCGTACCGCACCGAGGTGCCCAGGACGCGGTCCTCGCCGTGGAACTGCTCCTCCCACGCGCGGTCGCAGCCCGCCTTCGAGAGCAGCCGCACCTCGCCCACCGCTCCCCCGCACGCGAGGACCGACTGGACGAGCGCGACCGAGCGGGCGTTGCCGAATCCGCTCGCGGCGGGGATCTCCGCACGCCGCCAGGCGACGCTGTTGCCGTCGCGTACCCGGATCGCGGTCGCGGCCGACGGGGCCGAGCCGGGGCCCGGCGCGCTCGCCGCGTAGTCCTCGTCCCGGGACAGCGGCGGCACGGTGAGCGCGACCCGTCCGTCGTGCTCGGCGGGAAGACCCAGGTGGAAGTCCGCGCCCAGCGGCCCGGCCACCTCATCGGCGAAGAACCCGCCGGGGCCGCGCCCGGTGATCCGGCGCACGACCTCGCCGACCAGGAACCCCTGGGTGAGCGAGTGGTATCCGGCGGCGGTGCCCGGCTCCCAGCGCGGCGCCTGCGCGGCCAGGCGTGCCGTGGCCGCCTGCCAGTCGTACAGCTCGTCGACCGGGCCCTCCCAGTCGGGCAGGCCCGCGGTGTGCGCGAGCAGGTGCCGGACGAGGACGGCCTCCTTGCCCGCCGCCGCGAACTCCGGCCAGTACCGTGCGACCGGCGCCTCCAGGTCGAGCTCGCCGCGGTCGGCCAGGATCAGGGCGCACAGCGCCGTCATCGTCTTGGTGACCGACCAGGAGTTGACGAGGGTGTCACCCTGCCAGGGAGTCGTACGGGCCGCGTCGGTGAAGCCGCCCCAGACGTCGACCACCGGCTCGCCGTCCACGAAGACGGCTGCCGAGGCTCCCGCGTCCCCCGAGTCGAGAAGCGCCGCGAGGGCTTCGGGGACGGCGGTGAACAGATCATCATATGTGCCCTGAACGTCGGCCATGCGGGGAATCTAGCCCCTGTCGCCGCATCTCGGTCAACCGGTTTTCCGGCGGCACGGCCGCTCCACCACGCCCGACCGGCCCGGTCCGCCGCCGCGGCGCCCCGGTCGCGACCCGGCCATACCGCCGGTGCCCGGCCGCCGGTCGCCGGTCCTTCTGTGAGACTGGCCCCTTCCGATCCGCCGCTCACCAGGGCGGCGTCGAGACGAGGAGCCAGTGTGCAGCCACAGGACCGTACCCGCCCGGTGATCGCGGCGCCCGCGCGCGTATGGATGCTGGTGCGGCAGCAGCCCACCGCGCTGCGCAGGTCCACGCGTGAACTCGCCGACGCCCTCGCGGACGCCCACGGCGAGCGTTTCGCGGTGTGGCACACCGACGAGCTGCTCTTCGGCGTCCAGGGCGGCCGCCTGGTCCTGCGCACCCTCGGCGGCGCGGAACTGCCCGCTCCCGACGTGGTGTGCGTACGCCAGGTGGCGGGGCCCATGCGCGACGACCGCGAGGTGACCCTACTGCGGCACCTGGAGCGCATGGGCAGCATCCTCGTCAACGGCGTCGGCGCCCACCTCAACAGCCGCAACAAGATCTGGCAGCTGCAAGAACTCGCCCTGGCGGGCCTTCCGGTGCCCGACACCCTCTCCTACGCCACCGCGCCGCTCGAAGGGGTCGTCCGCAGCCTCGGCACGGAGGGGGCGTGCGTGGTGAAGACCGTCAGCGGCTGCAAGGGCACGCAGGTGTTCCTCGCTCCCGACGCCCGGATGCTGCGCGCGGTGGCGGGCAGCCTCCAGCAGGACGTCCCGTTCCTGTTCCAGGAGCATGTGGCGCACTCCCACGGCCGTACCCTGCGCGTCATCGTGGTGGACGGCGAGCCGGTGGACGCCGTCCTGCACACCTCCGACAACGGCGGCCTCACCGCCAACATCGCGAAGGGCGGCTCCGCCGCGCTGTGCCGGGGGCGCTACCCGCGCGCGGAGGCGCTCGCGGTGGACGCGGCCCGCGCCCTGGGCCTGGACATCGCCGGGGTGGACCTGCTGTTCGCCTCCGAAGACACCTACACCGTCTGCGAGGTCAACGCCGTCCCGGGCTGGCGCCCGGCGATGGACGCGGTCGTCCCCGCCATCACCGCCTGTGTGAACCGTCGTCTGGCCGCCAGGAGCGAAGGTGCCGGGGGAAAATCGATGGACGACCAGGTTCGGGCGCTGCGATAGTCCGGCGGTGAAGACGATCGTGCCCCCTCCCGCTCCCGTTCCGCTGCCCGGCGGGCTCGTGCTGCGAGAGGCCCGCCCCGCGGACCTCGATCAGATCGGCGCGCTCCTTGCCGGGCGGGGTGAACCGGCCGACGCCCTCGACCACCGCCTCGTGGTCGAGGACCCGGAGGCCGGGTGGTCCGCCTGCGCCGTGGTCGTCGACGGCGACCGGGTCGTCTCCACCGCGACGCTCCTCGACGAGGACCTCCGCGTCGGCGGCGTCCGGCTCCCCGCCGGCCAGGTCGAACTGGTCGCCACCGCCAAGGAGTACGAGGGGCGCGGGCTCGTGCGGGCGCTGATGGGCTGGGCGCACGACCGCTCCGCCGCGCGGGGACACGTCGTCCAGGCGATGATCGGGATCCCGTACTTCTACCGCCGGTTCGGCTATGAGTACGCCATCGACATCCCGCAGGCCCTGGCCGTGCGCACGCCTCCGCCCGGCGAGGGGACGCCCGCCCTGCGCGCCGCCGGGCCGGACGACATCCCCGCCGTGGCGGCCCTGCAGGACGCGGCCCAGGAGCGGTTCGACGTGGCGATGCCGCACTCGGCCGCCTGCTGGCGGTGGCTCCTTGAGCACGAGGCGAGCGACCTGCGGGTCCTTGAGCGCGACGGCGCCGTCGTCGCCGCCGGGCGCACCACACCCCCGGACGGCGATGTGCTCCTCGCCGAGGCCGCAGCGCGTGACGAGGCGGCGGCCCGGGAGCTGCTGCGCGGTGTCGCCGCCCTGGTCCCCGACGGCCGGGTGCGCGTCGTCGACCGGGCGGGCACGGTGACCGCCACCGCCTGGCAGGAGTTCCTGGAGCCCGAACCGCGCGAGCAGGCGGAGCAGTACTACGTCCGCATCCCGGATGTCGCGGCGCTCCTGGATCTGCTGCGGCCGCTGCTCTGGCAGCGGCTCACCGCGGCCGGTGCGGATCCGGGCGGCCGCGACATCATCGTGTCCACGTTCGGCGCCCACTACCGGATCCCGGTCCTCCCCGAAGGGCTCGGTGCCGTGGTCACCGGCGGGCCGATGCAGGGCCCCAGGGCCGTGGCCGGCGCCGGGGTGGCTCCCGACCAGCTGCCCGCCCTGCTCTTCGGCCCGCACGGCCTGAAGGGTCTGAGCCGGATGCGGCCCGACGTCTACGCCGCGCGGGAAGAGCTGTTCCAGGCGCTCTTCCCGCCGCTGACCGCGGATGTGCTCAGCTTCTACCTGCCGTACTGACATCTGCCCGCGGGGCCCGGCGCGGTCGCGACGGCCGCGCCGGGCGGAACGGTCGGGTCGTCAGTGGGCCCGCCACAGGAAGATGTCGGCCTTGCCGTTCGTGTCGCCCGGTACGACGTCGGCGTCGAGGCTGTCGAAGACGAGACGGCTCTGTCCCGCGATGGCGCCGGGCACGGCCCTGGCGTTGTCGTGGACGACGGTCTCGTGGCCGCTCGGGACGTGGCGCAGACGGAGTTCGGAGTACGCCACGGGGTCGTTGCTCTGGTGGAGCACCTGGTGGCCGTTCTGGCTGAGCGCGTCGATCCTCTTGCCGGGCAGCCGGGTGACGGCACCGGTGGGTACGTCGCGGACGTAGGCGCCGTCCGCCGTGTTGATGGCGACGGTGCGGCCGTTGCCACTGAGCTGGACGAGTTCGCTCGACCCGCTGTCGTCGACGCGGACCCGGGTGCGCTGGTCGCGGTCGTAGCGCCAGACCTCGCCGGTGCCCGCGTCGCGGTAGGCGACGTAGCGGCCGTCGGCGCTGATGGAGGGGGCCTGCATGTCGCGGGTGGAGATCGGCGGGCCCTCGCTCACGGTCTCGTAGGTCCCCTTGACGCGGTCGTAGACGTCGACGCGGGACGGGATCGAGGGGTGGTCGGGCTGCTGGGTGAAGGCGATGTAGCGGCCGTCGGCGCTCATGGTGGCGCTGTCGGACCCGGCCTTCGACGGACCGCTGCTGACGATCTTCGTCTCGCCCGTCTCCAGGTCGGCGAGCTTGACCTTGACGGTGTGACTGCCCCAGCCGAGGTAGGTGACGTACCGCCCGTCGTCGCTGACGGCGGGGTCCTGCAAGGAGTCCCTGATCCGCTTGACCTCGCCGGTCCTGTTGTCACGGATGTGGACGGCGCCGGGCGGGCGGGGCGTGGGTTCCTGGGTGAGGTTGGTGGCGGCGCTGTGGAAGAGGGTGAAGGCGCCGTTGCGCGAAAGGGCCGCGTGGGTCGAGCCGTTGTTGGCCTCGGTGCCGTCGGCGGCGACGGACACGCGCCGCACGCTCGGCGCGTGTGACCCCGCGGTGGCGGGCAGCGCGGTGAAGGTGACGGCGCCGACCGCCGTGACCGCGACGGCGGCCGTGCGGATGCGTAACGCGCCTGCGGCGGACGACTGCACGCGTCTAGCCAAGGACATGTTCCCCCCAGAGCGTGTCGCCCCCGGCCCGACGCCGAGGGCCTCCACGGATCCAAGCGCACCCCCCGGCACGGGTCAATCGGCTGCAATGCGTACAACCTGGACGGGCGCCTAAGCGTCTCCGCGGTGCGCGGTGGTCTTGGGAAGGCCGGAGGAGTGGACGAGCCCTGTGCATCCCGATCCGGCCATGGGGCGTATGCCCTACGGTCTTGCCATGGTGTCGAGTGCGGTGGTCGAGGAAGAAGACGTGGTCGCTGTGGTGATGGCGGCCTCGCGCCTGGTGATGGGCATGTCGGCGCGGGCGTTGGCCGAGGTGGACGAGTCGCTCTCGCTCCCGCAGCTGCGGACGATGGTCGCCCTGGAGGGGTGCGGCCCGGTGAAACTGGCGGAACTCGCCGAGGTGCTTGGGGTGAACGCGTCGACCGCGCTGCGTGCGGTGGTACGGCTCGAAGCGGTCGGCCTCGTGGACCGCCGGGCCAATCCCGACAGCCGACGCGAGGTGATCCTCACACTGACGCCGTCGGGCGCCACCCTGGTGGCACGCGTGCTGCGGCACCGGCGCCGGGAGGTGGCGAAGCTCGTCGAAGCGGTGCCGCCCGAGGCGCGGTCCGGCCTGGTGGCGGGGTTGCGGGCGCTATTGGACGTGGCGGGCGACCGCTCCGTCCATGTCCCCGAGGCCGCCGAGGAGTTCCGCCGGCTGGTGCTCTGACCCACGGTGCCTGCTCATGGCCGGACCGGTCGCCGCGACGCCACGGCGTGGCCCTGGACCGTCAGCCACACCGCCGCCGCGACCCACGCGAGGAGGTGCACGGCGGTGCTCGGCGCATGGGGCGCCAGCGTGGTGGTGACGCGCGCGGTGGCGGTGGCGTACATGCCGACGGGGAAGACCACGCACCACAGGGCGGGTTCGTACGTCAGCGGAACGCGGTGGCGCAGGTGCCGCCAGCAGCCGGTGGCGAGCAGGGGCGGTATCAGAGCGGTCGCCCCACCCCAGAGGACGACCACGGCGAGACCGACTGTGCCGCGCAGCGCGTGTGGCAAGGAGGCCTCGTGGTCGTGGAGTTGGGTGCCCGCGAGGGTGCTGATGGCCACGGCCCCCATCGCGACCCAGTACGCGGGAGTGCAGCGCGCGGGTGTTGGCGGACGGCGCAGCAGTCGGCGGCCGAGCACGGCGGCGGTCACCGCGTACAGCAGGACCCCGCACCACCACAGGACGAGCGCAGACGGCACGAGCACATGGCGCGGCGGCAGGCTGGTCAAGCAGAGGACCAGCGACTGGAGGCCGACGGTGGCCAGGAACCAGGTGCCGTCGGCCTCGCGTGCGGCCGCACGCGGCAGACGCGTGAGGCAGCGGGCGAGCGCCACCCATGCCACGCCTGCCAGGGCGAGGAGGACGTACGCCGCCCCGCGTGCGGGCCCGTGGCCGAGGCGGGCGGCGAGGACGCCGGACGCGGCGACGAACGTGAAGTGGCCGAACACCCCCTTCGGGTCGGCCAGTTCGGATCCGAGGGCGGCCGGGTGACACCCGGCCTTGAGGCAGCTCGCCGCGAGGAGGCACGCGTAGAGCGCGCACGCGAAGGCGAAGAGCAGCGTGGAGACCGTGCGGGCCCCGGCTTCGTTCAGGGCCCGGGACACGATGCCGGTCGCCATCACGGGCGCGAAGCACGCCGGTGGCAGCGACCGGCACCGGTCACGGAGCCGGAGCCCCTCTCTCACCGGCGGGCGGCGGTGTTCCGTACCTGCGGGGAGGCCACCGGGGCGGAACGGCTCACGGGGACGTGCCGTGCGCCGCGGGAGCGGTAGACGATGTACGGGCGGGCCAGATAGCCGACCGGGGCGGTGAAGGCGTGCACGAGGCGGCTGAACGGCCACAGGGCGAACAGCGCCATGCCGAGCAGCGTGTGCGTCTGATAGACGAACGGGGCGTGGGACATGGCCGACACGTCGGGATCGAGGGCGAACAGGGAGCGGACCCACACGGAGACGCCGAGCCGGTAGTCGTAGTGGTGGGGCGGGGTGGTGGAGGCGGTCGCGGCGAGCCCGGCCACGATCACCGCGGCGAGGAGCGGATAGACGGCGCGGTCGCTGCGGCTGGTGGCGCCACGCACGGCGGGCACGCGCAGGCGGCGGTAGAGCAGGATCGCGAGCCCGGCGAGGGTGGCGAGGCCCGCGATGCCGCCGACGAACAGGGCGTTGGCGTGGTAGAGCCACTCGTGGACGTGGACGCGGTCGGTGAAGGCCTCCGGGATGAGCAGGCCGATGAGGTGTCCGCCGATGACGAGGAGCAGGCCGAAGTGGAACAGGGGGCCGCCGATCCGCAGGAGCCGGCTCTCGTGCAGCTGGCTGGAGCGGGTGGTGAAGCCGAACCGGTCGTAGCGGTAGCGCCACATGGTGCCCGTGGCCATGAAGGCCACGACGAGGTAGGGCAGCACGCCCCACAGGGTGGTGTGCAGGTGGTTCACGGGACGGGCTCCTCCTCGTACGGGTGCGGGACGGCTCGTCGGGGGAACGGCAGGAGCCCGACCGTCTCGGTGGGCGGGCCGCCGCGGGCCAGGCGCAGGGCGGCGGCGCGGTCGCCGGGCGAGGCGCCGGGCAGGGTGCGGCAGACGGCTTCGAGGACGTCGGCGTACGGGCTGCGGTGGTCGCGGAGCGCGAGCCGCAGCAGCTCGACGGCGGCGCGGTGCTCCCGCAGGGCGGCACGGCCCGGTTCGGGGCAGCGGGCGGCGAACTCCAGGGCCAGGGGCAGGAAGTCGGGCAGTTCGTCGGCGGGCGGCCGCCAGCCGTGCGCGCGGTACAGGTCCTGCCAGCGCAGCAGGGACTGGCCGCGGCGGCGCGTGTCGCCGTCGGTGTAGTACGTCAGGTGCAGGGTGCGGCGGCGGCTGCGGTCGAAGGTGGCGACGTAGCGGGCGGACAGGTCGAGCACGGGGACGTCGGCGACGGCCGCGCAGAACCGCAGCAGCGGCTCCGCGCGCGGGCCGGGGGCGGTGGCGAGGGCGTCGGTGACCGTGCGGAGCCGGTGCGGCCAGTCCGCGTCCGGGTGGAGCAGGAGCAGGGACGCCGCCTGGTGGACGAGGGGGAGGTCGCTCATGCCTGGTGTCCCTCGCGCCCCGGGAAGAGGCCCGCGGGGCGCCCCCGCCCGTTCCAGTTGAGGAGGTTGACGCGGCCGCGCAGCGAGGTTCCGGCGTGTTCGGGCTCGGGCTCGGCGGTGCCGGGCAGCGGGGTGTGGAAGGCTTCGGCGTCGTACATGCCGGGGCCGTGGTCGTGGTCGAGGCTGCAGCCGTCGGGTTCGTCGCCGGTGGCGGTGGTGTGGTAGCCGGTGGGAATGACGTAGCGCTCGTCGTACTTGGCGAGGGCGAGGAGGCGGTACATGGCCTCGATCTCCCCGGTGTCCATGCCGACGGCGCGGGAGATGGCCGGGTCCTGCTCCTCGCCGAGGTTGACGCGCCGCATGTGGGAGCGCATCGCCGCGAGGCGGCACAGCGCGGCCTCGACGGGGGCGGGGTCGCCCGCGGTGAAGAGACCGGCGAGGTAGGAGACGGGGATGCGCAGCGAGTCGATGGCGGCGAAGAGCTTGGCGGGGTCCTCGCCGTCGTGGCCGGTGGCGGTGAGGGACTCGACCACGGGTGACAGCGGCGGGACGTACCAGACCATGGGCAGCGTCCGGTACTCGGGATGCAGGGGCAGGGCCACCTTGTAGCGGCTGATCAGGTCGTACACCGGGGAGCGGCGTGCGGCCGTGATCCAGTCGTGCGGGATGCCCGCCGCCTCGGCCGCGGCCGCGACCCGGGGGTCGGCCGGGTCGAGGAAGCAGTCCAGCTGTGCCTGGTAGAGGTCCTTCTCGTCGGCGGTGGCGGCGGCCTCCCCCGCCTTGTCGGCGTCGTAGAGGATCACGCCGAGGTAGCGCAGGCGGCCGACGCAGGTCTCGGAGCAGACGGTGGGCTGTCCGGCCTCGATCCGCGGGTAGCACAGGGTGCACTTCTCGGCCTTGCCGGTGGTGTGGTTGAAGTAGACCTTCTTGTAGGGGCAGCCGGTGACGCACATGCGCCAGCCCCGGCAGCGGTCCTGGTCGACGAGGACGATGCCGTCCTCGATGCGCTTGTACAGCGCGCCGGAGGGACACACGGCGACGCAGGACGGGTTGAGGCAGTGCTCGCAGATGCGGGGCAGGTAGAACATGAAGGCCTGCTCGTACTCCAGGCGCACCTGTTCGTTGAGGTCCCGCAGGACGGGGTCACCGGCGAGGTGCCGGGGTCCGCCGCCCAGGTCGTCGTCCCAGTTCGGGCCCCAGGTGACGGCGGTGGGCCGCCCGTCGATCTGGGAGCGCGGCGCGGCCGTGGGGACGTCGTCGCCGAGGGGCGCGGTGATGAGGTTGTCGTAGTCGTACGTCCACGGCTCGTAGTAGTCGTTCAGGGAGGGCAGTTCGGGGTTGGCGAAGAGCCGGGCGAGGCGGCGGGCGCGGCCGCCGCTGCGCGGCACGAGGCGGCCGTGCTTGAGCTGCCAGCCGCCCTTCCACCTGTCCTGGTCCTCGTAGCCGCGGGGGTAGCCCTGTCCGGGGCGGGTCTCGACGTTGTTGAACCAGGCGTACTCGGTGCCCGAGCGGTTGGTCCACGTCTGTTTGCAGGTGACCGAGCAGGTGTGGCAGCCGATGCACTTGTCGAGGTTCATCACCATCGCCACCTGTGCCAAGCAGCGTCCGACAGTGGCTTCGTCACGGGGCATCAGTACTGCACCTCCTGGGAGCGACAGCGGATGACGGTGACCGCGTCGCGCTGGTTGCCGGTGGGGCCGTAGTAGTTGGGGGCGAAGGACAACTGGGCGTGTCCGCCGATGAGGTGGGTCGGTTTGACGAGCAGCCGCGTCAGGGCGTTGTGGACACCGCCGCGGCGTCCGGTGCGCTCCGACTTGGGGACGTTCACCAGGCGTTCCTGCACGTGGTACATGAACACCGTGCCGGGTGGCATCCGGTGGGACACGACGGCGCGGGCGACGACCACGCCGTTGGCGTTGACCGCTTCGATCCAGTCGTTGTCCGCCACGCCGATCGCCTCGGCGTCGCTCACGCTGATCCAGATGACCGGGCCGCCGCGGGCGAGGGTCTGCATCAGCAGGTTCTCCTGGTACTCGGAGTGGATGGACCACTTCGAGTGGGGCGTCAGATAGCGCACGGTCACCGAGGTGCCGTCGGCGGTCGGCTGCTCGCCGAGGAGGGCCAGGTCGAGGGGTGGCCGGTAGACCGGCAGCTGTTCGCCGAACTCGGTGATCCAGGGGTGGTCGAGGTAGAAGTGCTGCCGTCCGGTGAAGGTGTGCCAGGGCTTGCGGTGCTCGGTGTTGATCGTGAAGGGCGCGTAGCGCCGGTCGGACGCCTCTTTGCCGGACCACTCGAAGCTGGCGCTGACCTGCACGGGCCGGGCCTGCGTGTCGGAGAAGACGACGCGCCGCTCGGCGACCGACGCGGCGAGTTCCTCCAAACCGCTGTCGCCGCCGCAGCGTTCGGCCAGCCGGCGCAGCCCTTCGGCGGCGACGCGGCCGTTGGTGGTGCCCGAGAGGGCCAGGATCGCCTCGCACAGCTTGACGTCCGTGTCCAGCAGGGGCCTGCCCCGGGCCGGTCCTTCGGCGGCGGTGCCGCAGCGGGCCGTCAGCCAGTGGCTCTCGGCCGTGGTGCGGACGGTGACTCCCTTGACCTGCATGCCCTGTTCGTCGGGCAGCGGGCCGAGCGCGGCGAGCTTGTCGGCGATGGCCCGGTAGTCGCGTTCGACGAGGGCGTACTGCGGTGCGGTGGGTCCCGGTGGCGGTGCCTCGCCGGGGGTGTCGTGCTGCAGGGCGGTGGCCACGAGGTCGTGGGCGACGTCCAGGCGGCCGTGGGCGAGCCGGGACACCTCGGCGGCGAGCCCGTGGAAGATCTCGAAGTCGGTGCGGGCCTGCCAGGGCGGGTTGATCGCCGGGGAGAAGGCGTGCACGTAGGGGTGCATGTCCGTGCTGGACAGGTCGTGCTTCTCGTACCAGGTCGCGGCGGGCAGCACGAGGTCGGCGAAGAGGGTGGTGGAGGTCATGCGGAAGTCGAGCGCGAGCAGCAGGTCGAGCTTGCCGCGCGGGGCCTCGTCGCGCCAGGTGACGTCCTGGGGCCGGTCGCCGGGCGGGACTTCCTCGGCGCTCGCGTTGTCCGTGGTGCCCAGGAGGTGCCGCTGGAAGAACTCGTTGCCCTTGGCCGACGAGCCGATCAGGTTGGCCCGCCACACCGTCAGGACGCGGGGCCAGTTGGCGGGGTCGTCGGGGTCCTGGAAGGCGGGGGTGAGGCGGCCCGCCGCCTGTTCGGCGGCCACCCAGGGGCCGGGGTCCGCTCCCGCCTCGCGGATGCGCCGCCCCAGGGTCAGCGGGTTGGCCGCGAAGGTGGGGTAGGCGGGCATCCACCCCTGGCCGGTCGAGCGGGCGATCAGGTCCGCGGTGTGCAGTCCGCTCAGCGCGCCCGCCCCGGTCGGCGAGGCGAGGGCGTCCGCGGTGGTGCGGTCGTAGCGCCACTGGTCGGTGTGCAGGTACCAGTAGGGCGTGCCGGCCATCTGCCGCGAGGGGCGGACCCAGTCGGAGCCGGTCGCCAGCTGCTGCCAGCCCGCGTAGGGGCGGACCTTCTCCTGGCCCACGTAGTGCGCCCAGCCGCCGCCGTTGACGCCCTGGCAGCCGGTGAGCAGCAGCAGGGTGAGGAAGGAGCGGTAGATCGTGTCGGAGTGGAACCAGTGGTTGGTCCCGGCCCCCATCACGATCATGCAGCGGCCCCGGGTCTGCTCCGCGGTGCGGGCGAACTCCCGGGCGGCGCGCACCACCGCCCCCGCGGACACCGAGG
Organism: Streptomyces spectabilis; assembly: GCF_008704795.1. Classification (NCBI taxonomy): domain Bacteria; kingdom Bacillati; phylum Actinomycetota; class Actinomycetes; order Kitasatosporales; family Streptomycetaceae; genus Streptomyces; species Streptomyces spectabilis. The sequence goes on along the minus strand of NZ_CP023690.1, from coordinate 9,550,230 downwards.
TGATGGCTTCCTGCCAGGCGGGGGTGCAGGGGGCCGACGCGTCCTCGTACGGGACGGGCGGCTTCCCGTCCAGGGCCTCGCGCGCCACGCCGTACTGGGCGAGCATCAGGTCGAACACCGTGGTCACCAGGCGGCCGCCGACGCGTGTCGTGGGCACCGTGCGGCGGACCGTCGCGCCGGCTCCGGCTCCGCCCGTCTCCTCCGCGCCGTCCGTGCCGCCCGCCCCGCCGGTTCCGCCCGTTCCGCCCGCTGCGTCGAAGCGGGGCAGCACCACCGTCGCGGTTCCGGCGTCCGCGTGCCCCAGCAGGCTCAGGAGGGGGTCGAGGTCGCCGAGGTCGAGGTTCCAGCGGCCTTCGCCGCCCTTGCCCCAGCGGTCGCCGAGGGTGCCGTTCGGCACCACGGTCGCGCCCGTCACCGCGTCGATGAACACGGGCATCCAGCGCCGCGCGTCCGCGTGCGCCTCCCGCGCCCGGTCCGCGTCGACGGCCGTGACGAAGGAGCCCGGGGCGTACGTTCCCTGCTCCCGCTCCTCCAGGGCGACGAGGAAGGGCAGGTCGGTGAAGCGTTTGACGTAGTCGGTGAAGTACGGCACCCATCGGTCGACGAAGCACTCGCGCAGGATCACATGGCCCATCGCCATGGCGAGCGCGCCGTCGGTCCCGGGGTGCGGGTGCAGCCACTCGTCGGCGAACTTCGTCGCGTCGGCGTAGTCCGGCGACACGACGACGACCTTCTGGCCGCGGTAGCGGGCCTCGGCCATCCAGTGGGCGTCCGGGGTGCGGGTCACCGGCACGTTCGAACCCCACAGCATCAGATACGCGGCGTCCCACCAGTCCCCGGACTCGGGCACGTCCGTCTGGTCGCCGAAGACCTGCGGCGAGGCCACGGGCAGATCCGCGTACCAGTCGTAGAAGGACAGCATGGGCGCGCCGATCAGCGCGTGGAAGCGGGCGCCGACGGCGTGCGAGGCCATCGACATCGCCGGGATCGGCGAGAACCCGGCGATCCGGTCGGGGCCGTACGCGCCGAGGGTGTGCACATACGCGGCCGCGGCGATCTCCAGGGCCTCCTGCCAGCTCACGCGCACCAGGCCGCCGTGGCCGCGCGCGGCCTGGTAGCGGCGCCGCCGCTCCGGGTCGCCGGTGATCTCGGCCCAGGCCGCGACGGGGTCGCCGAGCCTCCGCCTGGCGGACCGGAACATCTCCACCAGAACGCCGCGGGCCAGCGGGTACCGCACGCGCGTGGGCGAGTAGGTGTACCAGGAGAAGGACGCTCCGCGCGGGCAGCCCCGCGGCTCGTAGTCCGGCCGGTCGGGCCCGGTGGAGGGGTAGTCCGTGGCCTGCGTCTCCCAGGTGATCAGGCCGTCCTTGACGTACACCTGCCATGAACACGAGCCCGTGCAGTTCACCCCGTGGGTGGAGCGCACCACCTTGTCGTGCGCCCAACGGTCCCGGTAGGGCTGGTCATTGACGGTCTGGCCGGGCCGGAAGACCGCCCGGCCCTCCGGTGTCGTGGGCGCGTTCTGAAGTAATCGGCCGATCTCCAGCAGCCGCTCGGCGGCGTCCGCCGCGGCGCGCCGCGCCTTCGCCCTGCCTCGTCCCCTGCCCATGTGCGGGCTCCCCTCGGGCATCGCGGTGCCGTCGTGCGGTGGTGGTCACGTCGGCACACACCTCATCGATCGAGGGTCAGAGTGCTCCTGGTCAGGCTCTGGTGTGGACCATTTTTCGGCCAGTTGGTTGTAGTTAGAACTTATTTTTCTTGCTCTTTGCAATGGTTCAGCGCGCGATCGCTCACCCGTTCCCCGCGCGTCGGAACAGGCCAGGTGGAGGCAGCCTCCGGGCACCGCCCACGGCCCTGATCGTTTCCGCCCGTGACCTGCCGTAAGGTACTGACGCCCCACCGCAAGAAGCACGAACACGGAGCAAGTACGCGTGTCACCCTCCCTCCAGCCGGTCCTCGACCGCATCGCTGACGAGATCCAGCGCCTGCCGGGCCGCGGCCGCCCGGCCGACTACATCCCGGCGCTCGCCTCCGCCGACCCCCGGCGGTTCGGGATGGCGGTCGCGGAGCTCGACGGCACGGTGTACGGCGTCGGGGACTGGCAGCAGCCCTTCTCCACCCAGTCGATCACCAAGGTCTTCACGCTCGCCCTCGATCTGAGCCTGGAGGGCGAGCTGCTGTGGGAGCACGTGGGCCGGGAGCCGTCGGGCAACCCCTTCAACTCGCTGGTGCAGCTGGAGTACGAGCACGGCATCCCGCGCAACCCCTTCATCAACGCCGGGGCCCTCGTCGTCACCGACCGGCTGCAGAGCCTGACCGGCGACGCGGCCGGGGTGCTGCGCGACTTCCTGCGCGCCGAGTCCGGGAACGACCGTCTCACCTTCGACGAGCACGTGGCCGACAGCGAGACCGAGCACGGCGACCGCAACGCCGCCCTGGCCCACTTCATGGCGTCGTACGGCAACATCGCCAACGCCGTGCCCGAGCTCCTCTCCCAGTACTTCCGCCAGTGCTCCGTCGAGGCGTCCTGCGGCGACCTCGCCCTGGCCGCCGGGTTCCTCGCCCGGCACGGCATACGGGCCGACGGCTCCACGCTGCTCACCCGCAGCCAGGCCAAGCAGGTCAACGCGGTCATGCTGACCTGCGGCACCTACGACGCCGCGGGTGACTTCGCCCACCGCGTGGGCCTGCCCGGCAAGAGCGGTGTGGGCGGCGGCATCATCGCCGTCGTGCCCGGGCGCTGCACCCTGTGCGTGTGGAGCCCCGGCCTCGACCAGCGCGGCAACTCCGTGGCGGGCGTCGCCGCGCTCGACCGCTTCACCACGCTCACCGGGCTCTCCGTGTTCTGAGGGCGGTGGTTCCGAGGGCGGTGCGGGCTCAGCGTCCGGCGTACGGCGCCCCGCGGTCGGCGCCCGTCAGACGCAGCTGGACCTGCACCTCCTGGTCGCCCGACGCCGTGCCCTGGGCCGCGGCGCTGAAGGCCCCTTCGAGCACCGCCCGCAGACGGCCGACCGCCGCCGGGCCGCCCTGCAGATCGGCGGTCACGGCGCCCGAGAGGAGCACCCCGGGCACCGGGCCCGGGGCCTGCGCGGCCAGGAAGGAACCCGTCCACACAGCGGGGCGGCTCGCCTCGGTCTGGCGTGGCGCGTCGTCCCCGCGGTCGCCGCGGAAGTGCGTGCACAGGGCTCCGAAGACCGCGTCCGCGTCGGCGGCCGAGCAGTCGCTCAGCACCACCTGCACCAGGTCGGGGGACGAGTCCTGCGCCTGCGGGCTCGGGGTGTCGTTCATGCTGTTCTCCAGAGGGTTCGCGGGTGGCTGTCGCGGCGTCACAGGTCGCGCAGCGCGGGCAGCAGTTCCTTCTCGGCCCAGTCGATGTACGGCAGCTGGTGGTCGCCGCCGACCTGGACGAGGGCGATCTCGGTGAAGCCCGCCTCCGCGTAGGGGCGGACGGCGTCGACGAACGTGTCGACGTCGGAGCCGCACGGGACCTGCCGCGCGATGTCCTCGCGCGTGACGTGCTGGGTGGCAGCGGCGAAGCCCGAGGGGCCGGGCAGCTCGGCATTGACCGGCCAGCCGCCCACGCTCCAGCGGAACTGCTCGTGGGCGCGGGCGATCGCCGCGTCCTTGTCGGGGTCGTAGCAGACGGGCAGCTGACCGATGCGGGGCTTGCCCCGGCCGCCGTGCCGGTCGAAGGATTCGAGCAGCTCGGCCTTCGGTTCGGTGGCGATGACCAGGTCGGCCTGGCGCCCGGCCAGGGCGCACGACAGCTCGCCGGAGACGGCCACCCCAATGGGCGGCAGCTCGTCCGGCACGTCCCACAGGCGCGCGTTCGTCACGTCGAAGTGGGCGCCCTGGTGATGCACATTGTCGCCGGTGAAGAGCTCCCGGATGATCTCCACGGCCTCCTCCAGCATCTCCAGGCGGATCTGCGGGGAGGGCCAGCCACCGCCGACCACGTGCTCGTTGAGGTTCTCGCCGCTGCCGAGGCCCAGCCGGAAGCGGCCCTCGGACAGCAGCTGCATCGTGGCGGCCTTCTGCGCCACCACGGCGGGGTGGTAGCGCAGCGTCGGACAGGTCACGTACGTCATGAGCGGGATCCGCGAGGTCGCTTGCGCGGCCGCGCCGAGCACGCTCCACGCGTACGGCGAATGCCCCTGCTCCTCCAGCCACGGGAAGTAGTGGTCGGAGGTCACCGAGAAGTCGAACCCGGCGCCCTCCGCCGCGACCAGATGCTCGACGAGGGAGCGCGGCCCCGCTTGCTCGGTCATCATCGTGTAGCCGATTCGTACCATAATCTACGCTTTCGCCTTATCGGCCTGGCTGAAACCTGTGCGCACGACCGGTCGCCGGCGCACGGCTGCGCCCCGGGAGTCGGGGTACTGGGTACCGAGTGGCCCCCACAGTCCGAAGTAGGCGGGCCGGAGAGGTGGCGTCTGATGCGTACCGTGGGTGTGGAGGAAGAGCTGCTCCTGTTCGACCGTGCGAGTGGGGAGCCGCGGGCCCTGTCGACGGCCGTCCTGGCCCGCGCCGCCCGGGACACCGCCGAGAGACCCGGATCCGCCGAGGACGGGGGCGCGGACGGGGACGGGGACGGCGGCGCGCACGGCGCCAGGGACGACGGGGACGCCGACCACTCCGAGCACTCCGAGAACTCCGAGAACGACGCCTTCGAGGACGACGCCTTCGAGAAGGAGCTGCACGGCCACCAGATCGAATTCGCCACCCGGCCGCAGTCGGACATGGACAGCCTCTCCGCCGAGATCGTCCGGTGGCGGGCGGAGGCGGCCCGGCACGCCGGGGACGTCGGCGGCTCGGTGGCCGCGCTCGCCACCTCTCCCCTGCCCGCGAGCCCGTCCGTCAACGTGGGTGGCCGCTTCCAGTGGATGGAGGAGCAGTTCGGCCTCACCACCCAGGAGCAGCTGACCTGCGGCTGCCACGTCCACGTCTCGGTGGAGTCGGACGAAGAGGGCGTGGCCGTCGTGGACCGGATCCGGCCGTGGCTGGCGGCCCTCGTCGCGCTGAGCTCCAACTCGCCGTTCTGGCAGGGCAAGGACAGTCAGTACGCCAGCTACCGCAGCCGGGTGTGGGGACGCTGGCCGATGGCGGGCCCCACGGAGCTCTTCGGCTCGGCCGAGCGGTACGAGCAGCAGGTCAGCGACATGGTGACCACAGGGGCGCTGCGCGACCGGGGCATGATCTACTTCGACGCCCGGCTCTCCCACCGCTACCCCACCGTCGAGATCCGGGTGGCGGACGTCTGCCTGGACGCGGGCACCACGGTCCTGATCGCCGCGCTCGCCCGGGGCCTCGTCGAGACGGCCGCGCGGGAGTGGCGCGCGGGCACGCCGCCGCTGGGGCACGGCGTCAGCCTGCTGCGGCTCGCCGCGTGGCGGGCCGCGCGCTCCGGCCTGGACGACACTCTGCTCCATCCGCTGTCGATGCGCCCTGTCCCCTGCGCCGAGGTGGTGCGGGCCCTGCTCGACCACGTGAGCGACGCCCTCGCCGACAACGGCGACCTCGCCCTGGCCCGCGAGCGCACGGCACGACTCCTCGACCACGGCACCGGAGCCCGCGTCCAGCGAGACCTCTTCGCACGCACGGACAGCCTGAGCACCGTGATCACCGAGTGCGTACGCCGCACGCAGGCGCCACCCACCTGATCCCTGACGGCACCTGCCTGGGCATCGCCGTGGCGCTCGCCGCGACGGCGACGCCGGCCACGACGGCCCCGAGCGCGACAGCCACCGATAGGCCCCGGCTCGTCGATCACCGAGTTCCGCTGTGACTCAGTCAGATTTCTCGTACGGACTGCACTTCTCTATGTCCTCGGGGACTCTCTTGGATTGACGCGCAGCAGTGCTCCGAGTTTGCACTGATTCGCCGTTCGTGCTGCGGGCGCCCGAATCCCAGAGGCCGCTCCGTGTTTCCGGCGCCTGCCGCCCGCTCTTCTCGCCCTCTTCCTGGTCGGCCTTCTTGTTCTTCGCCATGACGCCTCCGGGTTCGGTGATCCCCCGGTTCAGTAGCTCACCGGTGCTTCATGGTCAGAACCTGACGTAGGCCGAACGGGTTACTCGCCAGCAAGGCGAGGGACGGCTTCATACGGGGTACGGCCTGAACTTGGTCTGGACCTCAGCCTGTTCATGAGGCATTTGGCACCCTGTCGTGTGACTCGGCGGATACGCATAGCCCATTCGGGCTATTGAAGACTAGGCGCAACCGGTGTGTTGGAGCAGCGGAGAACTGCGTAAAGATGGGTGGAGCGAGAGGCGCCAGCCCCGCCATCGAGCAACCCAACCCACCAGTCCAGGAGTTCCGCCATGCCCGAAAGCGCATCGTCGAGGCCGTTTCTCGAGATCCACATCGGTGGCTTTCACCTCGTGGTCCAACGCGTGCCGGTGCGCCTCCTCGCGGTCCTCGCGGCAGTGACATGCTCCGGCTTCACGGCCTGGTGGACTAGTCATTGATGCAGGGCGAGGCGGCCCGACGTCCGCACCGGGGCGGAGCCATGCACGGGGCTGTCACATCCCTCGCCTGTCAGCGCGGCGCGCCGGACATCCCTGTCAAGTGATTCCGCTGACCATTCAGCGCGTCCCCGGGTGGCTAGTCGCCGTCGTCACCACGGCGGGCGGTGCCGCGGGGACATGGTGGGCGCAGCGGTAGACCCCATGTGATCCCCGGGCGGCCGGGCCCACTCCCCTCTCGGTCCAGCACGAACCGGCAGGTAGGTGGACCGCCGCGCTCGCGGCACGCCGGGACGGTGGTCCGTCGCCCGGGCGCGCCCCATGATCCTCTCCACGCTCACCCGTACGTCAATCCGTCGTAACCCACGCCGCCTTGGATGACCGCGCCGGTGCTTTGAGCCGGTTCCGTTCCCACCCCCACAGGGAGAGACTCCGTGCCCCACTCCACCCCGCGCACCGCCCTGGGCATCACCGTGGCGCTCGCCGCCACGGCGACGCTGGCCGCGACGGCCCCGAGCGCGTCGGCCGCCGACACGCCCCGGCTCAAGGTGCTCACGTACAACGCCTTCCTGTTCAGCAAGACGCTGTACCCGAACTGGGGGCAGGACCACCGGGCCAAGGAGATCCCGGCCGCCGGCTTCTTCCGGGGGAACGACGTCGTCGTGGTGCAGGAGGCGTTCGACAACTCCGCGTCCGACGCCCTGCAGAAGAACGCCTCGGCGCAGTACCCGCACCAGACGCCGGTGATGGGCCGCGGCAAGTCCGGGTGGGACGCCACGGGGGGCGCGTACTCGGCGCTGACGCCGGAGGACGGTGGCGTGACGGTCCTGAGCAAGTGGCCGATCGTGCGCAAGGAGCAGTACGTCTACAAGGACGCCTGCGGCGCGGACTACCACTCCAACAAGGGATTCGTGTACGCCGTCCTGGCGGTGAACGGCGCGAAGGTGCACGTGGTCGGCACCCACGCGCAGTCCACGGACCCGGGCTGCGGGGCGGGCGAGGCGGCTGCGACGCGCGCCAAGCAGTTCAAGGAGGTGGACGCGTTCCTCGACGCCAAGCGCATACCGGCGAACGAACAGGTGCTGGTCGCGGGCGACTTCAACGTGGACTCGCGCAGCACGGAGTACGCCTCGATGCTCGCCGACGCCGGTCTGGCGCCCGCGGACGAGCGGACCGGGCACCCGTACTCCTTCGACACGCGGGACAATTCGATCGCATCGGAGCGCTATCCGAGCGACCCGCGCGAGGACCTCGACCACGTCCTGCACCGCCAGGGGCACGCCCGTCCTGCGGGGTGGAAGAACGAGGTGGTCAAGGAGCAGAGCGCCCCCTGGACGGTGTCGAGCTGGGGCAAGCAGTACACGTACACCAATCTCTCCGACCACTATCCGGTGGTGGGCGGCTGACGGACGCGCCCGTCGGGGTCACCCGGTGCCCGCCCACGCGTCGGCCCCGAAGGTGCCCTTGACGTCGGAGGCGAGGGTGGCGGCGTTCACCCTCGCCTCCAGGGCGTAGACGGTGGTCTTGCGCGGGCCGCGGACGGTGAGGCGGACGGGGCTGTCTCCGGGGTGGGCGGCCAGGATCCGTTTGAGGCCGGCCACGGACCGCTCGGTGACGCGGTGGGCGGGCAGGGCGAGCAGGACGGGCGGCCTGCCGCCGTGCTCGGCGGAGGACACGTCGAGCACGGTGAGCTCGCGGCCGAAGACGTTGAGGGTGCCGTCGCGGTCCTCGGCCCTGCCCCGGACGGAGATGACGTTGTCCTCGGTCAGGGCGTGCTGGACCAGCTGGTAGGCGGCGGGGAAGAAGAGGACCTCCACGCTCGCGTCGCGGTCGGCGAGCTGGACGACGGCCCAGGCGTTGCCCTGCTTGGTCACCTTGCGCTGGATGCCGGTGATCAGGCCGGAGAGCCGGACCTCGCCGCCGGTGCGGCCGGAGGCGAGGAGTTCGGCGATGGAGCGGTCCCGGGCGCCGGTGAGGATGTGCTCGGCGCCGTCGAGCGGGTGGGCGGAGACGTAGAGGCCGAGCATCTCGCGCTCGGTCGCCAGGAGCTGTCCGCGCGGCCACTCCGTCGCGTCGAGGGGGAAGTCGAGACCGAAGGCCGGTGTGTCGGCGTCCTGCGGGCCGCCGAGGTGCGCGAACAGGTCGTCCTGGCCGAAGGCCGCCGCCTTCTTCACCGGGGTGATCGCGTCGATGGCGTCCTCGTGGACGGCTGTCAGGCCCTTGCGCGAGTGCCCGAGCGAGTCGAAGGCCCCGGCCTTGATCAGGGATTCCACCGCCCGTTTGGGCAGCGCGGGCAGGTCGGCCTTGTCGAGGAAGTCGGGGAAGGAGGTGAACTTCCCCTTGCGGCGGCGGGCGTCGACGACGGCCTCGATGACGCTGTCGCCGACGTTGCGCACGGAGCGCAGGCCGAACCGGACGTCGTCGCCGATCGCGGTGAACTCCGCGAGGGACTCGTTCACGTCGGGCTGGAGGACCCGGACGCCGTTCTTGCGGGCGTCGGCCAGATAGACCGCGGCCTTGTCCTTGTCGTCGCCGACCGAGGTGAGCAGGGCGGCCATGTACTCGGCCGGGTAGTTCGCCTTGAGGTAGGCGGTCCAGTACGACACGAGGCCGTATCCGGCGGTGTGGGACTTGTTGAAGGCGTAGCCGGAGAACGGCAGCATCACGTCCCAGAGGGCCTTGACGGCCTCGTCGGAGTAGCCGTTCGCGCGCATGCCGCCGTGGAACTTCTCCCACTCGGCGGCGAGCACCTCGGGCTTCTTCTTGCCCATCGCGCGGCGCAGCATGTCGGCGCCGCCCAGGGTGTACCCGGCGAGCTGGCGGGCGATGGCCATGATCTGTTCCTGGAAGATCAGCAGGTGGTGGGTGGAGCCGAGGATCGGGTCGAGGGCCTCCTTCAGCTCGGGGTGGATCGGGGCGGGTTCCTGCTTGCCGTTCTGCCGCAGCGCGTAGTTGGTGTGGGCGTTGGCGGCCATGGGGCCGGGCCGGTACAGGGCGTTGGCGGCCGCGATGTCCTCGAAGCGGGTGGGTGCCATCAGCTTGAGCAGGGCCCGCATGCCGCCGCCGTCGAGCTGGAACACGCCGAAGGTGTTGCCCTCGGCGAGCAGCCGGTACGTCCTCGCGTCGTCGAGGGGGATCACGACGGTGTCCGGGTCGCCGTCGCCCGGGTCGACGGTGGCCAGGCGGACTCCGCGGTTCTCCCGGATGTTGGCGAGGGCCTGGTCGATGACGCCGAGGTTCCGCAGGCCCAGGAAGTCCATCTTGATCAGGCCCATCGCCTCGCACGACGGGTAGTCGAAGCCGGTGATCTTCGCGCCGTCGGCGGCGCGCATGTGCAGCGGGATCCGGTCGGTGAGGCGCGTCTTGGACAGGATCACGGCGGCGGCGTGCACGCCGGTGCCGCGGGTGAGGCCCTCCACGCCGCGCGCGGTGTCGATGACCCGCTTGACGTCCGGATCCGCCTCGTACAGCTGCCGGAGCTCCCCGGCCTCCGCGTAGCGCGGGTGCGCGGGGTCGAAGACGGCGGCCAGCGGGGCGGGCTTGCCGTTCTGGTCGGGCGGGAGCGCCTTGGTGATGCGCTCGCCGTGGGCGTAGGGGTAGCCGAGGATGCGCGAGGAGTCCTTGATCGCGTTCTTCGCCTTGATGGTGCCGAAGGTGTTCACGAAGGCGGTGTACTCGTCGCCGTACTTCTCGGTGACGTAGCGGACCATGCGGTCGCGTCGGCGGTCGTCGAAGTCGAGGTCGACGTCCGGCGGGTTGATGCGCTCGGGGTTCAGGAACCGCTCGAAGAGCAGGCCGTGTTCCAGCGGGCACAGCTCGGTGATGCGCGTCGCGTAGGCGACGAGGGAGCCGGTCGCCGAGCCGCGGCCGGGTCCGATGGGGATCCCGTTGTCGCGGGCGTAGCGGCAGATGTCGGCGACGACGAGGAAGTACGCGCTGAACCCCATGGGGCCGATGACCGACATCTCGGTCTCGAAGCGGTCGAGGACGTGTGCGGGGACCGGGTCGCCGTAGCGCAGGATGAGCCCCTTGCGGACCTCCTCGCGCAGCCACGACTCCTGGGTGTGGCCCTCGGGGACGTCCGGGAAGCGCGGCATCTCGTCGACGTGGTCGAAGACTTCGTCGTAGGGCTCGACGCGCTCGGCGATCAGCAGGGTGTTGTCGCAGGCCTGTGGGAGCTCCGAGAACAGCGCGCGCATCTGGGCGGCGCTCTTGAGGTAGTAGCCGGAGCCGTTGAAGCGGAAGCGCCTCGGGTCGTCCTTGTTCTTGCCGACGCCGATGCACAGCAGGTTGTCGTGGGCGTCGGCCTGGTCCTCGGTGACGTAGTGCGCGTCGTTGGTGGCGAGCAGGGGGATGCCGAGTTCGTCGGCCAGGCGCAGCAGTCCGGCGCGCACCTCGCGTTCGATGTCCAGGCCGTGGTCCATCAGCTCCAGGAAGTAGTTCTCGCGGCCGAAGAGGTCCTGCCAGGCCGCGGCGGCGGTCTTCGCCTCGTCGTACTGGTCGAGGCGCAGGCGCGTCTGGATCTCGCCGGAGGGGCAGCCTGTGGTGGCGATGATGCCGTCGGGGCGTTCGGCGATCAGCTCGCGGTCCATGCGCGGCTTGCCCGCGGGGAACTGGCCCTCGTAGCTGGCCCGGGTGCTGAGCCGGAAGAGGTTGCGCAGCCCTTGGGCGTTGCGGGCCCACATGGTCATGTGGGTGAAGCGGCCGCCGCCGGAGACGTCCTTGGAGCCCTCGCCGTCGTGACCGACGGCTCGGCGGCCGCCCGGCCCCCAGAACTCCTGCTTGCGCGCGAAGCGTGACGAGGGCGCCATGTACGCCTCGACGCCGATGATCGGCCGCACGCCGTCGAAGTCCTTCGCCACCTGCGCGAACTCGTAGGCGCCGAACATGTTCCCGTGGTCGCTCATGGCGATGGCGGGCATCCGCTGCCGGGCCACCTCGGCGAACATGGGCCGCAGCTTCTGGGCGCCGTCCAGCATCGAGTACTCGGTGTGGTTGTGCAGATGGACGAAGGAGTCGGACACGGGTGCGTCACCTCCGGGGTGAGGGGCGGGGCGCCGCCGGGCCGGGGCATGCGCAGCACGCTCGCGACCGGCCGGTTCGGGCAACCATTCGTTGACCGGCGCCGTCAAGGCGCCATCAAAGCGAGCGTCCACGCCTCCGATCAAACAACCTGCTCCCCAGCGAGCCACAACCATGTGTTGTGTCAGTAGGCTGCGCGGTGTGGATCTCAACTCCGTACGCACCTTCGTCGCCGCCGCGGATGCCGGGCAGTTCCAGAAGGCCGCCGTCGATCTGTCGCTCACCCAGCAGGCCGTCTCCAAGCGTGTCGCCGCGCTCGAGGAGGAGCTCGGCGTGCGCCTGTTCGCCCGTACTCCGCGCGGGGCCCGGCTCACCATCGACGGGCAGGCGTTCCTGCCGCACGCCCGGGCGCTGCTCCTGGCCGAGGAGCGGGCCGCCGCGTCCGTGCGCCCGGGGCGGCGCGCCCTGCGCGTGGACGTGGTCGGCCGCCGCGTCGCGACCGCGGGTCTGGTGCGCGACTTCCACCGCGCGCACCCGGACGTGGAGCTCGACGTCGTCACGCTCTACGGCGCCGACGCGGCCGTCGAGGCCCTCGCGTCCGGCACCATCGACGCCACGTTCCGGGCCGTGACCATGCCGGGCCGGCAACTGCCGGACGGCATCAGGGCGGTGCCCGTCCTCGACGAGCCGCTGCGCCTGTTCACCGGGCCCGCCCACCCGTTCGCGTCCGCCCCGTCGGTCAGGCTCGCCGACCTCGCCGGGCACCGTATCTGGATGCCCGGCAACGCCCCCGGGACCGAGTGGGCGGCGTACTACGACGCGCTCGCCGAGGCCTTCGGCCTGTCCATCGACGCGATCGGCCCCGACTTCGGCGTCGAGGCCCTCCTCGACACGATCGTGGACTCCACGACCCTCGCGACCTTCCTGAGCGAGCGCACTCCCCTCGTCTGGCCGGTGGGCCACGACCTGCGGCTCGTGCCCCTTCGCGACCCGACGCCGGTCTACCCGCACTCCCTGCTCTGGCGCGCCGACAACCCGCACCCGGCCCTGGCCACGCTGCGCGACCACCTCGTCTCCGCGCACCCGGACGCGCCGGATGCCGACGTCTGGAAGCCGGAGTGGGCCCGCTGACGGCGCCTCGTGGCCCTGCGGTCTGCCTACGATCGGCGCATGGCCCTCTTCCGCATCGTCCGCACCACGCCGCTGAGCGCCGACGAGGCGTGGCTGCGCCTGACGGACTGGGAGCGGCACGGGCAGGTCATGCCCCTGACCAGGGTCACGGTCTCCGGGGCGGCGGGCGGCGTGGGCGCCCTGCTGACCGCGCGGTCCGGGGTGGGGCCGCTGGCGTTCGAGGATCTGATGGAGGTCGTGGTCTGGCGGCCGCCGCGGGGACGGCACGGGGCCTGCCGCCTGGTCAAGCGCGGCACCTTCGTCACCGGCTGGGCCGAGATAGAGGTGGGCCCTCGCAGCGACAGCGGGGGCGCGCGGGTCGTCTGGCGTGAGGAGCTGCGGGTCCGGTGGCTGCCGCGGGCGCTGGATCCCGTGGTGGCGCGGTCGGCGTCGTGGCTGTTCGGGCGGGCCGTCGACGCGCTCCTCGCCGGGCGTTGACTCAGTGGCCGAGGGCCGGGGGCCGGTCAGTCGGCGGGCTTCTCCCACACCGAGACATGGCTTGTGCTCTCGCTGGTGAAGGGCTTGCGGTGCCAGTCCTCCCAGCGGTCGCGCAGCCGCAGTCCGGCGAGCCGCGCCATCAGGTCGAGCTCGGCGGGCCACACGTACCGGAACGGAACCGCGCGGTGCTCGGCGCGGCCGTCGACGATCGTCACGTAGTGCGAGCTCATCGACTGCGTGGCGACGTCGTAGGTGTCGAAGGCCCACTGCGTGGAGCTGATGTGGAACGGTACGGCGGTCTGGCCGGGCGGCAGGAGCCGCAGGTCGGGCACGCCGACCTCGATCACGAAGCTGCCGCCGGGGCGCAGATGGGCCGCGGCGTTGTGGAAGCAGGCCACCTGGGCGTCCTGCGTGGTCAGGTTGTTGATCGTGTTGAAGACGAGATAAACGACGGAGGCCGAGCTCGCGTCCGCCACGTGGGTCGAGGCGAAGTCGCCGATGGTCACGCCGACGGCGTCGCCGCCCGGCTTGTCCCGCAGCCGGGACGCCATGGCCCGGGACATCTCGATGCCGTGCACCGGGACGCCGCGCCGCGACAGCGGCAGGGCGATGCGGCCCGTGCCGACGCCGAACTCCAGCGCCTGTCCGTCCCCCGCCAGCGCGGCGAGGACGTCGACGACCGGGTCCACCGCCTCCGGGCGGAACATGTCCGCCGACGACTCGTCGTAGGTGGCGGCGACCTCTTCCGCGAAGTGTCCGTCCTCATGGGGCATGCCGGGACGGTAGCGCCCGGGGCTCCGGTGACGCACAGGGTTTTCCGCCGCACGGGATGCGGATCGGTCGGTGCGCGGTGAACCTGGAGACAGGGGCGACAGCGCAAGGAGACATCCCATGTCTGTGATGGACAAGCTCAAGCAGATGCTGAAGGGCCACGAGGACAAGGCGGGCCAGGGCATCGACAAGGCGGGAGACTTCGTCGACGACAAGACGCAGGGCAAGTACAGCAGCCAGGTCGACACCGCCCAGGAGAAGCTCAAGGGGCAGCTGGGCGGCGACCAGGGGCAGCAGAACCCGCCGCAGTCCTGATCGAGGCACCGAGTGGTCCGGGCCCCGGCCCGGGCCACGGGGACGGCACGTGACCCGGCCGCTCGGCGCTAGTCGCGACCGGCCGGGGCGCGCGTGTGCGCGGTCCTGGCGAGCTTCGGGCCCAGCCAGCGCTTGAACCGGCGCAGCGCGTCGACCTGTCCGACGGCCTTGTCGAGGCCGTAGTAGAGCTGCGGCGGGACGTACGGCAGCAGTGGCGAGTGGCGCTGGCCGAGCAGGGCGAACATGCGGTGCGGGGGCAGGTTGATGTACCGCGGCAGGTTCTCGTACCACTGGGCGCTGTGGCGGGCCGCGCTCTGGACGGGCAGGAGGGCGGCCTCGCGCTCCCGCTGGTAGGCGGCGAGCGCTCCCGGGAGCGTGGGGTGAGCGCGCAGGGCCGCGGCGAGGGCGATGGCGTCCTCCAGGGCGAGGGTGGTGCCCGCGCCGATGGAGTAGTGCGTGGTGTGCGCGGCGTCGCCGAGGAGTACGACGTTGTCGCGGTACCAGCGCTGGTTGGTGAGGGTCTGGAAGGTCAGCCACTGGGTCCGGCCGTCGCTGGTGGAGCGGCCGATCAGCGGGTGCCCGTCCAGGAGGCGCTCGAAGAGCTTGCCGAGGAGGGTCAGGCCTTCGGCCTCGTCCGCGCGGTCGAGGCCGAGCCCGGTCCAGGTCTCCGGGGCGCACTCGACGACGCAGGTGCTGCCCTCGGCGCCGTAGCCGTACGCGTAGCACCAGATCCAGCCGTGCTCGGTCTCCACGAAGGCGAAGGTGAAGGCGTCGAAGACCTTGGGGGTGCCGAGCCAGATGTACGGGTTGCGCCCGGCGGTGACGCGCGTGCCGTGGTGGTCCGCGCTCCGGCCGCGCAGCGTGCTGTGCAG
The DNA here is from genome assembly GCF_008704795.1 of Streptomyces spectabilis. NCBI lineage: Bacteria > Bacillati > Actinomycetota > Actinomycetes > Kitasatosporales > Streptomycetaceae > Streptomyces > Streptomyces spectabilis. The sequence continues at coordinate 9,535,181 of NZ_CP023690.1, read as the reverse complement.
GCCGTCACCGGCGACGACCAGGTCGGCGTCGGCGGGCAGTTCGTCGGCCGTCATCTCGTGGCCGAACTCCAGGCGGACGCCGAGGGACCGGGCCCGTGCGGCGAGGAGTTCGAGGAGCCGGTGGCGGCCGATGCCGAAGCCCTCGTCGCCGCGGTGGCGTGTGCTCCGGTCCCCCACGTGTGCGACGCCGTCGCACCAGCGGACGGAGGCCTCCTCGACGGCGCGCGCGGACTCGGGGTCGTGCGCGTGGAGTTTGTCGAGGAGCCCGCGCCAGTACGTGACGCCCCAGCCGTAGGTGGAGCCCTCCGCGTTGCGCTCGTGGACGGTGATCTCGGTGGACGGGTCCTGCCGTTTCAGCAGGATGGAGAGATAGAGACCGGCGGGCCCGCCTCCGACGCAGGTGACCTTCACGCACACCTCTGCAAGTTGCTCACGATGACCATGCGATGACAGAGAGTAGCAGCAGAGGTGGTGGTTTCCCGACGCGCTGCGGTGGGGCCCGGCCTGCTCGGCCGGGCCGGTTTCCTACAGCTTGAAGTCGATCCGGCCCAGGAGGCCGACGGTCAGGTCGAAGTAGTCGGCGTGCACCAGGCGCCTGGCGGCCGGTAGGGGGGTGCCGTTGACGGTGACCGTGTCGGTCGCCGTGTCCTTGTCGGTGCGGTAGAGCTCGTGCTCCTGGACGAGCAGCCGGTAGAGGGTGAGGGGTTGACCGGTGGGGGCCGTGATGCCGCCGGACCAGGCGAAGCCCGTGCCGTCGGCGCGGCAGGCCAGGTCCGCCGGGGTGCCCAGTTGCTTCCAGTCCATGTCGTCGTCGCCCAGGCTCGCCCGGGTCTGGAGGGTGAGGGTGACCCGGCGGCACGCGGCCGCGGCGGCGGTGCCCGTGCCGCTGATCTCGCCCAGTTCGTTGTACGTGGCCGGGCCGGTGAGGGCGACCGTGAGCTGGGTGCCCTCGCGCCGCCCGGTGAGCGTGCGCGGCGGCAGGAGCTGCGCGAACTCCGCCCGCTCCACCTTCGACAGGTGCAGCGGGTCGATCGCGTACGGCTGGTAGCGGGCGAGCGCGAGGCGCAGATACGGGAAGTAGGCGGTGGCACCGCCGCTGCCGAAGTCCACGTCGATGTCGACGTACCAGAGCTTGCGTCCCTTGTCGTACGACGGGGTGAAGGCCGCGGCGTCGACCAGGACCGGGGCCGTGTCGGGTGAGCCGGGCAGGCGCAGACCGGTCGGGCGCTTCTCGGCGTTCGGGAAGTGCGTGGCCTGCGGGCGCGGCAGGACCGTGGTGTCGGACCAGACCGGGTCGACGCCCCAGCGGGTGGCGAGGGTGTCGGGCAGGCCAGTGCCCGTGTCGAGCACCACGGCGAGCATCTCGTCGTCGCCCGAGGAGTACCAGGGGCGGTTCAGATGGACGCGCAGGCCCGCGGGGCGGCGGCGCTGGGTGACGGCCGCCCGCTGCTGGTCGACGCTGCGGTCGTGGCGCAGGGTCGGCACGACGTAGGCGACGGCGGGTGGTTCGGGCCTGCGGGAGCTGGGCACCGGCAGGGGGGCCGCGGTCGGGCCGAGGCGGGTGACCTTGGCGCGGTCGTCGGTGAGGCTGGGGTGGAAGTACTCGCGGAAGCGGGTGACGGCGGTCGGCGTGTACAGGACGTTGCGGTGCCGGGTGTCGCCGAACTCGTGGGTGCGGGTGACCCGTTCCTCGTCGTCGGTGTAGCCGAGGGTGATGTCCTCCAGCTGCTTGTGTCCGGCGACGCGGGTGGGCCCGGCCTGGGTGACGTCGTCGAGCCACTCGCTCCAGCGGGCGTCCACCTCGACGTGGCCGGTGCTCTCGGCGTGGCTGGTGACCTGGAGGGTGATGTCGGCCGCGGTCCGCTCGGCCACCCGGGACGCGGCGAGTTCGGCCAGGCGCGGTGGCTCGACGGGCTTCTCCACCGCGTGCACCAGCGTGATCTCCGTCCACGGCGTGAGCATCCAGTTCTCGCCGTCGGCGGTGGCCCGGGTGAGGAACGCCCGGTCCTCGTCGCGCAGGTCCTGCCAGAAGGCGGACTCGGTGAGCAGCCCCCACTGGCGCAGCAGGGGGAGCTTCCGCGGGTCCAGATAGCAGCTCAGGCGGACCGTGGCGATCTCGCCCTTGGGCAGGTACACCTCCAGGACGCGCTGGGTGAGACCGACCCAGTGGGGTTCGCCGCTGCCTTCCTTGATCCGGATCCGGAAGGGCTCGGCCTGCGGCCAGGAGCCGGGGAAGGGGATCTTGCGGTTCTCCCGGTCGCCGGGAAGGCCGCGCAGCATGACGCCCTCGGCGAGGACGTCCGGGAGGTACGGCAGGAGCAGTTGGTGGGTGTCGTGCACGATGAACTCACCCCGCTTCAGCCCGGCGCCGCGGCGTGCGAGGGGCAGCGGGGTGACGGGCAGCGGGTCGTGCACGTCGTGCTTGGCGACGCGGATGGAGCCCTCGAGCAGCAGGTCGCGCTGGAGGTGCGGCCAGTGCGGGTCGCGTACGACGGTGTCCAGGAAGGACCCGGACTCGCGGGAGGCGGCGGCGAAGTACTCCTCGCGCACCCGGTCGGGTCTGCCCGCGCCGAAGGCGGCGTCGAACACACCGTGTTCCTCGGCCATCTGCAGGGCCGTCTTCGGCGGTGCCACGTGCCGTTCCGCGATCGGCTTGTACTGGCGGTCGAGGCCGTCGACGTCGGAGCGCGCCTTGTGGTCGGGGACGTTGGAGCGCCACAGGACGTACTCGTCGGGCGAGATGTGGCGGCCGTCGTCGGTGACGGTGCTGCGGATGACCAGGCGCTCGGCGGACTCGCCTTCGTTGAACGGCAGGAGCGGCACCACCACGGGCTGCGGGACAGGCTCCCAGCGGCCGTAGGTGAGGGCGTCGGACTGGACGGCCTCGGGTGTGCTCGCCGTGTGCTCGAGGCTGTTCCCCGCGAGGTCGACGACGCGGGCGCGCATGCGGTACGTGCGGCCGAAGCGCAGCGCGGGCAGCGAGCCGGGCTCCGCCGTGAACCTGGTCTCCAGGGGCACGTCCGGCGACACGGGCGGGGCGGGTGCCTCCGGCTCGTCGTCGAGGCCGATGGTGCGGCCCGGGCGGGGCGCGGCCAGGCTCCAGCCGTGCCAGCCGAAGACGGCCTGGTGGCCGTAGACGTCCTCGGCGCCGACGGACTGGGCGGTCACGGCGCTGGCGCGCACCAGGCCCTCGTCGGGGCGGACCTGGAGGGGCACGGGCTGCTGTCCGGGCCACCGGATCGTGTAGCGGCCGCGGCGGCGCAGCAGCGACTGCCACTGGCGGACGGCGCCGGTGGCCGGGTCGACGGTGCCGATGTCCACGCGGTAGCCGCGCACCAGGCTCTCGGCCGTCAGATGGATCTTCCCGGTGCCGGCGCGGCGCTTGAAGTCGGTGCCGATCTGCCCCGCTAGGTGCCGGTCGCGGTCGGTGTGCAGCAGGGTGATGCCACCGCCGCGGGCGGCCGGGGTGGCGGTGCCCGCGACCTGGTAGGCGACCGATCCGGGGCTCGCCGGCACCTCGCGGTCGTACAGGACCGCGATGGTGCGGGCGTAGTCGAGGTGCTTCAGGACCGCGGCGTCCACGTCCAGTTCGGTGAGGTGCCAGGTGTCGGGAGCGCCGAGGTTCAGCATCCCGCCGGTGATCAGGCCCTCGGTTTCGACTCCCGCTTCGAAGACGCTGCCCCGCACGAGCCGGATCTTCGTCCAGGGGCAGCGCGCGTCGGCGTTGAGGACGTCGGCGCCGGGGACGCCGCTGTCGAACCGCACCCGGACGGAGGCGCCGTCGGGCACGCCCGCGGGCAGGGTGAACTTCCGGTCGACGACGAGGCCGAACCTGCGCTGCAGCTCCGGATAGTCGCCGAGCAGGCCGCACGCCTCGTGGAAGTCGACGCGGTGCGTTTCCTCATCCTCCGACGCGGCCTGGGGCGTCGGCTTGGGCCGGTCGTAGAACAGGGCGGTCTCGGCCAGGGGCAGCATGTGCTGGTGCGCGGTCTGGTGGTACACGTCGGTCGTACGGTCCATGAAGCGCGGGGTGAAGTCGTCCGCGGCGGCACGCGGGTCGTCGCTGTGCGGGTTGAGCGCCGCCTTCACCGCCTCGTAGCCCTTCGCCATGTCCCGGCCGATGGTGAGGACCTGTGTGCTGATGATGTCGGGCATCAGATACAGGGCGGGCATCTCCCAGCCCCGGTGGTCCGTCGGGGGCTCCTCGCACAGGGCGCGCTCCTGGCGGGCCCATTCGCCGCCCAGGCGGCTGCGCGTCGTGGTCACCGCGACGGCCTGGTACACGCCGGTGACCTCGTCGTGCACCATCTTGCCGGGGAAGGAGCGCAGCGTCTTCGGTGCCTCGGCGGCGAGCGCGGCCGCCTGCGTCGGCGCTTTCACCAGGGTGGTGTCCTTGAACAGGGCCTGCCACACGTCGAGGTCGGCCGCGGGGTAGCGGCCGGTCGGCTCGTGCTGGGTGACGTAGGTGTGTTCGGGGGTGTCGAACTCGAACGTCAGACCGGACAGCAGGGTGGTGAGCCGCTCGGGCCATCTGATGAACGCGTCGGACTGGCCGAGTCGGCTGATGTCGGTCAGGTTCGGGGTGACGAGGACGGACACGCGTACGGTGTCACCCTCGATGACACCGTCGGGCAGGACGGTCCATCGGATGCTGTCCACCATGGTCAGTTCACCTCCGCGAAGGCCGTGCAGTAGTCGAGGACGGGGTCGACGCGGGCGCCCGTGACCGGGTCGGTGTACGGCGACATGAGGTCGGCGAACGACGGCGGTGTGAGCTCGGGGGCGGGGGCGGCGCCCGCGAACCCGTCGCGCTTGCCGCTGCCGGCGAACTTCTTCTCGCAGCGGATCGTCACGGACTTCTCGAAGAAGCCGATCTCGATGCTGATGGTGAGGCGGGCGCGGCCGACGGCGTAGCCGTCCTCGTAGCCGAGTTCCAGGTAGAGCTCGATGGAGGCGGAGACGATGCCGAGGACGTCGACCTCGCCGCGGGCGCGGAGGTAGCCGACGAGCTTGACGCTCGGGCGGCTCACCTTGTGGTCCGGCCTGCTCGGGTCGGGCGTGATGTGGCGCACTTCGAGCCGGAAGTAGACGCCCGCCATGACGGACAGGCTGCCGCTGGCCACGCCGAAGTTCATGGACACCGCGGCGCCGAACTCCAGGGCGGCGTCCAGGACGGCGATTTCCTTGGGGTTCAGGACGATGCCGAAGTAGCCGCCACCGCCGAGCATCGACACGGTGAGGCGGAAGGGCGCCTCGCGGCGGCAGAAGGAGAAGCCCGCCTGGAGCGGGGTGTTCCCGATGAACGGCACGGAGAGCATCGCGTTCAGGGAGAGGTTCTCCAGGCTGAACACGCCGACGGCCGCGTTGGGCAGCTGCATCGAGTAGTTGGCGTGGATGCCGGAGCTGTCCACGGTGAGGGCGGGCGGGTCGCTGAAGCCGTCGAGCGGGATGAGGTTGCGCAGGGTCTGGATGAACTCCAGGTGGCCGATGAACTCGAGGTCGCGGAACTTCACCTCGACGTCCGGCTTCTTCCCGGCGCGCATGGTGAAGCGGATCCGCTCGAAGTCCAGGGCGATCGCTTCGAAGTCCGGGACCATGCGCAGCTTGAAGTTGTCGAGCGTGCAGGTGACGTCGGCGGCCTGGGGCACGTCGGGGCGCAGTGAGCCGCGCAGGTCCGCGACGAGGGTCAGCTTGCCGGTGGGCCAGAAGACGGCGTCCTTCTCCCGCGTCGGGGGGTCCTTCCGGTCCGGCGCCCACGGTTTGATGTCCGGCTGCCACTGAAGGCGGGAGCTGACGACGTCCGGCAGCTTGGCGCCGAGCGCGGCCGTCTTGATGGCGTCCCGCAGCGCGAGGACTTCTCCCGCCCCGTTCTCGTACGTGGCCGTCGCCTCGGCGATGCGGGTGAGCAGTTGCCGCACCCCGGTCTCGACCCCGGCGGGCAGGTTGACGCGCAGGTCCCTCAGGGCGTCGGCGAAGGCGCGGAAGGCGGTGTCGACGTCCTCGATGCGCGTGGGATCGGGACGGTGTTCCACGTTGCTGGTGATGTAGGCGAGGAGCACCTCGACGAAGCGTGTCGCGGTGTCGACGACGCGGGTGACGCGGTCGGCGGTCTCCGGGAACTGCTCCTGGACGCTTGCCAGGGTGTCGCGCAGACCGCGCAGATCGCTGAGGAAGCCGGTGACGGCGTTGACGGTCGCCGTGAGGAAGTTCGGCGCCTTGAGCTTGTCGAGGCCGACCTCCTTGAGGATCTCCCACAGCGGGAACATTCCGAACAGCTTGGCGTCGGCGATCTGCTTGAAGTAGTCGAGCGGGTTGAACCGGCCCTGGAGGAGGTTGACCCACTTGTCGGCCGGGTCGGCGGCGGGCCCGAGGGACGTGGCGGGGACGGCGGCGACCGGGCCGGTCAGCCGGGACAGACCCGCGACGGAGAAGTTCGGCTGGGCGAGGGCTCCGGCGCTCTGTCCTCCCCCGCTGAAGGTCAGGTCGAAGGGCTCGACGAGTTCGATGAACAGCTGGCCCTTGTTCGCGTCGGTGAAGGCATCGCGTACGTACGGCTCGGGGTGGAACACCGACTGCGGCCGGTCCCCGCCGGAGCCGGTGCCGAAGCGGCTGAGGGCGGGCACGACGGCCCGTGCCCAGCGCACGGTGGGCAGGAACAGGGGCTCATCGGCGGGGGCGGACGCCGGGGTGTTCGCGGCGCCCCAGACGAGCTGGCCGGTGGAGAGGGTCGTGTCGTCCGGCTTGTGGCTCGGCGCGTAGGCGATGGCCTGGCCGCGTACGTCGGCGACGACGCGCTTGACCTCGTCGTGGCTCAGGTCGGGCGGCGCGGGGCTCGGCGCGGTCAGGGCCGGTGTGTAGCGGGCGACGAAGTTCTCCACGTCGGCACGGCTCTCGTACAGGTTCTTGCCGACGAAGGCCATGGGCGTGCGGAACTCCACGAGGCGGCCGTCGAGGTCGGTCATGCTCACCTGGAACTGGAAGGGCACCTCCTCGTCGGTCTCCGGGAAGAAGGCGAGCCTCTTGTTGGGCGGGTCCTCAAGGGCTTCGGCAAGGCCGGGGAAGGGGCGTGGCGCGTGCAGGTCGGGGGTGACGAGGGTGAGCAGGCGGACGCTGGTGAACGGGAAGAGGCGGCGCAGCCGCTTCAGTTCCTCGGTGTCCTCGGGCGCGCCGTAGCGGCGGACCGGCTCGCGCACCATGATGAAGAACCGCTGGTTGAGGTAGGCCGCGTGGTCGGGCCTATCGCGGTCGAACTTGCGCTCGGTGACCTTGACGAGGTCCGCCAGATGACCGAAGGGGAAGAGACGGCCCCGGTACATGACGCGTACGTAGTGGTCGCGGCCCAGGGACGCGCGGTGGCGCCACTGGGTGACCTCGAAGCCGGCGGGCGGCCGGTCCCAGCGCCCCAGGGAGTCGAGCCAGCCGCCCATGGCGGACAGCATGAGGTTGTCACCGGTCAACGGTGTCGGCTGAAAGCCCCCCGGCAGCTGGGTGTTGGAGCTGAGGTGCACCACGGATGACCGGTCCTCGGGGGTCATGGCCATGATGAAGTCGTTGCCGGTGGGGTCAAGGGGGTGGGGGACGGCCGGGTCGAAGCCCGGGTCGCGCGTCCAGACGGCGCGGGCACCGGTGGCGGGCAGGCGGGTGTGCCACAGTTCGACGCGGCCGGTGGGGTCGGCGAGTTCGGTGCTGTGGGACCAGGTGGCGCCCTGCGGCGGCGACAGCAGGAGCCGGTAGGGCAGTTCGATGCCGGTCTTCGGGTCGTCCGGGTTCGCGAGCGGGTTCTCGGGCCGGGCTCCGGCGGCGGGCTCCGCGGCCGGGGCGGCGCGCAGTCCCGCGTCGACGGGTGCGTCGGCGCCGTGCCGCGCCGTGAGCTCCGCCACCGTGCGGGCCAGGCGCAGGGCGTGGAAGACGTTGTCCGGCGCGCTGGTCACGGCCTGGTGCAGGCCCGTCGCGGCGGCCGGTGCGCGGGCGGCGTCGACGACGCGCAGGGGCAGCTCCCGCATCGCGGTGAGCAGGCCGGTGTCGGTGTAGGTGACGGTCTTCTGGGCACCCACCTCGAACACCAGGACGCTGCGGCCGCCGATGCGGGAGGCCACGGGCGGCGGCTTGTGCGGTTCGCTCCCCGCGAGGGCGGCGTCCTGGGCGGCTTCGGGGAGGCCGGGGCTGATCTCGAAGAACGCCTGCTCGACGACGTGCTGGGGGCCGAAGGTGACGACGAGGTGGCCCGGCTCGTCCGGCTCCGCGCGGACCAGTTGACGGGGGCCGAGCACGGGCTTCTCCAGGCGCAGGCCCAGGAAGCGGAAGTGCAGGTCGAGGAGGTCGGTGGCGCGCAGCAGGCGGTAGGGCTGCGGCGGCGGTGGCACGGACATGGGTTCTCCCATTGCCGGGTCCGAGGACCCCGTAGGGCGGCATGGTGTGTCGCGGGAGTGGTGGAGGGAGGCGTGTCAGGACGCCGGCGTCGCGGCCGACCGGCCTGGCGTGCGGTGGGAGGAGGGAGCGGTGTGCCCACGCCGTCGCCGGAGTGAGGCGTGGCAGAGCCGCCACGGAAGCGAAGTGAGATGCGCCCTGGGATGTGTGATCCATGGTTCTATCGCACGCCGGACGCTGTCGTCGCTGTCAATTTCGGCCTTCATGCCAGCTCCTGCCCGCACGCCGCTTCCGACTCAGGATCCCTGTGCGGCGGGAGCGCGCGGGGATCGATGCGCGCAGCTCACCCCATCGGACGAGCCGGAGGCGGCCGGAGGCGCGCCGCCGGGCCGGGCGCGGGCGCGACGCGGTGCGCCCGGCGGAATCCGTTCGCCGCGGCGCGCCCCCGCGCCTTACCCTCGGCGGCATGAGCAAGCCTCTCGTCGCCCTTCTCAGCGGAGCCGGCATCTCCACGGACTCCGGCATCCCGGACTACCGCGGGCCCAACGGCCTGTGGCGGCGCGACCCCGAGGCCGAGAAGCTCGTGACGTACGAGTACTACATGGGCGACCCGGAGATCCGGCGCAGGTCGTGGCAGATGCGGCGGGAGAACCGGACGCTGCGGGCCCGGCCGAACGCGGCGCACCACGCGGTGGTGGAGTTGGAGCGCTCCGGCGTCCCGGTGCGGGTGATCACGCAGAACGTGGACGGGCTGCACCAGTTGGCCGGGATGCCGGACCGCAAGGTGCTCGAACTGCACGGCTCGGCGCGCTCCGTGGTGTGCGCCGGGTGCGGTGCGCGCGGGCCGATGGAGGAGGCGCTCGCCCGGGTCGAGGCGGGCGAGCCGGATCCGGCGTGCACCACATGTGGGGGCGTCCTCAAGTCGGCGACGGTGATGTTCGGCGAGCGGCTCGATCCGGAGGTGCTCGGCGACGCCGTGGCGATCACCAAGGCCTGCGAGGTGTTCATCGCGGTGGGCACGAGCCTTCAGGTGCAGCCCGCGGCGGGGCTCGCGGGCCTCGCCGCCGACTTCGGTGCGCGCCTCGTGATCGTCAACGCCGAGCCGACTCCGTACGACGACCGGGCCGCGGAGGTGGTGCGCGAGCCGATCGGCACGGCGCTGCCCGAGTTGCTGCGGGGGCTCGCCGGCTAGGGGTGGACGGCGGGGCCAAGGAGGGGCGGCCCCGCCGTCCTGAGGGGATGGCTCTCAGCCGAACTTCACGCTGTGCGGAAGGGGCTCGAAGTAGCCGCGCTCCTCACCGGCCTCCAGGGTTTCCGCGGCTTCCTCGCAACCGTGGTCGTAGTACACGGTGGCCTCGGTGTCGGTGTCGTTGTAGACGGCGTCGGCGCCTTGGAGCAGGAGGTAGCACTCGCCGTTGTCCGGGTCCTCGATCTCCAGGTCACCGGACTCGGGCGAGTGGTAGAAGAAGATGCCGTCGGCGGCGTGGGCGGTGCTGGTGGGCAGGGCGGTGAAGACGGCGAGGGCGGCAGCGGCGGCGAGGGCCGCCCGGCCGACGCGCGCCGCCTTCATGCGTGTGGTGGTCATGGGTGCCACGGTTCCGGACGGGGGTGGAGACACCCAGGGGACACGGTCCCAGACGACCGGGAAGCAGGAGCGGGCAGCCGGTCCGCGCGCCCCTGGTTCGCGCCTGGCACGCCCCTCTCAGTCCGCCTTCCGCTCGGGTGACTCGTGCGGGCCGTGACCCGGGCCGGGTGTGACCCGTACGTCGACCGCCTCGTGGCGGGCCGCCCACACCTTCACCTGGCCCGCCCGTCCCGCGGGCACGCTGTCTGCGCTGGCGTGCGCCCCGCGGCCGGAGACCTGGACGCGCCATCCGGTGGGGCTCGGCGGCAGGGAGAGCTCGGTGGTGCCGGGGCGGCGCGTGGCCCGGTAGGAGAGGCGGTAGGTGGCGGTGCCCGGGTCGTGGACGTCCTCGCGCACGGTTCCGGCGACCGCGGGGGCGTAGGGCGTCGCGGTGCGCTCCTTGTTCGTGCGGAAGCGGCCGTCGGGGTCGAGCGCGCAGTAGCCGCCGCCGTAGCACCACACGTAGCCCGCCCAGCCGGAGGAGTAGCGGTTCAGCGAGGCGAGGGCGTCGTCGTAGAAGCGGCGCATGTTCGGCAGACCGTTGTTCAGGGGGCCCCACTCCCCCACCACGACCGGCAGCCCGTGCTCGCGCGGGTAGGCGGTGACGGCCCGCTCGTACGCCTCGATCCAGCCCGCCGACGGGTCGTAGTCGGCGCCCGCCTCCATCGCCGTGTTGTAGAAGTGCGGCGCGTACACGACCCGTTCGTCGTCGATCCGGCCGAGCCCCGTGGGGACGCCTTCGCCGACGATCGGGGTCGGCTCGACGAACAGCCAGGTGGCGTGGTCCCGGGTGCGGATGGCGTCGGCGAGCCGGTTGTACAGGGGGGTGAGCTGGGTCGCCTCGATGCGGCGGGCGGCGGTCGCCAGGCCCTCGCCGGGGCGGAGTTCGCCCATGGGCTCGTTGATGAGGTCGTAGCCGAGCAGTGCCGGGTGGCCGCCGAAGCGGTCGGCGATCAGGCGCCACATGCGGACCTGGGCGGTGCGCAGGTCCGCGTCCTCGTAGAGGTGCGTGAAGGCGCGCTGGACGGCGGGCTCGAAGTACTCGGCGAACCAGTCGTCGGGGTGCGGGGTGAACGGAAGCCCGTCGGTCCGCGTCGCCCAGCGGGGGATTCCGCGGTGACCGAAGGCGGGTCCGAACACGTCCTGGTGGGCGTCGAGGACGACCTGGACGCGGTGCTTGTGCGCCCAGCCGAGGATGCGCTGGATCTTGCGCAGATAGCGGTGGCTGTAGTGGCCGCGGCGCGGCTCCAGGTCGTCCCAGAAGACGAGGAGGCGGGCGACGTTGAAGCCGCGGGCGCGCAGGTCCCTGAAGTGGCGTTCCGTGATCGCGCTGAGTGCTTCGTCACCCTGGTGGGTCTTGTCCTCGACGTTCCAGCCGCGGAGCGTGAGAGTGCGGCCGCGGCGGTCGGTGAGGCGGGGGATGTCGGTGGCTCCGGCCGGGGGCGAGGTGCCCCCGGCTCCGGCGCGCGGGCTGTCGTCGGCCCGCGCGGCCGCGGGCCCGGCCTGGACGGTGGGGGGACCGGCTTGGGCGGTGGGGGTCAGCACCCCGCCCAGGAGGGCGACGGCGAGGAGCACGGCCGGGACGAGGCGGCGCACGCGGCGCGGAGCCATGGCGGACCTCCGGTGGTTGACGGGAACACCCTCGGTGTCGAAGTGTTCGCGACATCCAACATGTTCGCTGACGGTCCATCAAGACATCTGCGTGAGGCTCTGGTTGGTGTTCCCCTCGGTCACCGCGCGGTCAGGACGCGCAGGGCCCGGTCGAAGGCCGAGTCGCGGTTCTTGGCGAACTCCTCCTTGGTGAAGACGGGTTCGCTCAGGTGCGGCGGGACGCCGGTGCCGTCGAAGGTGCGGCCCGTGCGGGTGAGGAACTCCTCGTTCGGCAGCCAGACGGCCATGCCGCCCGGGAGGTCGCGCGCCAGGACGTCGGAGAACACGCCCTGGGTGGGCCGGCCCACGCGCACGGTCCTGCCGGGCCGGTCCATCAGGGCCTGTGTGAAGGTCTCCCCCGCGCTCACGGTCGAGCCGCCGGTCAGCAGGGCGATCGGGCCGGTGTAGCGGGGAGCGTCGGCCGGGCGGACGCGGATGGGCTCGGGGCGGGTGTGCTTGCCCGGGTCCGCGGGGTCGTTGCGGGCGCGCTTGGAGTACGCGACGTAGGGCGTGTCGGTGAGGCGCTCGGCGATGCGGATGCCCAGGAGGTCGGAGCCGCCGCCGTTGACGCGCAGGTCGATCATCAGGCCCTTGAGGCGCTGGGTGCGGTCCTTGGTGAGGACGGTGTCGAGCGCCCGGTCCAGCTCGGCCAGGTGCGCGGCGAACGGAGCGCCCTGGGGCGCGTATCCGGCGAAGCCGGAGATCCGCAGATAGCCCTGGCCGCCGGGCAGGTCGGCGTAGGTGATCCGGCCGCCCGCGAAGTCCTTGCGGTACGTGGCGTGCTTCAGGTCGCGCTTCTCGATGAACTTCTTGACCTTGGTGTCGAGTTTCTTCGAGGGCATGACGGTGCCGGGGCGGACCTCGGCGTAGACGCGCTTGCCGTCGATGACCGCGACGTGGGCGTCGTGGAGCGGCTTCACCATCTTGCTGAAGATCGAGAACAGTTCCTTGCGCGTGGTGTCCGTGTGCACCTGGGGGCGGTAGCGCTCGCGCACGGCGTCCCAGTCGACGCCCTTGGCCGCGAAGAACGGGTAGTTCTCCGCGAAGGACTGCCAGAACACGTCGAAGGCGGCACGGGGCCCCTTCGGGGCGGGGCGCGTGCAGTCGTCCGGCAGCGCCTGGACGCGCCGCAGGGCGCGGTGGCCCACGGAGCTGTCGAAGCTCAGGGTCGCCCGGTCCTTGCCGGGCCCGGTGCGGACGGTGCGGACGCTGCCGTCGGCCGCCGTGTAACGCCCGTTGCCCGTGCGCCGGGCCGAGTCGCCCTTGAGGCAGCTCACGGAGGTCGTCTGATACTCCTGGAGGATTCCGTTCCGTAGGGCGAGGACGGTGCCGTAGCCGTCCACGCGCCAGTAGCCGTCCGCGGTCGGCCGCTTCTCGCCGGTGGTCCGACGCTCGTCGCCGGTGGTCGGACGCTCGTGCGCGACGGCGCTCGGCGCGGCGCCCGCGGCCAGGGCCAGGACGACGGCGGTGGCGGTGGCGGTGACGGTGGCGGTGCGCACGATGGGGCCTTCCGGATGGGCGAGGGGTTCGGTGACGCGGGCCGGTGACGCGCTCCGTGTCGCCCTCACGCTTCCGTACGGGGCCCGGCGCGGCCATCCGGCTGCCTGGTGGTGCGGGGGTGGGGACAACCCCCGCCGCTCGACACGAGCCGGTCCGGACCACGTCCGTCCCAGGGTTCTCACACGCCACTCGACATCACTCAGACCTCACAACATCACTCAGGCCTCACACCGCTCGACGTGACACAGGTCTCAAAGTGATCTGCGCGGTTTCTGTTATCCCCTCGCGCCCCGCAGGATCTCCGATGCAGTGGGCGTACTCAGCACCACGCAGCGATCAGGACAGGAGATGTGCCGTGCAGCACGATCAGTGGGAGCCGCAGCAGGGGGACGGCGCCGGGCTTACCGCTCTCGTCGTCGCGGGACGGGCCGGGGACGCGCGGGCCCAGGACGAGCTGGTCGCCGCCTTCCTGCCGCTCGTGTACAACATCGTCGGGCGCGCCCTCAGCGGGCACGCCGACGTCGACGACCTGGTGCAGGACGTCATGGTGCGGATGCTCAGAGGGCTTCCCGGCCTGCGCGACCCGGCCTCGTTCCGGTCCTGGCTCGTCGCCATCGCCATGAACGAGACCCGCCGCCACCAGCGGCCCGCGCCCGTCGACAGCGGTCTTCAGGACGCGTACGACGTCCCGGACCCGGGCGGTGACTTCACGGACGTGACGATCCTCAGGCTCGGTCTGTCCGGGGAGCGCAAGGAGGTCGCGCGGGCCACGCGCTGGATGGACGACGACTACCGGGAGCTGCTCGCGCTGTGGTGGCTGGAAGCCGCCGGTGAGCTGTCGCGGGGCGAGGTCGCCGCGGCCCTGAAGCTGACCCTTGAGCACACCGCCGTGCGGGTGCAGCGCATGAAGGCCCAGCTGGAGACGGCACGCGTGGTCGTGCGCGCCCTGTCCGCCGAGCCGCGCTGCCCCGTCCTCGCCCAGGTGGCGGCCACCTGGGACGGCAGGCCGTCCGCGCTGTGGCGCAAGCGCCTGGTGCGGCACACCCGTGACTGCGCGGCCTGCGGTGGCCTCGGCGCACGCCTCACGCCCGCGGAGGGACTGCTCGCCGGGCTCGCTCTCGTGCCGCCGCTGCTGGTCATGGGAACCGGGCACGTCGCCGGGACGGGCGCCGGCGGCGACGCCATGGCGTCGACCGCGCACGCCGGATACGGCGATACCGGCATACAAGCGATGTATCCGTACGAACCAACATCTTTCGGAGAGGGCGGAGTCGACGACGTGACGCCCCTCTCCTCGACGGGCACCCCGGGCTCGCGCGCGCGGCTGCGGCAGGGGCGGCGCAGCGTGCGCCGGCGGCGGCAGGCGGTCGGCGCGGGCGCCGGTGTCGCCGCGATCGCCGCCCTCGCCGGTGTGATGCAGCTCGCCGACGGCTCCTCGGGGAGCCCGGACAAGGGCTCGGCGGTGGCGCTGGAGTCGAACGAGTCCTCCGCGGAGCCGTCGGCCACGGTCGAGCCGAGCCGGTCGCCGTCCCCCTCCGCGTCGCCGTCGAAGACCAAGAAGCCGTCGCCGACCGCGAGTCCCTCGCGCGCGAGCAGGAAGAAGACGCCGAAGGCCCCGCGGCCCACGCCCTCCAGGACGGCCGCGCCCCGCCCCACGACCGAGAAGCCCGCGCCGCCCGCGCCCTCCGGGTCACAGGCCCAGCAGGTCCTCGGTCTTGTCAACACCGAGCGCGCCAAGGCCGGGTGCGCTCCCCTGACCCACAACGCCGCGCTGGCCACCGCCGCGCAGCGCCACTCCGCCGACATGCGGGCGCGCGGCTACTTCGACCACGCGTCGCCGGACGGCACCGACCCGGGGCAGCGCATCACGGCCGCGGGCTACAAGTGGAGCACGTACGGCGAGAACATCGCGCGGGGCCAGCGGACCGCCGCCTCCGTGATGGACTCCTGGATGAACAGCGAGGGCCACCGCGCCAACATCCTCAACTGCTCCTTCAAGGAGCTGGGCGTCGGGATCGAGCAGGGCGACGGCGGCCCGTGGTGGACGCAGAACTTCGGGGCGCGGGGCTGACGGGCGAGGGGCTGACGGGCGAAGCGCCCGGCCGCCTCACGGACGGCCTCGCGGACGGTGGGCCCTCAGCTGTGCCCACCGTCCCACCAGGCAGATCCGTCCCAAAAGACTGTTGACACCCCAATGGCGCCCGGCGGAGGGTACCGCTGAACGGCTTGTCATGTTCTTGTCCACACCCTCCAGGCAAGAGGTGAGCCTTGTTCCTCCGCCGTACACGTCGCAGAAGTACGCTCGGCGCCAGAGCGCGCCGCCTCCCGGCCCGCCGCCTCGGTCTCCTCGCGGCGCTCCTGGGACTCACCGCCTCCGCCCTCGCCATCGGCCCGGCCCGGGCGACCCCCGAGCCCACGCGCCGCCCTCCCCTCGTCCAGCCCATCGACCCGCAACGCTGGCAGAACCCCGACGACATGACGTGGGCCGACCACCGGTCCGTGCCCGGCACCGACTGGGCCGACCCCGACCTCAAGCCCACCCAGCGCACCTTCAAGGGCGCCCTGGTGCTCCTGGACTACCCCGACGAGGAGTTCACGGTCAGCAAACCGGCCGGATCCAGCCTCTTCGGCAACCCGCAGCCGAGCGCGGCCAACGTCCCCCGCGCGCAACTGCCCGCGTTCTACCGCGACTTCCTCAACAAGCCCGGCGCGCTCAACCGCGGCCACACCATCAACGAGTACTGGATGGAGGACTCCGGCGGCCGCATCGGCGTCGACCTGACCTCCTTCGGCGTGTACCGCATGCCGTACAAGTCCTTCCAGTACGGCATCGAGCCGCAGATGAACCCGGGCGCGTGTCCGCGCGGCAGCAGTTGCGGCAAGGACATCCGCGCCGACGGCAAGGCCGCCTGGACCGCCGACGTGGGCGGCGGCGAGACCGCCAAGTACGACTTCGTCTTCTTCCTCACCGCCGGGCAGGACGAGTCGTCCGTGTGGCAGGAGTTCGGGCAGATGAAGTTCGCCTCGCCGCAGGGCGTGCCGTCGGCGTGGGGCCCGCCCGCACCCATCGCCACCGGCAACAACTCCGCGAGCACCCGCTACGTGCCGTGGACGTCCTGGGCGGCCGCGGCCCGCATCTGGCCCAACGCGACGGCCGGTTCGTCCACGCAGGCCGAGAGCTCCGGGATGGGCGTGTACGCGCACGAGCTCAGCCACATCCTGGGGATCGGCGACAACTACAACAACCCGTACGGCAAGCCGCTGCGCCGCGCCTACACCGGCATCTGGAGCATGCTCTCGCGCGGCTCCTTCAACGGCCCGGGAGGCCCGCACACCCGCTGGCAGATACCGGCCACCAACGGCGGCTCGATGGGCTCCCAGCACGTCCTGCGCGACAAGCTCAAGCTCGGCATCGTCGACGAGAAGAACGTGCTGCGCCTGGACCGCGACGCGCTCAAGGGCTCCGGCACCGTCGTGGCCCGCGTGACCGCCCGCTCCGCGCCGCCCGGCGCGAAGGGGCTCAGCGGCGTCAACATCACCATGAACCGCGATCTGTCGCCCGCCTGCGATCCGGCCACCGACCCCCTGTGCGACGGCGGCGGCTACCAGAACTACACCGTCGAGGTCGTCGACCGCATGGGCATGGACTCCTTCACTCCGGACAACGGCGTGCTCCTGTCCAAGACGAAGAACGAGGACCGGGCCCCGTTCGCGTGGGTGGTCGACGCGCACCCCGAGGACATCGACATGGTGGACTTCAAGCGCCCCGACGGCACCCTGCAGAAGATCACCATGGGCGACTACCGGCAGCTCAGCGACGCCCTGCTGCACGCGGGCGCCGACTCGGGCAGCGAGTACGAGTACGTGGACCGGGCCAACAGGCTGCACTTCTACGTCCTGGACCTGGAGCGCACCCCGAGCGGCGTCCTGTCGTACACGATCGCCGTCAAGTCGCTGGACGGCGCGGGTCCGCAGCGCCGGGGCGTGGCGCTGGAGCGGGGGTACGCCAAGGGCAGCGCCGAGCGCCGGGCCGTGTGCTCCTTCGACCTGGCCAACACCGGGCGCGGACTGCCGTCGCGCCCGGGGCACCCCGAGAACGTGGACCGCTATCTGCGCTCCGACGTCTACCGCCTGTCCGCCCAGGCGTCCGGCCACGGCTGGTCCGCCTGGCTGCCCAACCGCCTCGCCACCGCGAGGTCGGGCCAGTCCGTCGAGGTCGACGTCGCCGTGAGCGCGCGGCGCGACGCCGACCGGCACGGCCGCGTGGTGCTCACCGCCCGCTCGGAGAGCGATCCGGGCAAGTCCGCGAAGGCGGTCTGCAAGGTGCGCAAGGGCGGTCACCACTAAGGACACCGCCTTGGGCGCCGCCGCCGAGGCGGGCCCGGAAGCGCGACGCGGCGGCCCCCGCACCGGTTCCGCATCCGGTGCGGGGGCCGCTCGCGCGGCGTCGGCCCGTCAGTTCAGCGGGGCCTTGGGAGGCGTGCCGTAGAAGGTGATGCGCGGCCAGCCGCGCTTCGCCGCGACCTCGTTGAGGGCTTCGGCGATCTCCTCGGGCGAGATGTCGTACTGGGCGGGCGACTCCTCGGTCTTGACCTTGAAGGTCAGATTCAGCTCCGCGTAGCCCGTGCCGTGCTGGACCCGGCCGCTGAACTCCGTGCCGGGCGGGAACGCGACAGCCGCCGTCTGCGTCCTCTCGGCGGTCTCGGGGGCCTTCGCGCCCTTGTCGTCGTCCGCCTGCGCCGTACCGGCCGAGGCGAGCACCGCGCCCGCCGCGGCCGAACCCGAATAGCCCAGCAACGATCTTCTGGAGACTCCGGACATGTTTCCCCTCCTGACAATCACTGGCCCCTCCCCTGGAGGCCCGCGGTGATCATAAGTAACGCGGCGGGCCCATGGGCCGGAACAAGATCGTCCATATGAGCGCGGCCGCGAACCCGCTCCACAGCGGCCACCGGAGAACGGCCGATCCCCCTCGTTGACAGGTACATCACATGCTCCTACGGTGCCCCCACCCAACAGGGAAGCTTCCGCACTGCCAGGGCCATCAACTCCCCCCACTCCCCCTGGAGGACACCGTGTCACGCATCCGACGCCACCCGTCCCGGACCCTGGGCACGCTGGCGGCCGCGGCCACCGCCGTCTCGCTCTGCGCGGCCCTGACCACCGCCGACGCCGCCACGCGGGCCGAGCCGGGCACCCCCGACCCCGGCACCGTGACGACCCTGGCCAGCGGCCTGGACGTGCCGTGGGGCCTGGCGTTCCTGCCTGACGGCGCCGCGCTCTTCACCGAGCGCAACACGTTCGACGTCTACCGCCTCACGAAGACGGGGCAGAAGACGCTCCTCGGCAAGGTGCCCTACTCCCAGACCACCGGCCTCGAAGGCGGCCTGATGGGCCTGGAGATCTCGCCGACCTTCGCCACCGACCACTACCTGTACTTCCTGCACACCTCGACCGACGGCAACCGCATCGCCCGGATGACGCTGGAGAACAACACCCTCACCGGGTACAAGGTGCTCCTCGGCGGCATGACCAAGAACCGCGCCCACAACGGCGGACGGCTGCGCTTCGGCCCCGACGGCAAGCTCTACGCGGGCATGGGCGACGCCCAGAACGGCGCGCTCGCGCAGAACAGGAACTCCCTCAACGGCAAGATCCTGCGCATCAACCCCGACGGCACGATCCCCTCCGACAACCCCTTCGGCAACGCCGTCTGGTCCCTCGGCCACCGCAACCCGCAGGGCCTCGACTTCGACTCCCAGGGCCGCCTGTGGCAGGCCGAGTTCGGCAACAACGTCATGGACGAGGTCAATCTGATACAGAAGGGCGGCAACTACGGCTGGCCCAACTGCGAGGGCACCAGCGGCAGCTGCACCGGCTCCGTCCCGCCCAAGAAGACCTGGCCGGTGGCCTCCGGCTCGCCCAGCGGTCTGACCATCATCAACGACCACGTCTTCGTGGCCACCACCCGGGGCCAGCGGATGTACCGGATGCGCATCGACGCGAACTCCGGCCTGGCCGACCAGCGGACGTACTTCCAGGGCACGTACAACCGGCTGCGCACCGTCGAGGTCGATCCGCAGGGCGACATCTGGCTGACCACGTCCATCGACAGGGACGGCGCCCCGGGCAACGACCGGATCCTGCTGATCGACGTGGTGTACTCGGGCGCCGCCGACCGGCGGTGACGCGCCCGGCCCGCCGCCCCTCAGCGCACGCGGACCGGCGGGGGCGCGTCCCGGAACCGAAGCCGGGACGCGCCCCCGCCCGGAGTGCTACTTGCCCATCGGCGAGACCGCGATGCAGCCCGCCACGACGTTCTCGCCGGACGCCTCCTTGATGACCTTGCCCTTGTAGATCACCTTGCAGGTGAGGTCGGAGCCGGTCGGGTCCGTGGAGATCGGGACGACGGTGGGCGGCATGATCCCGCGCAGCGTGACCGTCTTCTTCCAGGGCAGCTCCGGCTTGGCGGCCTTCTCCAGCTTGGGGTTGGCGGCGGAACCCGCACCGGCGGCGAACTCGATCTCGTCGACGCTCTTGCCGGAGACCTCGTAGGTCACCTCGTACTTCTCGTTGACGGCCTTGTCGACGGCGTCGACGGCCTTCTTCTCGGCCTCGGAGCAGGCGCCGAGCGTCAGGGCGAGACCGGCGGCGGCGAGCGCGCACACGGCGGTGCGGATGCTTCTCTTCATGTGCGCAGACAACAGTAAAGAGCACGCAAAGTCAATCTCTGACCGGCCGATATCCCCAGGTCACCGGGGGCCGTGGCGCGACGGACCGCACGCCTTTCAGCGCTGCGGCGCCGGGAACGCGACCGGGCTGCGCAGACCGGCCCGGTTCACCGCGCGCACGCCGAAGAACACGTTGTCCTTGGAGAGGTCGACGGTGTGCCGGATGGCATCGCCCACGGGGACCGCGTGGGTCCACTCCGGCGAGGTCGTCTCGCGCCACACGACCTCGTAACCGGCCAGGTCCGGCTCGCCGCCGCGCTCCCAGACCAGCTCGGTCGCGTTGGTCAGGGCCGTGGTCACGATCTTCGCGCCGCGGGGCGTGCCCGGGGCCTGGGCCAGGCTCCACAGGGCGGCGCCGTTGACGCGGGCGACCCGCGCGACGAACGGGAAGTCGCAGAACTCGGGCAGGTCCCCGTACTGCTTGCCGTCGACGATCCGCACGTCCTGGTGCTGGTGGGCGTAGTCCTCGGCGGGTTCGGTGAACCGGCCCGCCGGGTAGGCGCGTTCGAGGAACGGGATGTGGTCGCCGCCGCGCAGATAGCGGTCGCGCCGGTAGATCACGCGGACCTTCATGCCGGTCGCGTCGGGGTCGGCGACCTCGCGCACGAAGCGGGCGAGCTGGCGCGAGGGCGAGTCGTTCTCGCCGCCGACGGAGCGCCGGACGTCGGCCTCCTGCGGCGTCTCGGAGGTGGGGACGCCCTCGGCGAAGAGCCGGATGGTGTGCGGGTCGCGGCTGCCGTCGTCGGCGGTGGAGCTGCCCACGATGTCGTTGGTGAACATCCCTTGTACGTCGACCCGTCGGTCCTTGTAGCTCTGGGCGAGGTGGGCGGCGCCGTACAGCCCCTGCTCCTCGCCCGCCACGGCGGCGAACACCAGGGTCGCCGCCGTGCGCCGGGTCGCGAGGACGCGGGCCAGCTCCAGGACCACGGCGACCCCGGAGGCGTCGTCGTCGGCGCCCGGGGCGTCGCTGGTGTGGTCCATGGGGTCGCTGGCGCGGGAGTCGTAGTGCCCGGAGACGACGTAGACGCGGTCGGGCGACGCCGTGCCGCGCAGGGTGGCGACGACGTTGGAGATCCGCGTCGGGGCCGGGATGCGCGGACCGGGCGGCTGCACCCAGGACTGGAGGTCGACGGTCATGCGGCCGTCGGACTTCCGGGCGTACTCCCGCATCCGGGCGAGGATCCAGTCGCGCGCGGCGCCGATGCCGCGTTCCGGGTCGTCCTGGTCGGAGAGGGTGTGCCGGGTCCCGAACGCGGCCAGGCGGCGTACGGTCGCCTCGATGCGGCGGTGGTCGATCTCCCGCAGCAGGGCGCGCAGTTCGCGCGAGGGCGGCCGCGGGGCGAGCCGGGCCGGTTCGGCCGCGGCGGCCGGGCTCGCGGCCTGGACGGTGGCGGCGGCCGCGGTGGCGGCGCCGGTGAGGAGGGTGCGCCGAGGGGTGCCCTTCGGATTCGCCATGGGCACATGGTCATGCACGCAACAACGGGCCCGCAAGACGCGCACCGCCCGGAGTCGCCCGGGGCCCGGCTGTCGCGTCCGCGCCCGGACCCGACGGCCGGTGTCAGCCCTCGGGCGCGACGGCCGGTGTCAGCCCTCGGGCGCGACGGCCGGTGTCAGCGCTTGCGCGCCACGCCCCCGAAGTCGTCGACCTCCACGGGCGGCCGGCCCTCGCCCGGCTCGGGGCGCCAGCGCGAGACGGACACCACGCCGGGCTCCAGGAGCTCCAGGCCGTCGAAGAAGCGGGCGAGCTGCTCGGGGCTGCGGTTGACGCGCGGGTTGTCGCTCTCCTCGTTCCACTGCTCGATCATCTCGCGCATCCGCTCGGGGTCGAGCACCTCGGTGTCGTCGCAGAGGACCAGATAGCTGCCGGAGGGCAGGGCGTCCATCAGGCGGCCCACGATGGCGTAGACGGAGTCGTCGGTGATGTGCGCGGTGATCCCGAGCAGCATCAGGGCGACGGGCCGGGTGAAGTCCAGGGTCTTGGCGGCCTGCTCCAGGATCGCGTCCGGGTCGCGCAGATCGGCGTCGATGTACCCCGTCGCGCCCTCCGGGGTGCTGGTGAGCAGCGCCTCGGCGTGGGTGAGCACGATCGGGTCGTGGTCGACGTAGACGATCCGCGCGTCGGGGGCGAGGCGCTGGGCGACCTCATGGGTGTTGTCGGCGGTGGGCAGCCCCGTGCCGACGTCCAGGAACTGACGGATGCCCGCCTCTCCGGCGAGGTGGCTCACGGCCCGCACGAGGAAGTGCCGCTGGGCGCGCGCGATCTCGATGATCCCCGGGTTGGCCGCACGGATCTGGTCGCCCACCTGCCGGTCGACCTCGTAGCAGTCCTTGCCGCCCAGCCAGTAGTTCCAGATGCGGGCGGAGTGCGGCACAGTGCTGTTGATCAGCGTGGGGTCATACGACATGAGGGCCCTCCCGGGGTCGACCGCAGCGGAGCTTAACGCAGCTCTCGGCGGCCGTCGGCGCCGGATACGGCCACCACGGCGGCGGGCAGGGCGGGCACCCTCGACGGGCGCTCCGGATGGGCGTCGGAGGCCGGCGTCGCAGCCCGGGCAGCGTGAGACGTTCCGTACCAGTTACTCACTGATTGCCCGACTCTGCTCCTTGTGTGAGGCTCACTCTTGGCACGACGCGTCCCGCAGGGCCTGAGGAGGCACCGCCATGACAGTGCGCACACCGGAGACCAGCACGGCACCGGACACGGGCGAGCGCGGTCCAGGGCCGGTGAAGGTGCGGCTCGCCGTCAACGGCGCCGAGCGGACCGTCGAGATCGAGCCGCGGGTCAGCCTGCTGGGAGCGCTGCGCGACAGCCTCCAGCTGACCGGCGCCAAGCGCGGCTGCGACCAGGGCACCTGCGGGGCGTGCACGGTCCAGGTGGACGGACGCCGGGTGCTCGCCTGTCTGACCCTCGCGATCACCTGCGAGGACGCCGAGGTCACCACCATCGAGGGCCTCGCCGCACCCGACGGCACCGGCGACGGGCAACTCCACCCGATACAGGAGGAGTTCATCCGGCACGACGCCTTCCAGTGCGGGTACTGCACACCCGGCCAGATCATGTCGGCGCTCGGCTGCGTCCAGGAGGGGCACGCCGACGAGGACGCCGACATCAAGGAGTGGATGAGCGGCAACATCTGCCGCTGCGCCGCCTACCCGAACATCCGGGCGGCCATCCGCGCGGCCCGCACGCGGACCTGAGACCGAGAGCCCGAGGAGTCCACCGGCCATGCGCCCCATCAGCTATCTGCGCCCCGACGGCACCCAGGACGGCATCGAGAGCGCGCTGCGCGCCGTCGCCACCGACCCCGGAAGCCACTTCCTCGCGGGCGGCACCACCGAGGTCGACCTGCTGCGCCAGCACGTGCTGTCCCCGCACCGCCTGGTCGACATCAACCGGCTGCCGCTCGCCGGGATCGAGGAGCTGCCCGACGGCGGGCTCAGGATCGGCGCGCTCACCCGCATGAGCGAGGTCGCCGCCGCCCCCGCCGTGCGCCGCCGCTTCCCGTTCGTCGCGCGGGCGCTCGAACTCGGCGCCTCCGCGCAGCTGCGCCACATGGCGTCCATGGGCGGCAACATGATGCAGAAGGTCCGCTGCGGCTACTACCGGGACGCCGAGTCCCGCTGCAACAAGCGCCTTCCGGGCAGCGGCTGCGCCGCCCTCGGCGGCGTCAGCCGCACGCACGCGATCCTCGGCACCAGCGAGCACTGCATCGCCACCCACCCCTCCGACGTCGCGGTGCCGCTCGCGGCGCTCGACGCCCGCATCCACACCCGCACCCTCGACGGCGCGCACACGTACGACACCGACGCGTTCTTCCTGGCGCCGGGCGACACCCCCGATCGCGAACACCCGCTCACGCACGGCGAGTTGATCACGGCGATCGAGGTGCCCGCCCTCGCGATGGCCGAGCGTTCGCTGTACCTCAAGGTCCGCGACCGGGAGTCGTACGAGTTCGCGCTGGTGTCGGTCGCCGCCGCGCTCGACGTCGAGGACGGCGTGGTCAAGGGGGTGCGGATCGCGCTCGGCGGCGTCGGTACGCGGCCCTGGCGGGCCCGGCGCGCAGAGGACGCCCTGGTCGGCGCGGTCGCCACGGCACAGAGCTTCGACCTGGCGGCGCGGGCCGAGCTCGGCGCCGCCCGCACCACCGCGATGAACGCCTTCAAGCCCGAGCTCGCCCGCCGCACCCTGGTCCGGGCGCTCGAAACGCTCACCCGCGACGGGAGCCGGTGATGACCACGACCACACAGCGGCCGAAGGGCCACGACGGCCCGATCGGCCGCCCCCTGGACCGCGTCGACGGCCACGCCAAGGTCACCGGCGGAGCCCGCTACGCCGCCGAGGTCCCGCTGCCCGGACTGACGCACGCCGTGCTCGTCGGCGCCCGCGTCGCCCACGGCCGCATCACCTCCCTCGACACGACCGAGGCGGAGCGGGCCGACGGCGTCGTCGCCGTCCTGACCCACCAGAACCTGGGGAAGATCGCCACCCAGCCCCGACTGCTGCCCTCGCTCGCAGGCTCCGTGGCCCCCGGTGAGACCTTCTTCCCGATGCAGAGCGACGAGATCCACTACGCGGGCCAGCACGTCGCCCTGGTCGTCGCCGACACCTACGAACGCGCGCTGCACGCCTCGCACCTGGTGCGGATCACCTACGCCGAGGAGCCGTCCGTCACCGTCATCGACCAGGGCCGCGACCAGGCGTACGAACCGGAAGCCATCTTCGCGGGGTTCGTTCCCGGCCGCTCGGAGCGCGGCGACGTGGCCACCGCCCTCGACGGGGCCGCCGTGACGGTGGACCGCACGTTCACCTTCGCGGCCAACCACCACAACCCCATCGAGACCTCGGCCACCACCGCGTACTGGGAGGGCGACCGGCTCACGCTGCACGACGCCACGCAAGGCGTGACCGCCACCCAGCACACCGTGGCCGCGCTCCTCGGCATCCCGCACACCCGCATCCGCGTCATCGGCCACTACACGGGCGGCAGCTTCGGCGCCAAGGCCATGGTCTGGCACCATCCGGCCCTCGCGGCGTTCGCCGCCCGCGCGGTGGGGCGCCCGGTGCGGCTCGCCCTCACCCGCGAGCAGATGTTCTTCGGCTGCGGGCACCGCGAGGAGCAGGAGCAGCGGATCGCCCTCGGCGCCGACGCCGAGGGACGTCTGGTGGCCCTCCGGCACCACAAGCTGTCGCCGACCTCGCCGTTCGACCACTGGGCCGAGCCGTCGCTCGGCGTCGCCGGGCAGATGTACGCGTGCCCGAACTACGAGGGCGTCTACCGGCTCATCCACGCCCACACGATGACCCCGACGTTCATGCGCTGCCCCGGCGAGGCGACCGGCCTGTTCGCCCTGGAGACCGCCATGGACGAGCTGGCCGAGCGACTCGGCCTCGACCCGCTGGAGCTGCGGCTTCGCAACTGCTCCGACACCGACCCGGCGTCCGGCCGCCCCTGGAGCAGCAGCGGTCTGCGCGAGTGCCTGCGGCAGGGCGCCGACCGCATCGGCTGGGCGCGCAGGTCCGCTCCCCCGGCCGAGGACGGCGACTGGCTGATCGGCCTCGGCATGTCCGCGAGCGCCTATCCGGTGTACGGACCGTACAACCCGCAGCGCGCCCGCGCCCGCGTGTACGCCGACGGCACCGCCGTCGTCCAGGCGGCGGTCACCGACATCGGCACGGGCGTCCTCACCGCGATGACGCAGGTCGCCGCGGAGGCGCTGGGCCTGCCGGTGGAGCGGTGCCGCTTCGAGGGCGGGGACACCGACCTGCCCAACGTCGCCGCCGCCGTCGGCTCCTCGGGCGCCGGCATGGTCAGCGCCGCCGTGCACACCGCCGCGAGCGCGCTGCGCGAGCAGTTCGTCGCCCGCGCGGTCGCCGACGAGGGCTCCCCGCTGCACGGCGCGGACCCCGCCGACGTCGTCGTCCGCGACGGCCGGATGGTCCTGCGCGGCTCGCCCGGGACCGGCGAGGGCTATGCGGAGCTGCTGCAGCGCCAGTTCCTGCCGGACCTGGAGGCGACCGGGTCGTGGGGGCCGCCGCCGCAGGACGCGCCGTACGCGTCGATGACGTTCGGCGCGCAGTTCGCCGAGGTCGCCGTCGACCCCGTGCTCGGTCTGGTACGGGTGCGCCGCCTCGCCGGTGCCTTCGCGCCGGGGCGCGTCCTCAACGCCAAGACCGCGCGCAGCCAGTTGATGGGCGGCATGATCTGGGGCCTCGGCCAGGCCCTCCTGGAGGCCACGCACATGGAGCCCGGCACCGGCCGCTGGGCGAACGCGAGCCTCGGCGAGTACCTGGTGCCGGTGAACGCCGACGCGCCCGACGTGGACGTCGACTTCGTCGAGGTGGCGGACACCGTCGTCAACCCGCTCGGCGTCAAGGGCGTCGGCGAGGTCGGCCAGGCGGGCGTCGCCCCGGCCATCGCCAACGCCATCCACCACGCCACGGGCCGACGGGTGCGCAAGCTGCCCATCACGATCGAGGACATCATCGCCTAGCCGTCGTCGACGGCACATTCCTGGCTCAACTACGTCCTCACGAACCGCTCGGGTGACAGGTGCAATGTCCTTGTACGTGCGGAGGGTTGGAATCCGCACCCACAAGGAGGAGACGCACCATGGCAGCGGAGGCACAGGGCACGGCTCCCACCCCCGACGAGGTCGGGGCGATGTACGACCAGTACGGCGACCTGCTGGCGGACCTGCTGGGTTCGAGCGCCGTGCACATCGGCATGTACGTGCCGCACGGCACGCGCGCACCCGTGACGACGCTCGTCGACATGGCCGACGTCGCGCAGGACCGGCAGACCGAGCACCTCATCGACACCTTCGACCCGGCGCCGGGCACCCGCGTGCTCGACATCGGCTGCGGCACCGGCGCGCCCGCGCTGCGCCTGGCGCAGCGCACCGGGTGCCGCGTCACGGGCATCACGGTGAGCCGGACCCAGCTGGCCCGGTGCCAGGAGCGGCAGGCGGTCCATCCGGCCGCTGAGCGCGTGGAGTTCGCGTACGGCAACGCCATGGCGTTGGAGTACGACGACGCGTCGTTCGACGCCGCCTGGTCCATCGACTGCGTGCCGCACCTGTCCGACCGCGCCCTCGGCCTGCGGGAGGCGCTGCGCGTGCTGAAGCCCGGCGGGCGCTTCCTGCTGACCGAGTTCACGCTGCGCGGCACGCCCACCGAGGCGGAGATGTCCGCGTACACCACGCTGTGGGCGTGTCCGCCGCTGCGGCCCTTCGCCGCGCTGATCGGCGAGATCGACGAGGCCGGGTTCCAGGTGGAGCAGGTGCAGGACATGACCACCAACGCCGTGCTGTGCGGCGAGCTGATGGGCGTGCTGTACCAGGACCGGCGCGAGGAGATCGAGCGGCGCTTCGGCAAGGAGGCGCTCACCCACACCGACCCGCTGATCGGTCCGTTCCGTTCCTTCACCCGCCGGCACACGGGCTATCACGTCCTGGTGCTCCGCAAGCCGGCGGGCTGAGGCTCGCGGAGGGTCAGCCGGAGCCGGCCTCGTCGGCCGCCGCCTCGATGAGGTCGGTGACGGGGACCGGCTGGGAGGCAAGGGAGGCGTGGCCGGCGTCGAGTTCGATGGTCTTGCGCGGGTTCATGCGCCGGGCCATGCGGCGCTCGTTGTCCGGGTGGATCATGCGGTCGGCGGTGGAGACCTGGTACCAGCACGGCTTGGCGCGCCAGGCGGGCGCGGTGATCGTGTCGCCGAACGTCGAGCCGAGCGGCGCCTTCTGCGTGACGGCCATGACCAGCGCCTCGTCGGGCGTGAGGTCCTGGGCGAAGCTCTCGTGGAACGCGTCCTGCTTGATCCACAGATAGCCGTCGGAGTCCGGGGCGATGTTGTCGAAGGCGGCCGGGGGCTTCTCCTGGCTGATCTGTCCCGGGCTCTCCCCGGCGTCCGGCGCGAACGCCGCGACGTAGACGAGTGCGGCGACGTTGGGCAGGTCGCCCGCCTCGGTGATGACCGCGCCGCCGTAGGAGTGGCCCACGAGGACCACCGGCCCGTCGATCTGCCTGAGCATCTTGCGGGTGCGCTCGGCGTCGTCGGCGAGGGAGGTCAGCGGGTTCTCCACCGCGTGCAGATCGTCGAAGCCGCGCTTGTTCAGCTCCACGATGACGTTCGCCCAGTGGGCAGCGCCGCCCCAGAATCCGTGCACCAGAACAACGGCCGGTCTGCCTGCCATGGCGATTCCACCTGTTCGTTCCACGATCCCCCATCGGCTGATGTGCGCTCTCACGCTATGCAGGCCCGGTCCGGGGCGCGACCGGAGGCCTGGGCCGCACGGTTTCAGCCGCGCGCGCCGGTCAGCTCGTCGAAGGCCGCGAGCAGGTGCAGGAACGGGGCCTCGCCCCACGCGGCCACCGCGAGGGCCGCCGCAAGGACCGCCCTGCCGTGCGCGCCCGCGCCCTCGTCCTGCCAGGAGGCGCGCAGCGCCGCGTCGTCGCGGCTCGCCCAGGCCCGGACCGCCCGGACCGTGCCCGGCTCGTGGCGGGGCGGGCCCGCGGCGGCGATCCGGTCGGCAGTGCGGACGACGTCGGCCGGGGTGAGGGTGCGCGGCCCCGACAGGACGACGCCGACGACGAGGCCCAGGACGTCACGGGTGACGGAGGGCAGCTGGGCCCGCACCGCCGGGTCCGTGGTGTCGAGGGCTGCTGCGATCGTCGCGGAGTCCCCGCGGGCGTAGGCGCGGACCAGGGCGACACCTCTGCGCGTCGCTTCCCGGCCCGCCGGTTCGGCGGACCCGGGGCGCCGCCGGGTCCGGTCGGCCTCCATGAGCGACCCGTGGGGACCGTGCGGTGCGGGGTGCGAGGTCATGCCCCGGCTCCTTTCGCGAGACGTGCCCCGATCCTCCGACCTCAAGTGCGGTTGAAGTCAAGCCCGGCCGCGCCGGGCGGATCACCGGGGCTTCGGGCCGGGCCCTTCGTCGAGGTCCACGCGAGCGAGTTCGGCGCGGGCGGCGACGCCGGACTTCGCGAGGACGTCGGCCACGTGGCGGTGGACCGTACGGGGGCTGAGCAGGAGCTGCGCCGCGATCTCGCGGTCGGTGAGGCCTTCGGCGGCCAGGCGGGCCACGTGCCGCTCGCGCGGCGTGAGCGCCGGCTCGCCGGGCGGTGCCGGATCCGGGCGGTGGATCCGCTCCCCGGCCCGCTCCTGTGCGGCCAGGGTGCGTTCGAGCAGAGGCGCGGCGCCGAGCCGGCGGAAGGTCTCGGCCGCGTCGGCGAGCTGTGCGCGGGCGTCCGTACGCCGCCGGGCCCGGCACAGCCACGTGCCGTACAGCAGACGCGTACGGGCGTGGTCGAAGGGGCGGCGGGCCGCCTCGGAGGCGTCGAGGGCCCGGCGGAAGAGCGCCTCGGCGTCGCCGCGGTCGGCGGTGAGGAGCGCGGCGGTGCGGTCGGCGGCGGCCCGCGCCCAGTCGGCGCCGGTGCGGTCGGCCCAGGCCCGCAGGGTCCGCAGGGCGGCTCGCGCGTCGGCCCGCGCACCGGTGCGGAGCGCCGCCTCCGCGGTGTCCGGGGCGGCCAGCAGCGCGAGAGTGGGGTGCGCGGCGTCGTGGCCGGGCTCGGTGAGGCGGTGCAGCCACTGAAGCGCCTCGGCGTCCCGGCCCGCGAACAGGGCGGCCTGACCGCGGATCCAGTACGCGGCGGCGGTTAGGTCGCGCGCACCGCGCGGCACCGCACGCTCCACGGCACGGTCGGCGAGCACGGCGGCGGCGGATGCGTCACCGCGCAGCGCGGCAAGCCAGGCGAGCGAGAGGCGGCACTGGGCCGCGGCGTGGTCGGCACCGGTCTCCTCCGCGACGCGCAGGGCCTCGGTGGCGTCAGCGGTGGCCCGGGCCCAGTGGCCGCGCACGATGGCGAGGGGCGCGGTGTGCGGGGCCGTGCGCACCAGCGCGCCGGTCACGTCGGTCGCCCGCAGCTCGCCGAGGCGGGCACGGTGGGCGTCGGCGAGTGCGGCCTCCTCGCCCCAGGCCACGGCGAGCGGGGCGGGCGGGAGCAGCGGCCACGAAGCGGCGCCGAGCCGGGCGACGGCTTCGCCGGTGAGGGACGCGGCGGCGGACGTCTCGCGCTCGGTGTCCCACCACTGTTTGAGCGCGGGCAGCAGCGCGGCCTCGGGCAGGTCTCCGTCGGTGGCGAGCCTCTCCAGGACGCGCAGGGCCTCGGCCTGCCGGTCGGTGGAGCCCGCGGACCAGCCGGCCCGCACGGCCACGCAGGCCAGTTCGACGGCGCGGCCCCGGTCGGCGACTGCGCGCAGGTCCCGCAGGAGCAGCCGGTTCGCGCTCTCCTGGTCGCCGTGGGCGTGTGCGATGAGGCCGCGCAGGCCGCCGCTGATCCCGGCCACGACCTCTTCGGTCGCGCACCGCTCGGCCTGGTCGAGCAGGTCGCGTGCGGTGTGGGCCGGCCCGGCCTCCCAGGCGGACCGGGCGGCGAGGGCGAGGCGTCTGCCCTTGTCGTGCGGTGCGGCGGACAGCTCGGCAGCCCGGCACAGGGCGCGGACGGCCGAGGCGTGGCCACCGCGCCGCCGGGCCTGCCGGGCGCAGTCCTCCAGCTGGGCAGCGACGGCGTCGTCGGGTCCTTCGGCGGCGGCCGCGCGGTGCCAGGCCCCCAGGGCGGCGCGGTCCTCGCCGGTCACGGCGTCCGCGAGGGCGCGGTGGACCCGGCGGCACTCCGCGGGCGGGGCGTGGTCGTAGACGACGGTGCGGACCAGAGGCGCACGGAAACCGACGCGGTCGCCTTCGGCGTGCAGCAGACCGGAGCGCAGGGCGTCCTGCCAGGCGTGTTCCGTGACGCCGAGCGTGGCGGCTGCGGCACGGACGGCGTGGCGGTCGCCGCGGTCCTCGGCGGCGGCGACGAGGAGCAGCGTGCGGGTGGGCGCGGCGAGCCGTTCGACACGCGCGACGGCGGCCCGGCGCAGACGGGAACCGACGCCGCGTGGCCCTGCGTCGACGTCGGGCGGTTCGCTCAGGGCGAGGGGGTTGCCGTGTGCGGCCCGCAGGGCCCGGCGGACGGTCTCGCCGTCGGCGTCCGGAGCGGCATCGCGTACGACGGCTTCGGCGGCGGTGTCGTCGAGCCCGCCGATCTCCAGGACGGTGCCGCCGTCGCCGGGGCCGCCGGGCGCGGGGGCTTCGTGGCCGACGGCCAGGAACAGGGCGATGGGTTCGCCGGGTACGCGGCGGGCGACGAAGGCGAGGCACGCGGCGGTCGGCTCGTCGAGCCACTGGGCGTCGTCGACGGTGATCAGGAGGGGCTGTTCCGTGGCGAGTTCGGACAGCAGCGTGAGGGTGGCGACGCCGATGAGGAAGCGGTCGGGGCACTCCCCGCCGCGGCCGAGCGCCGCGCGCAGGGCCGCGGCCTGGGGTGCGGGCAACGCGTCGATCCGGTCGGCCACCGGCCGCAGCAGCGTGTGCAGCGCGGCGAAGGCGAGCGGGGCCGCCGTGCGGGTGCCGCGACAGGCCAGGGTGGTGAAACCGGTCGCCGTGGCGGCGGCGTGCTCGAGGAGAGCCGTCTTGCCGATGCCGGGATCCCCCCACAGCACGAGCGCCGCGCCGGTACCCTCACGCGCCTCTCGCAGAACACGGGCGAACGCGGCCTTCTCGTAGTGCCGTCCGTGCACGTTCATGTGGTCGAGATTTTAGGGCAGACACGGTCCGTCCTGACAAAGAGTCTCGCCATTCCCCTCCTACGGACTGTGTTCGACCGGTCCCCGTCCGGCCGCGCCCCGAGGGGCGCCCGAAGGGGCGCGGGGAACTGCGCGACCAGCCACGACGAACCCGCAGCCGAGGACACCGCGCCCCAGCGAAGCGCTAACCGTGTTCTTCGGCCGACACCGGCTTCGGGATCAGGAAGGACGTCACGAAGGCCGCCGCGATGAGGACGACTCCGGCGATCATTCCCGCCGAGTAGCCCGTGACCGAGGTCTTGTCCGCCGGCGCGGCCGCGGTCTGCACGGCGAACAGGACGGCGAAGCTCAGGCCCGCGCCCAGGTTGAACGCGCCCGCGTTGAGGCCGGGCAGCACACCGGGGCTCTCCTTCGGCGAGAGGACGATGCCGAGGCCGTTGAGGACGATGTTGGCCACGCCCGCGTACGTGATGCCGATGAGGATCGAGGAGAGGAGCAGCAGCGGGCGCGAGTCGGCCTGGAGCGTGACGAGCATCAGGGCGACGGTCGCGGCCGAGCCGACAAGACCGAAGCGCAGGACCTTGCCGTAGCCGAGGGTGGCGGCGAGGCGGCCCGAGAGCGGGCCCATGGCCAGGCCCGCGAGGGCGTAGGGGGTCAGGGTCCACCAGGCGGACTGCTCGGCGGTCATGCCGAATCCGGCCTCCGCGTTCTGCGCGAACGCGGGGATCATGCCGTTCATGACGGCGAAGACACCGGTCATGGTGAGCACGGTCGTCAGGAGCAGGGCCCAGGTGGAGCGCTGGCGCAGGTGCCGGGTCGCCACCAGCGGGTGGCTGCTGCGGTCCTCGGCGCGCCAGAACACGGCGAAGGCGGCCGCGGCGACGACGGCGAGGACGGCCACGAGCGGCCAGTTGGCGTTGCCGAGCTTGCCCGCTTCGTTGAGGGCGACGAGGGCCGCGCCGACGGAGACGACCAGGATGGCCACGCCGGGCCAGTCCATGCGGGTCCCGGCGGCGTCGGCCGCGGTCGACTCGGGGGTGAGCACGGCGACCAGGACGGCGGCGAGACCGGCGACGACGGCCATCACCCAGAACACCGACTGGAAGCCGTAGTGGTCGGCGAGCGAGCCGCCCGCGATGGAGTCGACGCCCGCGATGCCGCCGTTGACGGCGGTGATGACGCCGAGCAGGGTGCCGTAGCGCTTGGGCTCGTGGACCTCGTTGCGGAGCATGATCAGGCACAGCGGGACCGTCGGCCCCGACACGCCCTGGATGACGCGGCCCACGAACAGCATCGGCACGCTCTGCGCGAGCGCGGCCACGACACAGCCCACCGCCATCAGGACCATCATCGCGGCGAGCACCCGGCGGCGGCCGACGAGGTCGCCCAGGCGCGGCAGGAACAGCGAGAACAGCGCGGCGGAGGTGAAGAACGCCGTCTGGGTGAGGCCGACCTCCGCGGTGGTCGCGTCGAGGGAGTCCTCGACGTTCTGCAGCGCCGGGCTGAGCATGCTCGCGTTCAGCTGGAAGGCGAAACACGCCACGAGGAGGGCGACGACGAGGACCCAGAGCCGGACCGGGCGGCGGCCCGGCGCCGTCGTGGCGGCGGGCCCGGTGACGGAGGCGTTCACGCGGACACCTCGCCGATGCGCTCCAGGGCGTCCACGACGAGGTCCCAGAACCGGCCGTGGTCCAGGTCGACGGC
The DNA here is from genome assembly GCF_008704795.1 of Streptomyces spectabilis. Classification (NCBI taxonomy): domain Bacteria; kingdom Bacillati; phylum Actinomycetota; class Actinomycetes; order Kitasatosporales; family Streptomycetaceae; genus Streptomyces; species Streptomyces spectabilis. The sequence goes on along the minus strand of NZ_CP023690.1, from coordinate 9,501,984 downwards.
GACCTGGGTGTGGCAGTCGGCGGGCGCGGGCGAGCGGAAGTCGGCCACGGTCATGCCGAGGGTGAGGGTGCCGGTCAGCTCGATGTCCACGGGGGCCTTGCGCACCGTCATGACGCTCGGGTCGATGACGTACGCGACCGCGCACGGGTCGTGCACCGGCGGGTGCTCGAAGCCCTGCTCCCGCAGGTACATGGTGCCGAAGAAGTCCAGGAGCTCGCCCACGAACGCGGCGGGCCCCGTGCCCACGGCGGCGATGCGCGCGACGACCTCGGGGGTGGCGAGCGCCTGGTGCGTCAGATCGAGGCCGACCATGGTGAGGGGCCAGCGCTCGTTGAAGACGATGTGCGCGGCCTCCGGGTCGATCTTGATGTTGAACTCGGCGACGGCGCTCCAGTTGCCGGTGTGGTAGCCGCCGCCCATGAGGACGACCTCGCGGACGCGCTCGGCGATGCGGGGCTCCTTGCGCACGGCAAGGGCGATGTTGGTCAGACCGGCCGTCGGGACGATCGTGATCTCGCCGGGCTCGTGGGACATCACCGTGTCGATGATGAGGTCGACGGCGTGACGGCGGTCGAGCTCCAGGGTCGGCTCGGGCAGGACGGGTCCGTCCAGGCCGCTCTCGCCATGGATCGACTCGGCGACCTCGACCTCGCGCACCAGGGGGCGGGGGCAGCCCGCCGCGAAGGGCACGCCGGTGATGTCGGCGATGCGGGCCACGGACAGGGCGTTGCGGGTGACCTTCTCCAGGGTCTGGTTGCCGACGACGGTGGTGACCGCGACCAGTTCGACGTCCGGGTTGCCGTGGGCCAGGAGCATGGCGATCGCGTCGTCATGCCCTGGGTCACAGTCGAGGATGATCTTTCTGGCCATCGCGGAACCTCTTTGTTCGGCTGAGGCGGCGCTGGCGGGCGTCACCTCGGGAAAACGTTCTCCGAAGACTTTGTGCACGGGTGCGCATTATGTCAACGATCCGGAGTACTCCGTTCATGCTCCCGTGCTACGCCCCTGACCTGGTAGTACGTCAGGCCTGTCCCGAGCGGTCCACCACTGTGTCGCGCTTTGGTGCCCCTGAGTGATGTCCAAGGCCGTTGATAACGTTCTCCGAAACGTACTGAAGGGGAACGTGCCGAAGGGGAACGTACCGAAGCGGAACGTTCCGAAGGGGGTGGGCAGGGCGTGGCCGATGTGACGCTCCGGGACGTGGCGCGGGCCTCCGGCTGCTCCGTCGCCACCGTCTCGCGGGTCCTGGCCGGGACCCGGCCCGTGGGCGCCGACACCGCACGGCGCGTCCGGGCAGCCGCGGCGAGCCTCGGCTACCGGCCCAACCACGCGGCCCGCGCCCTGCGCAACCGCGCCACCGGCACGGTCGGCCTCGTCCTGCCGCAGATCACCAACCCCTTCTACCCGGCCCTGGTCCGGGAGCTGACCCACGCGCTGCACGCCGAGGGGCGTGCCGTGCTCCTCGCCGACTGCGACGACGACCCCGTGGCGGAGGCGGAGCGCATCGAGGACCTGCTCGGCCGCCGTGTCGACGCCCTCCTGGTGATCCCGGCCGACGAGCGGCGCAGCCGGGACGCGGTGGCCGCTGCGGCGGCCCGGGTGCCGCTGGTCCTCCTGGACCGCCGGTGCGGGCCGGGCGTCGCCGACTCCGTGGCCGTCGACAACGCCGCCGGCATGGCGCTCGTCCTGGAGCACCTCGCGGCCACCGGGCGCCGAAGGCCGTGCTTCGTCGGCGCGCACGGCACGGCGTCGGCGGCCGCCGAACGGCGCGCGGCGTACGCGGCCGGGTCCGGCGCGCTCGACGCCGCGGCGCCGGAGCGGACGGCGCTCGGCGACTTCTCCGTGGCGTGGGGCCGGGCCGCCGTCGACGCGCTGTGGGAAGCGCGGCCCGACGCCGTGGTCTGCGCGAACGACCTCATCGCGATCGGTGTGCTGCAGCGCTTGCAGGAGCTGGGCGCGGACGTGCCCGGCGAGGTCGCCGTCACCGGTTTCGACGACATCCCGATGGCAGGCCTCGCGGCCCCCGGCATCACCACGGTCCGCCAGCCGGTCGCCGAACTGGCCGCCGAGGCGACGCGGTTGCTCGCCCACCGCCTCGGCGCCGACGGCGCGGGACCGCAGCGGGCGCTGCGGCTGGCTCCGGACCTCGTGGTGCGGGGTTCCAGCGCCGCGCCGCACGTTCGGGCGTAAGCGGGGTCACGGGCGTTGCGGCCCGCGACGGGGTCCGGGAAATTGACCCCATGCCGGCTCAGCCGTCGTCGAGGCCGCCGCACCCGCCGCTGAGGAGCCGAGATGCCCGGAGCAGAGGCCGATCCGGAGGTCCTGATCGTCGGCGGCGGGCCCGTCGGGCTCACCGCCCGCGCGCTGCTCGCCCGCTGGGGGGTGCGGACGACGCTGGTCGAGAAGCACACCGAGCTGTCCCCGTTTCCCCGGTCCCGGCTCGTCAACGTGCGCTCGATGGAGATCTACCGCCTCCTCGGCCTCGCCGCCCCCCTCACGGACCGGGCCTTCGCGCCCGAGTACGGCCGCATCCGCTTCCGCGACACCCTGTGCGACCGCGACTTCGCCACGGCGGCGATGGTCGGGGTCAACGCGCCGGTGCCCGAGAGCCCCGAGACCGGAGTGCTCACCTCGCAGGACCGCCTTGAACCCCTGCTCCTTGCGGCGGCGGACACGCCGGTGCGGTTCGGGGTCGAGCTCGTCGACCTGGCGGAAGAGGCCGACGGCGTCGTGGCCGTGCTCGCCGACCGCCGCGGCGGCGAGCGGACGCGGGTCCGCGCGCGGTACGTCCTCGCCTCCGACGGCGCGAACTCCACCCTGCGGCCGCTCCTCGGCATCGGCACCACGGGCCCCGGAGCCCTGGGCAGCTTCACCACCGTCGTGTTCGACGCCGACCTCAGCCGCTGGTGCGCACGCCGGCCCGCCGGGGTCTACTTCACCGCGCACGGGTCCTTCGGACCGGTCCACCCCGAAGGGGGCTGGATGTGGTTCGGCGTCACGCCGGACGACGCCGCGGACGCCGACTGGCCCGGCCTCGTCTCCCGCGCCCTGGGGCCGGGCGCCGGGGTGCGGCCCGAGGTGCGGCGGGTGCAGCACTGGGTGATGAACGCGTTCGTCGCCGAGCGCTTCCGGCACGGCCGGGTGCTCCTCGCCGGTGACGCCGCGCACGCGCTGCCCATCACCGGCGGCCTGGGCATGAACACCGGCGTCGCCGACGCGCACAACCTCTGCTGGAAGCTGGCGGGCGTCCTGCGCGGCTGGGCGGGCCCTGCCCTGCTGGACACGTACGGCACGGAGCGCCTGCCCGTCGCCCATCGGACCCTGGACCAGACGGTGGCCGGCACCCGCCTCATGGTCGAGGTGCAGAGTCGGCGGCACGAGCAGCTCCGCTCCGGCGAGGCGACGTCGGATCCGGTCGAACTCCCTTGGTCCGACCGGTACTTCGCACAGCTGGGCCTGGTGCTCGGTGTCGCCTACCGCTCCCGGGCCGTGCTCACCGACACCCCCTCGTCCCCCGGCCCGGCGGATCCGTCGGCGCCGGGCACGGACTACGTCCCCACCCCCAGGCCCGGCCATCGCATGCCCCACCTCTGGCTCGCCCCGGGCCGCTCGACGCTCGACGCCTGCGGCGAGTGGTTCACCCTGTTCACACCGGACCCGGCCCGGTGGGTGCAACGGCTGGGCGGGCCGTGGCCCTCGCGCGTGGAGGCCCTCACCGCCGAGCAGGCCGACAGCTGCGCGCTGGGCGCCCACGGAGCGCTGCTCGTCCGGCCCGACGGCCACATCGCCGCCCGCTGGCCCGACGCCCCGCCGAGCGACACCGCGCTCCGCCGGGCCCTCGCGGCGGTCACCGGCTCGGCAGGCGGCTGACAGCCCCGCTCCCCCACGCGATTCCGCCGCCGGACGGCCGCATCACGCCAATGTCCGCCGCGCGGGCCGCTCGACGGTACTTCTGCGCCGTTCGTCCGTTGTCCCCGGCGACGATCACCGCCCGCCCCGCTGAACCGGGGCGGGCGGTGCCACGCGCGAGAAGGGACACCACCGCCGCATGACCACGCAGCACCGCCTGGGCCGGACCGCCGCCGTACTGGCCGCCGCCGTCGCCCTGTCCACGGCCACGACCGGGCTCACCGCGTACGCCGCCGACCACTCCGCCAAGACGGGCAAGCACACCACCGCCACCGCTCCGCACGGCGGCCCGGCGCAGCGCGACGACGAGGACGGCTGGGAGCGCGACGGGCTGCGCCTGGATGCCGCCGAGAACCGGAAGGTCGACACCTACCTCGCCCGCGCCCGTGCGGCCGAGCCGTCGATCAGCAGCGACGTACGGGACGCCGCCGACCTCAGCCAGGCCGAACTCGTCGGCTTCGACCACCGCCTCAAGTCCCCCGACTCCCTCAAGCGGAAGGTCGCCACGGACCTCAAGGAGCACCCGGAGCAGAACGTCGACGACGCCCTGGCCCGGCTGAGCGACGCGGTGCGCTACACCTTCCAGTGGTCCGACGACGACTACGTCACCGGTGTCACCATCGCCTCCGAGGTACTGTCCGCCTGGGGCAACGACAACACGAAGTGGTCCAACACCTGGGGCCGGCCGAAGGGCTACAAGGGACTCAACTCGGGCTGGCGCGCCCCCGGTTCGCAGCAGCGGTTCGAGGTGCAGTTCCACACCCCGGCGAGCAAGTACGCCCAGGAGGAGACGCACAAGCTGTACGAGGAGCTGCGGCTGCCCTCCACCAGCCCCGAGCGCAAGAAGGAGCTGCAGGAGCAGCAGGACGCGATCTTCGCCGCGGTGCCCGTCCCGGACGGCGCTCCCGCCCTCGCCGCGCCCGGCCGCACGGCTCTGGCCCCGGCCGCCTGACGCCCGCCGCGCGGCCCCGGCCACCCGGCCGGGGCCGCCACCCTCAGCTCCCCCGCGCCGCCCGCTCCAGGATCTCCGCGACCACGTCCGACTTGGCGTCGGCGTAGTTCTGCGTGTACGCCCAGGTGCGGGCGGCGAGTTGCCGCTTGGTGCGGGCGTACAGCTCCCGGTCGTCCGGGTGCGCGCGCAGCCGGTCACGGAACGACAGCATGCGCGTCACCTCCGGGCAGCCGCTCGGGAACACGTGCAGGTTCGCCGAGTCGGCGCCCGACCCCAGGTCCTGTTTGCGCAGCACGCGGTGCTCGAACCACTCGGGTTCCCGGATGGCGAGCCGGAATCCGATCCCCTCCAGGGCCGGTACGTACGCCGCCTCGTCGCCGGGCTCGGGCAGGGTGAGCACCATGTCCACGACCGGCTTGGCGACGAGCCCCGGCACCGAGGTCGACCCCGCGTGCTCGATCTCGTGCCGCACTCCGCCGAGCACGTCCCGGATCGCCGCCGCTTCCCGTGCGAAGGCCTCGGCCCAGCGCGGGTCGTACGCCCTGAGCGTCACCTGCCCATCGAGGCGCGGCGCCGCCCCGACCGTGGCCGCCTCGATCTCCTGCGCGCTCATCGGCACACGAGCCTGTTCCTCGTCCTGACTCTCCTGTGCGGGCATGACGGCTCCTGTTCGGGGAGTGGTGGTGGACTCCCCCACCCAAGGCGGAGAGCGACACACCGTCAAGTACGTCCGCTTTCGCGCTGAATGACACCGGGGCGGCACCCGCGGGTGCCGCCCCGGCCTGCCGGGCGTACCGGCTCAGTCGCGCAGGACGACCAGGACGAACGCGGCCGAGAGGGCGCCGAGGGCGACCGCCGCGACGCCTCGTGCGAAGCGGTGGTCCCGCAGGACGGGCAGGAGGTGGTCGGCAGCGACGCGGCCCGGTCCGGTGAGGGCCAGGGCCACCGCGCCGGTCAGCAGGACCAGGTCGTACTCGACGCCCTCAGGGGCGAAGAAGCCGCCGCCCCACTTGGTGGCGATGGCGTTGAGCATGATGCCGAGGATGCCCGCGCCCGCGAGCGGGGTAAGCAGTCCGATGGCGAGGCCCAGGCCGCAGAAGGTCTCGGTGAGGGCGGCGACCCAGGCCATCGCCTTGGCGGCCTTGTAGCCGTCGGCGGCGAAGTACTCGGCAGTGCCGTTCAGGCCACCGCCGTCGAACCAGCCGAACAGCTTCTGCGTGCCGTGCCCTGCCATGGTCAGTCCGACGGCGACGCGCAGGAGCAACAGCCCGAGGTCGGTGCCGGTCCGGAGGTCGGGAGCGCCGGGGGCGGCCCGGTGAAGGACGGGCGCACCCGGGGTGGTCAGGCCCTCGGAAGGGGCCGGGGGACGGGAAGGGTACGAAGACATGCTGGATCTCTCCTTGGTGACGACGGAACGGTGCGCGGCAAGCGGGGAGGGAGGAGAGGGCCCTCTACGTTCTGATGACGCACGTTCTATAGAGATCGACAGCGGTGGCGTCGGCGGGGCCCGTCGGGCGCCACGTGGCGGCAACGGGTGCCGCGTCGCCGCTGGTCGGCGCGGGCCGGGGAGCGGACGCACAGGGCTGGTCGGGTCGGGGCAGCGCCGCGCTGCGCGGCGTGTCCTGCCCGTCTCCGTCCTGGCAGCCACTGGTGTCGGGTCCCACCGACACCTCGACGGCCGAGCCGTACGGGGCCGTCGCGCGCGTGCGCTCGGCCTTCTCCGGGGCGGAGGAGGCCGACGCCGCGCCTGAGCCGAAGGCCGTGAGCATGCAGACGACGAAGGCGAGCAGGCACAGGGCGCCGGTGCGCCACGCACCGCGCCGGATCCTGACCTCTCGCCCGCTCATGCCGCCCGATACTAGGTCCGCACCACGGAGATACTGAAGACTTCAATGAGCCTGATGCGCCACGGCTGCACACGCTTCACACGGCCGTACGCGGCTTCACTTGTACGCGGCTTCACACCGGGCGCCGCATGCAGACCCTCGGCCACCGGTCCAGGCCGTGGGCGGCCTCCTTCTGCCGCACCGCCCGCAGCTCCGGGCCGATCGACGCCTCGTCGACGGTCTCGAAGCCGCAGCGGGCGTAGTACGGCGCGTTCCACGGCACCTCGGCGAAGGTGGTGAGGGTGAGCGCCGGGATTCCACCGGCCTTGGCCGTGTCGGCCAGGTGCTCGATGAGGGCGCGGCCGACGCCGCGGCGCGCGTGGTCGGGGTGGACGGACACCTGCTCGACGTGCAGAGCGCCGTCGACGTGGTCCGCGAGGAGGTACGCGACGGGCCGGTCGCCGTCGTCGACCGCGACCCAGGCGCGCCCCGCGCGCCGGTAGTGCGCCAGCTCCGCGAGCGTCGGCGGCTCGTCGTCGGCGATCTCCGGCATGCCGACGTCGCGGAAGCAGCGGCCCGCGGCCCTCTCGATGTCCTGGAGCAGGGGAAGTTCACCGGGGTCGACCACTCGAATGCGCATCATCCAATTGTTCCCTATGACCGCGCGGTGGAGTACCGCCCAAGCAGCACGAACGGACAGCGGCTCGTAACGCCGTGCACATCCAGTGCACAGCGCTCGCCGTCAGGTCTCCACAAGCGGTTCGGCCATGTAAGGCCAGAGCGCTTCCGCCCTCACAAGCCGACTTGCCTTCCTGCGCAGTGAAGCCCCCACCGGTCATGACTGCTGCTCCTCTCCTTCCGTTCACTGCGCGATCCGCGATATCTACCCTCCCGAGAAGGAGGCCCTCGGCGTCTTCGCCATCCACCTCACCCCTGCCTGGTGGCTCGTCACGGAACCCTGGCCGGGCTATCGGTCGATGAATGAATCAGGGAGTCGGCCGCAAGTGCGTCTTCGGTTCGGTGCGGGCGGGGTGTTTGCGGGGATCGTCAGCCGCAGTCAGCCAGGGCTGTCGTGCCGGTTTCGCCGACGGGCCTGTCGATGCGATAGACGTAATGGGTGCGGTCGTCGTCCGGATGGTCAGGGGCCAGGTCGGCGGTGCCGATCCTGAGCAGTCCGGCCTTCTCCAAGGCTCGCCATGACGCACGGTTGGCGGCATGGACCGGGACGACGACGGCGGACGCGTCCGGATAGTCGGTCCATGTGGCCGCCACGATCGCCCGGATGATGCGGGGCCCCAGTCCCTGCCCCACCCGTGCAGGGTCGCCGAGCAGGTAGTCGATCGTGACCGCCGTGTCGGGGAGTTCGACCTGGCCGGCCACCTCCGCGAGGTAGTCGGGGTAGTCCGCGAACCGGCACCGTTGGACCAAGGCGACCGGCGTGTCGTCCAGCATGACCAGAAGATCCTCGGACGGCTCTTCGCCGCGCGTCGCCGGCCCGAAGTCCCGCGCGACCGCCTCCATGGAGGTGTCGTGGCTCCACCAGCGGGCCACATGCGGTTGCATGAGCCACTCCCGCAACACCCCGAGGTCCCCCTCGGCCACCCTCCGCCACGTGATCACCATGCCTCCTCACCCCGCCAGGTCACGCCAACCCTAGCCAGTGGCTCGTCAGCCATGGCTGGGTAATCGGTCCATGACCGGATAGGTGAGTTGGCTGCGAAGGCCGTCTTTACGAGTTGGTGCGGTGCGAGCGTTGCGTCAGCGGATGTAGGCGGCGATGGCGGCGTTCTGCTCGTCGTGGCTGCGGTGGTCGGTGCCGTTGAGTGCGAAGTAGCGCAGGGCCGCGAACTCGGCCTCGATCCAATTCAGCCATGAGCCGTAGGTCGGCAGGAATACCCGCTCGATGCCGTTGCCGGCCACCCAGGCGCGGACCTTGGCGTGCTTGTGCGGGGAGAAGTTGTCCAGCACCACATACAACTTCTCCCCGGGCCAGCGGGCGCGCAGGGCTTTGAGGAGGTCGAGGAACTCCCGCCACCGATTGCGTGGGCGGATGCGGTAGTACACCTTGCCGGTGGCCAGGTCGAGGGAGGCGAGCATGTGCCTCACGCCGGCGGTGCGCCGGTAGGTGGCACGGAGCCTTCGTGGACGCCTGACGGGCCCCCATGCCTTGCCCTTGCGGGGCATCAGGTTCAGCGGCCCGAAATCGTCGACGCATATCACCCGCCCGTCGACGAGCGGAGTGTCGTACAGCGCCAGGACGCGGTGCATCTTGGCGATGAACTCCGGGTCGGTGGACGCCACGTGGTGGTGGTCTTCCAGGAGACTTTGCCCTCGCGCAGGATCCGACGCAGGGTCTCCCGGCTGATGGCGTCGGTCACCATCTGCTTGATGAGGTGGCCGGCGAGCTTGCTCAGGCTCCAGGTGGAGAACGCGGCGATGCCCCAGTCGGCGGGGGACGTCCGGGCAATCAGGCAGATGTGCTCGCGCACCTGGTCACTGGCCGGCGATGTCTTTCGACTCGCACGGCTGCGATGGGTTATGAAGGCCTCGATGCTGATGACGCTCGCCAACAAGCACCGCTCATCGGTGTCGAAGATGGCCCGCAAATGCGCGGCCACCATCGAGACGCCGCACGGGCCGCGCAAGTGCTTCGAAGCCCGCGTCGAACAGCCAGGCAGGAAGCCTCTGGTCGGACGGTTCGGCGGGATTCCGCTGAGACAGAACAAGAAGGTGGTCATCACCGACCGCCAGCTGGCGCCGGTCAATATCAAACGCGAGGAGCTGGTCACCCGGCTCCTCGCGGGACGATGCGAGGCATGTGGGTGTGTCGACGAGGTGGAAGTCCACCATGTCGCCAAGCTCGCAGGCCTCGGAAGATCCGGCGATCGGCCGCCGTGGGCAGATCTCATGGCCGTGAGGCACCGCAAGGCCCTTGTGGTCTGCGGAAATTTCCACGTGGACATCCACGGAAGAAGATCCGTCGCAGCACTCACGGAGTAATCACTGGAGAGCGACGTGCGAGGAAAGCTCGCATGCGTCGTTCGGGCTGGGGGCCGTGGGAAAGGGACCTGCTCAGCAGGCACCTCGCCGACGGCCCACCAGTACCCTTGGCACAACCTGGGCGAAGCCGCCGAGAAGTGCGTCTACCGGCACCGCGACTGCCTGCGCCCCACGCCGCAACCGCCGGAGGAGCCCCAGGGCGAGGCGGCGTCGGCCGCGTCATCGCCCTGGCCAACAGGGCACCGCTTCGCCGAACGCACCCGCGCCGAGCACGCCACCATCCACGCTCTGCTCGCCGCCGGACACGGCAAGCGGTCCGTCGCCCGGCAACTCGGCATGACGCTCAACACGATCCTGCGCTTCTCCCGCGCCGCCACTCCGGAAGAGATGTTCACCGGGCAGTGGCAAAACCGTCCGACCAGGCTCGATGCCTACAAGTCCTACCTCGATCAACGTTGGCAGAAAGGATGCACCAATGCCTGGAAACTATGGGAGGAGATCAAGGAACAGGGCTATCCCCGCGGATACGCCGGAGTCCGCGCCTACGTCAGCAGGAATCTCCGCGGCAAGCCCCGACCAGTCGGTCCCCGCCCGCCATCGGCCCGCGCCGTCACACGCTGGATCCTGACCCACCCCGACACCCTGCCTGAATGCGACCGGATTCAACTCAAGGTGGTCTTGGCCAACTGCCCAACCTGACTGCGCTCGCCGGGTACGTGCGCTCCTTCGCCTGCATGGTCACCGAGCTGCACGGCGAGCGGCTGCCGGAGTGGATCGAATCTGCCCGAGCCGCCGCCGACCTGCTCAGCCTCAGCCGGTTCGCCCAGCACCTCGAACGCGACCTCGATGCGGTCATCGCCGGCCTCACCCAGCCGTGGAACTCGGGTGTCGTCGAAGGCCACGTCAACCGGATCATTCTGTGGAATCAGCGATGTCAAGCCGTGTGCTTGTGCATCACGTCGAGGTAGTGCCGATCGTGGTGCGGAACATGGTGGTCCCGGCCAGGCAGGCTAAACACAGCGCAGACCTCGGCCGGCTGGGTGAGGATGCTCGACTGCTCGCCGAAGGTCAGGACAGAGTTGACCTCGTGGTGACAGCCGGCGGTGTCGAGGGCAGTGACCAGTTCCTCGCGGAGCACGGTGGCCTCGAATGACTCGGAATCGGGCAGGACGAGCGGCGGGAGTTTGGCGGTCGAACCACGCCAAAGGTTGATCCAGATGCCACTGACGGCCCGCTGCGTGACCACCAGTCGCAGCCCGTTCCAGGAGTAGGGGTAGCCGTCGATATCGGGCCCCTTCATGATGTGGGCGGGGTGCGGGCGCCCCGGGCCGAGCAGGTCTTCAGCCTCGGTCAGCGGCATCCCGCAGTGAAGAGGGCCGATCCGGCCGGTTCGGGCGAAGTCGACGAGCACGTTCATCAAGGTCACGGCAGTGACTGTGACACTCTCCCGGGCCTGTGCGCACTCCGATTATCAGCGCGGTGCGGAGCCCGCCCCGCCCTGTCGGACGTCGACGATCGGCAGAAGACGGGCTGTCGTCGGGAGGTCCAGTTCGCGTGGTGTCGGGCCGGCCGGAGTGGGTGTGTCGGCGAGGCGGTCGAGTAGCCGGTCCAGGGCCGCCTGTCCGTCCACATCATCAGCCAGGTCGCCGCCTGCTCGTGCCGGCCAAGTACCTGCCACTTCTCCGTCAGCGCCGAACCCCTCAGGGAAGACGTCCAAGAACTCGCGACGCGAGGGGTCGGTCTCCTCCGCAGCCATCGAACCGAGCAAGTCCATGAACGGGTGTGGCTCCTCTGGAGGGACGGGAGTAATCATGGCCATCCGCACCTTCACCAAGAGAAGTTGATCCGTTCGCACTCCGTATGCGCCCGCCGCCCGACCCGCCGATATACCGAACGCGATCTCAGCGTCATGGACCTCTCCCGTCAGCGTGAAGGCGGTGATCATGACGGGGCAGGGAAGCCCTCAAGGCACCAAACCAGCTCACGGTGTCCCTTCGGAGGAGCTACACGACGTGTGAGCAGAGCTTGAGCGGGCTCCGAGGTCGGACTGTGCTCCCCCACGCGGCGGACCACGGTCCATCCAGTGGGATGATCCCCAGATTCCGCAGCTCCGGCAGGGTGAAGACATGGCAACCACAACACCCCTTCCTCAAGTCCCCACCGGGGCCGCGCCGACAGCACCACTCCGCGTACCCGTCTGGGCCGAACGCATCGCGCATGCCATCCCCCTGGTAGTCCTGCCCGTCGGCATCTGGCGGCTGCCCTTCGCGTTCGGATCCGGCATGGGCGGTGAACCACTGCCCCCGGCCTGGTACAACGCCCCCTACGTCTTCGGCCTGACGATCCTCACGGAGCTCTGCGCCCTGCTCAGCTTCGGCCTCGTCCGCCGCTGGGGCGAGGTCGTCCCCCTCTGGGTGCCGTACCTCGGCGGGCGCCACATCCCGCCGACCGCCGCCATCATCCCCGCCACCCTCGGCGGCCTCCTCTTCACCGGGCTCGGCGTGCACTGGCTGCACGAGGCGATCACCGCGGGCACGGCGGCCTGGCCCTACGACGCGGGCTGGGACGTCCTGGCGATGGTGATGAGCGGCCTGATGAACCTGTGGGGCCCGCTGCTCCTCATCCTCACCTACGCCTACTACCGCCGCCGCTGCACCTGAGACGCACCACGCCACCATCTGGCACGCGGTCGCAGGAAAGTTCCGATGGGGGTGGCTCCGCGGGAGGGCCAGGCACGCCTGGGCCCATCTGCACCTGCACAAACAGAAGTTGATCAGTCCGCGCCCCTCGTACGCGCCCGCTGTGCGACCGGCCGATATACCGAGCGCGATCTCAACGTCATTGATCCCTCCCCGTTTGCGCGGACACGGCGATCATGACGGAGCAGAGAGCCCTTCAGGCATCAGACCGCCAGCTCACGGTGTCCCTCCAGAGGAGCCACACCCTCCATGAAATCGCTTCGCTGATCATTCGGCAGGTGAGACACCAGAGCGGCGACACTTTCCAGGACCTTCACCGCGCCATCCGGGTCCATCTGCTCGTCCTCGCACCCCTCCACGAACCAGAGGACATCGACCAGCGCCTCTGCCAGAGCTCGTGTCAGCGACGCATACCCGGACATAGAACGGCCTCCTCCACAGCAATCGACAGAGTGCGGCCATCTCACCACAGGCCACAGACATCACCACTGGTGAGCTCTCCACAACAAGTGGGCCAGAGCCAAGGAGCAGCACTTGTCCGCCACTTCGGGAGGTGGCGCGAGAGCGTGAGGAACCGAACGGCCTTGGCTGCCGCAGGCTGCGGCTGGGTGTCGTTTACAGTCGCTGGGTCTGGATGGAGACCCCTGTGAGTCGTTCGGCCACGGTCCACAGGCGTGCTGCGGCGGTCTTGTCCCGAGCACTGCGCGGCAGGGGGGCGGCCTTGGTGGGGCCGACCATGGACCAGCGCGGACCGTAGTAGCCGCCGGGTGTGGCGGCGGGGTCGGTGGCCGCGTACAGCAGCGGTTCTGCTCCCTGTTCCGGTCCCTGGGACGGCACGATCTTGTACAGCAGCGATTCGAGCCGGCCGGGTCGGCCGCCGTTCAGGGTGGGGCCGGAGGTCATCAGGTTGGTGCGGGTGTAGCCGGGGTGCGCACCGGCCGACAGCAGCGGCCAGGCGTGCTGCGCGGCGAGGTCGGCCAGGTGGATCATCATCAGCAGGTCGGCGAGCTTGGACTGGGCGTAGGCCCGGGTGGGGCTGTAGGCGCGGGTGGACTGCAGGTCGTCGAAGCTGATGCGTGCCCGGTTGGCGGTGCCGCTGCTCATCGTGGCGACCCGCGGGGCGGGAGCGGCCAGCAGCAGGGGCAGGAGCTGGACGGTGAGGGCGAACGGGCCGAGGAAGTTGCTGCCCAGCTGCAGCTCGAAGCCGTCGTCGGTCTCCGTGCGCCGGGGCACGTTCATCACGCCGGCGTTGTTCAACAGCAGATCCAGTGGCTTGCCCTCGGTGGCCAGGCCGTCGGTGAACTCGCGGACCGAGGACAGGCTGGCCAGGTCCAGGCGGCGGACCTCCACCCGGGCGCCGGGGTGTGCGGCGAGGATCTCGTTCCGGGCCTGCTCGCCTTTGGCCGGCGTGCGCACCGCGAGGACGACGTGGGCCCCCGCTCCGGCCAGCCGCTTGGCGGCCTCCTTGCCGGTGCCGCTGTTCGCGCCGGTCACCACGGCGACCTTTCCGCGCTGGTCAGGAACCTGGTACATGACGAAACTCCATAACGGACTGCCGGTATCTTACCTCCGATCACCATAACGGACCACTGGTATCTACGCAATGGACCAGTGGTCCGTAATATGGGGGCGTGACATTCCAACGTGCCCGCACCGACGAACAGCGCAGCCAGCGGCGGCGTCAGATCCTGGACACCGCGGCGGCGATGCTGACCGAGATGCCGGTCGCGAAGCTGAGCCTGAACGAACTGAGCCGCCGCGTCGGCCTGGCCAAGGCGAACGTGCTCCGCTACTTCGACTCGCGCGAAGCGGTCCTGCTCGACCTGCTCGATACCGAGATCCAGTCCTGGATCACCGAACTGGAGCGAGCACAGCCGGGCGGCGAGGGCACAGCGCGAGAACGCGGGGACCAGCTGGCCGACCTGCTGGCCACCTCGATGACGCGGCGGCCCGTGCTGTGCGACCTGCTGAGCGCGCAGGGCGCCGTACTGGAGCACAACATCTCTGCCGAGACCGGCATCCGCCACAAGCGCGCCGCCCGCACATCACTGAAGGACCTGGTCCAGCTCGTCCTGCGCCACCTTCCCGAACTCGGCACCGAGGGCGCCGCCGCACTGGTGGAAACGACTTTGTTGATGGCCATGACAGCCTGGCAGTGCAGCCGCCCCTCGGAGGCGATGCTGGCGGTCTACGCCTCCGACCCCGAACTGGCCTCCATGCGTCTGGACTTCACCGACCTCGTCCGCCGGACCACGGCAGTGACGGCCTCCGGCCTGCTGGCCCGACACGAAGCACCGAACAACGCCGTCCCGGCCTCCTGAACGACAGCCACTCCCCACCTCCACGAAGGCCCGGTGCACCTTCGCGCTCTCGAACCGCCGCCTCCCGAAGTGGCGGACAAGCACTGCTCGTTCTCATAAACAAAACCAACATCCCGGAGATCCGCCTCACGACTACATCGGAACCACCTCCGCAGTGCGCCCTTCGATGCCTCGGTAACTGGCTGGCTCTGGCCCCGCGGTTCCTTCGCAGGTCCAGGCCAGGTCCCGCAAGTGCGCCCCAGGCGGCCAGCAGGCCGTACACGGGCCCTGTTGTGCGTTCCGTGGTTCCGCCAGGTGGACCTTCGTGGTGAGACCGCCGCGGGGAGCAGCCGAGTCCTTGGTCGCCCTGGTGGCGGGCTGGCCGCTCTCGCCTGCCGGTCACCTTCGGGGGCCGGAGACGGTCTCCTGCGACGTGCTGGTGAGCCCGACAGACTGTTGAGTCCACGATTGCCATTGACCAGTCGATGCGTTCCTGCATATCGGCATCGGCTTGGACGGCCCACAGGAACTTCTCTCACCTGCCGTCCGCCGACCAGCGGCTGTGCCGGTCGTATGCCGCCTGACACTTACCGAACCGGGAAGGCAGAACGCGCCACGGGACACCGGTCCGCAACCGGAGTAGAACCCCGTTGATCACCCTGGGGCGACACGTCCAACGCCCGCACCGCCCCACGTTCCTCGGCAAGTACGACTCCAGCCCCAGCCCACTCCGCGTCACTGAGATCGCCCCGCCCCACGCACCCAGGAACGAGACCTCGCCGGGGTTCGCCTCTGAACCGTCGGACAGGCCCGAGGTGCGCACAAAGACTTGAACGACGTGCGAGGCCGGGAATCTGCTTCAGCGGGACGCCCCCTGGAACGGAAACTGAGGGGGGAGAACTTGGTGAAGGGCGCCGACGGGCTCGACACCGGGGCCGACGAGGACCCGTCCTGCCGCCTCATGCCGACATGCCCGAGAAGGAGTCGCCGTCATCCGCGCCGAGGCCACCCGGCGCCAGCCCCGCTGCCCCTGCGCCCACTGCGCCGAGTTGGAACGCGAGCAGGCCATCGACGATGGCGTATCGCACCGAGCCCTCCGATGACCCGCCGCTTCCACATGTGACCCCGCGCCCCGCCGTACGTCCCTCGTTGCGGCGGGGCCTTCGTCGTTCCTGCACGATGACGGTGCGCGCGCCGCTACGCTCCGGGGCCACACCGACCTCAACGTCACCGCCGAACTCATGCTCGGCGCCCCAAGGCCAGCTCCCCCCCCCGCTGGACCGCGCCGAGGCCGAACCGCAGGAGCCCTCCTCCTCGTTCCTGTGCAGCGACACCGCCGCCCAGCACCTGTCCCGCCTCGCTGACGAACCCGTCGAGGCCGACGGCGCCCTGCACGACTGCCTGCTCAACCTCGTCCAGGAACGGGACCCAGCCCTGTGGTGGCAGTTCGCCGCCGGCGCCGGCAACGCCACCGCCGCCCACTGTCTCTACCTTCTCCACCTGCACCACGGCGAACTGCGCGACGACTGGGCACACCAAGCCTTCATCCTCGGCGCCCAGATCCAACTCACCCCACGCCCCTGCTGCCACCAGCTGGACACCCACACCAAAGCACTACGCGAGGCCGTCGACCGCCTGAAAGCCGACCAAGTCGACGGCGCCCACCTCCACCACCCCGACCAACACCTCGCCGGCCGGATCGAAGAACTCGCCGACGCCTGCTGACCGTCCTGAGCGGCCAGGGGGTGCAGGCGATTGGCGGGCCGGAACTTCCACACGATCCCGTTCATGGACCCTCCGGTCATCCAGCCGACTGCGCACCCGGACCGACAAGGGCAACAATAGACGGATGAACCCCTACTCCACAGCGGTTAGTTCATGGCCTCGAACCACTCAGCCGTCACGCAGAACCCAGCATCATTGGTCGACACCATCTAGAACGGTAGGACGAGTCAAAAGATCTGCGCTCGGCTTGAATTGCGTAGTGCTCGGAGAAAGGGTTCTGTTGGAGGAATGTTCCCGGACAACGGTGCTTGGCCCGGCGAGCTGGCCCATACTGGACCGACTACGGTCGCCAACTTCTCGCATTGACACGAGAGTTCGAAGTATCGGGGGTGTGGCGTGCAGAGCTGCTCCCGTACGGAAGCCACCCGCTTGCTGTGCGCCGGCGTCTACCTCGACTCCGACTTTCGCCACAAGGTGATCGAGGAACTGGTTGAGCATGAAGAGCGCCCTATCGCCCCTTCTCTGGGAATCGACGCCGGCGCTGTGCTGAGTCACGCGTTGCGCGCTCGTACCCAGGAGCTCCATGTAGCCTGCGTGATGCTTGCCGCCTGGGCCGCCTTCTTCGCGTTCGAAGTGGATACCGGCGGCCTGCACATCGACTTCGCCGACGGCAGATGGCTCGACATGCCGGTGCTCTGGGCTCCGGCGTACGCGGTGGTGTGCTGCCTGCTGTGGGCCGGGCGAGTGAGTACGGGCCGCAGCATCGCCGTGTACACCCTCGACCGGGCCACGCTGAAAAGGGCAACACACGGGATCAGGCGGCTCACCCTGCTCCTGCCGCTCTTTCCGCGGACGCTGATGCTCGCGTACTGGGCCACCGTTCTTTTCATCCTGTTCACCAAGGGCCACAACCTGTACGCGGTGTACTTCCCGCTGCTCATGACGAGTGTCGTATGGCTGCACCGCAGCCGGGTGGCGTGGATCATGTCCCACCAGCTGGACCGGGACGTCTTCCCCCGGCTGCCGCCGCCTCCTCTACCGGACACCCGGACCTATCGCCGTATCGGTAGGGCCATTGCCCGCGAACAGTACGCAGGGTTGGCTCTCTACGACCCGTCCCGCCCCTTCGTGGGTGCCGGAAAACCGTACGAACCGTGGTCGTTCGCGATCGAGCTGAAACCGAAGCGCGGGGCTGAGGTCAGTGACCGCCCGCTGGGGACCCGTACCATCGTCGACCTGATCAGACCGCGGCTGGAGGCACTGCGGGAGTCGATGGCAGTCACGAGCCGGGACCGGCTGGGCGACCTGGAAATCGATGAGATCGTCTATCTGCCTGCCGGCGCGGTGCCGCGCACAAGTGTTTCCTATGACACCGCCACTGTGGCATGGCACATCCGAAACGCCGTCGACGAGGGTGGAGAGGCGCGCCGCCACTTCCTGCGAATCCGGATCAGTGCGTGGCAGGAGCACATCGTGGTGACTCTGCTGGTACGGGTGCACACGCAGGGCGGGATGCTCGTGCTGGAAGTGGCCCCGCACGTTCTCACCCCGGTCCGGCCGGAATTCACGGCGGTCGACGTGATCGCGGCACGAGCCCGCCTGGTACTGCGCGACGGCCTGCAGGCGCTGCTCACCAGCCCCACCGCCACCTTCGCCTCGGGTGTGTCCGCGATCGGCACGGCTGCCGCGGTGTGCCGGACCTGGCTGGCCGATCCGCAACGCGCGCTACCGGACGGGCCCGTCACCTCTGTGCGGGAGCTGGGCAGTGTGGAGGAGATCTCGCTGTTCCAGGAGATGGACGTCAGCCGTTACGTGAAGACGTTGCAGGACCGGATCGCCAGCGGGGTGCTCGACGCACTGCGTACCGAAGGCTACGAGACCGGCGAGTTCGAGCAGCAGATCGTCAATGTCAGCGGCGGCGTCTTCATCGGCGCGATGAGCGGCGGCGCCGTTGCCGTCGGTGGCGGGGCAACGGCAGAAGACCGGGGCGGAAGGGGAGGCAGGACATGACCACGAGCCGGGATGCCGACGGCGGACCAGGCGGGCAGGGGCACATCTCTATTGGGGTGATGACGGGAGGTGCCGTGGCCGCGGGGGCAGGTGCCCACGCCATCGACGCCGCGGTGCGGACCGCGGCGGGGCGGCCGGGCGAGGTAGTCGACGCTCCGCCAGAGCTGCTTGGGGCGATCCGAACCCTGCGCGAGCACCTGCGCATGATGACGCCAACCGATGAGACAGCCCAGGTCGATGAGGCTCTCGCCACCCTGGAGGAGGACCTTTCAAGCACGGGCAGGACGGAACGGGGCCAACTGGCGCTGCTGGCATCACGCTTAAACGTCGGCGCCACGGCCCTGGCAGGTCTGGCATCCGCGGTGGCTGTGGCCCAGACCATCAGCACCTTGCTGGGCTGAGACCGAAGGAGGCGGTCAGCATGGCGCAGTGGGACACCCATCGACAGGAATGGGTGCGGGACACTCAGGGCCCGCCGCCCGGACTGCGTGGCTCGCGGATTCTGATACTGGCGACGGTGGCGATACTGCTGTGCTGCGCTCTGGGGTATGGAGCTTGGTTGCTGCTGCGGGGCATCGACTGGGGAAGCGACGAGCCCTTCCCGGGGGTGAGCCTGAGCGCGGAACATGTGCCTCAGAGCTTGCGATGACGTGACGGCGGCAGGGCCCAGGCGGAATGATCCAGGGCACAGTCATCCTGCTCGAAGTGGACCGCCTGCCCGGCGACAGTGACCCGATTCCGGTCTGGCTCCGGTCCTCGAAGACCGGCCTGAACCTCCGAGGTCGATGACCGATGGCCGGTGTTCCTGCGCCAGTTCGACATCGAGCACACCTTCCGCCTGTCAAACAGGCCCTCGGATGGACCCGGCCGAAGACGCGTACGCCACAGGCCACGAACCGCTGGACGTGGCTCGTCATAGCGCGATGCCGCGAAGTCAAGGGCCCAAAGGCGGCGTCAAGAGGGCACGAAATGCTGCAGGGCCCCTACTGTCCAGGGGATCGACCAAGATCTTCCCGAGAGCTGGGGCCCTGTGGTCCAGTCTGTCATGGCCGCCGGCCATCTCGGTGAGTTAACGCAGGCCGTGCCCCCGGAGTCGGTGGACGTAGTTCTGGAGGGGACCGGAGCGCGGAAGCGACGGCTGCGATGTCTTCCGCCCCAGGTAGGGGTGTACTTCGTTTTGGCTTTGGGAGTTTTCGATCGTCTCGGCGCCCGCCTCGTATGGACCAAGCTGGTCGCGGAGCTGACCGTCTGCGTCCCCGAGCCTTCCGAGAAGGCGCTTCGCGACCTGCGTCAGCGAATCGGCCCGGACGGCAGATCGAGTGCGCCTACCTGGCGCTGCGTCACACACTCCTCAAGGCCCGCGTCCTGCGCTCGAAGGATCCTGCCGGACTCACCCTGGAAGTATGGGCACCGCTCACCCTCTACCAGGCATCGCGATCCGCCACGGTCACCACCGTGGAGACCCAGCTTGGTGCCGTCCCGGACCGCGCCGCCTTCATCATCGCCCTGGAGGCCGCCTACGACACCGTCACCCTCGCCACCACCCGACAGCGGCCCTCGGCTACGTCCACACGGACCTGGTCGGGCACATCGGCACCGGTCTCCTGGGCGCCTTGCTTCCCCAACGCCGCCCGCGGACCTCCGTTCGGATCGCGAAGCGCGGCATCTCGCGCTACCACACCTGGAACCGCGATCCACGCCCCCGCAACAGCCCTCCACTCACTGCCAACGACATCACGGTCAAGGCCCTCGTTCTCCCGACCGCACAGGGTCCGGCCCTGAAGGCATCCACCCCTGGGACCGGTTCTGCCAGATCCTTACCGCGCACGCCAACCAACCCATGCCCGCCCACGACCTCGCCGACCAGATGAGGCTTACGGCACTCCAATCCCGCAGGAACCTCGCTTCTCAACTCTGCTTCTGGACCCGCCACAGCCTGCTCACCCCCGAGGCCGCGGCCGATCTCCGCGGCCCCTGGGAGAAGCGGGCCGAGCATGCCCGGCTCATCCCGGCCCGCGTCCGCCGCGGGATTCGGAACCTCCGCACGACACTGCCCTGTCCCCCGCGCGAGCACCGAAATATGCCGGCCCAGGCACTGGGCACCCTTCAGGCCGAAGAACGGCAGCCAGCGTCCCCGGCTCGTACGAGGAAGGCAGCACGAGCCGATAGACCAACAGCCCCATCCACGGCTGCAGACGGGAGAAGTCCGGCCTGTCTTCCTAGTCGAGGACCACGACCTCCCCATCTAGATCCGCCGGTCCCTCCACGCTCTGGCCCGGGGCACAGAGCGTGGAGTACGCCGCGGCTCCCCAAGAGGCGGCCCGCTCACGGATGGGACAGATCGAGACGGATGTCGACGACGCCCTCGACCGCGCGGGCCGCCCGGGCGAGCACTGGTACGAGCGCCTTGTCTCGCAGCGTACCGGCGAGCGTGACGATGCCCTGATGCACGCGGACCTCGACTCCGGACGAGGCGGGCAGCGGCGCGAGCACGCTGCTGCGGACCTCCTCGGCGATGTCCACGTCCGCGCGGAGGAAGACCTTGAGCAGGTCGCTGCGGCTCACCACGCCTTGTAGCAGGCCGGACTCGTCGACGACGGGCAGTCGCTTGACCCGGCGCCGTGCCATGATCCGGGCGGCTTCGGCGAGGGTGGCATCGGCATGGACAGTGACAGCGGGGCTCGACATCAGCTCGCCCGCGGTGACCGCACCTGCCTTGACCATGTCGGACAGGCGGCGCAGCACGTCGTAGCGGGTGGGGTCGGTGTCCCGGAGCTCCTCCTTGGGCAGCAGGTCCGCTTCGGACACGACGCCGATGACGCGGCCTTCACCTTCGAGGACGGGCAGGGCGCTGATCTTCCACTGCTCGATGAGTTCGACGACTTCCTTGAAGGGGGCATCGC
Organism: Streptomyces spectabilis; assembly: GCF_008704795.1. Lineage (NCBI taxonomy): Bacteria > Bacillati > Actinomycetota > Actinomycetes > Kitasatosporales > Streptomycetaceae > Streptomyces > Streptomyces spectabilis. The sequence goes on along the minus strand of NZ_CP023690.1, from coordinate 9,480,660 downwards.
GGCCCACGGCGATGCTGGTGTGCGTCATCACGTCGCTGACGGTGTACGGCGAGTGCGTGGGCAGCGCCTCGGGGGACTCTGGGGCGGTGCGTGGGGTGTCAGGCATGGGGGCCTCCGGTGGTGTGCGTACAGCGGTCAAGTTGAGAGTGGGTGACGCGGGAGACGCACGGGTCGTGATTGCGCCTCGTTCGTTGGCACAGGTCCGTCAGTTCCGCGTCGGTCACGTCCTGAACGGGCAGTGCCCGAGAGGCGGTGAGGCGAGGTCGTCCTCGCACTAGCGGGGGGACCGATTCTGTCCGGAGCCCCCCCCCAGCGCGCCGGTGCCGAAGGCGGAGCTCGGTCTCGTGGTTGGAGAGCCCCGTCGGAGGTCCGTCGCCGCTGAGTGTGGTGGGCACCCGGGTGGGCATCACGTCACCCCCTGCTCTCTTCCGCAGGCACGAGTTGCCGCGCGATGCTCTCCGCCCAGGTGGACACCGCGTCGAAGTCGCGGAAGTCGCCACCCTCGCCGGACTTGACGATCATCCGCGCGAGCCGGCCGTCGGCCCGTGCGTCGAGCCGCCCGCCGAACGTCATGTGCTCGCGGGCACCGAGGCTGTGCACCAGGCGCCGCACCGAGGGCGGCGGCGGAAGGTTCCGCCGCGCGGCCGAGGAGTCCAGCGGGCCGCTGCTGAACAGCCACAGCGGGAGCCGGGCCAGGGCCCGCCGGTGACGGCGTGCGAAGCGGCGGGCGTCGCGCTGCCACCGCCCGGCGTACAGCGCGCCGCCGAGGACCACCGCTCGGTACGGCGTCAGGTCCCGTACCGAACCGGCGGACCGCACCTCGGTGGTCAGCCCTGCCTCGCGGAGCACGTCGCCGGCCCTCCGGGCCAGTTCAGCGGTCGAACCGTACGTCGATCCATAGGCGACGAGAACGGTCGGTGCCATCGTGCACCTCCCTCACAGCTTGCGCAGCCAGTCGTCGGCGACGCCCTTGAGCGCTTCGTCGGTGGGCCGCAGATGGGAGTCGTCGTAGCGGTAGGTGAGCTTGTCGACGACGGCGACGACGCCGTCCGTCTGCTGGGTCATGCGCACGGCCACGGACACCTCGCTGCGCCGTTCCAGCTGTCCGCACAGAGTCACCACGCCGTCGAGGACGTCCACGGTGAGGGTGTGGGGAGCCAGCCACAGCGTGTCCACCAAGACCTGCTGGACGACTTCGCGGCGGATCTCCGCGTCGGGCCGCAGGAAGACCTGGAGCAGGTCGCGGCGGGTCACGATGCCGACGAGCCGTTCCTCGTCGTCCACGACCGGCAGCCGTTCGACGCGGTGCCTGGCCATGGTGCGGGCGGCCTCGACGATGGTGTCGTCGGCGTGCACGGTGCGGGCCGGCTGTGACATCAGCTGTCCGGCCATGCGGGCGTGGGCCTTCGCCGCGGCCCTGCGCGCGCCCGGCAGCAGCTTGTGCCAGCGAACTGCGGGGGCAGGCGCGTACGGGTCCTCGGCCTCCGCCTGCCGGATCATGAGGTCGGTCTCGGAGAGCACTCCGATGACCTGTCCGTCGGCGTCGACCACCGGCAGGCCGCTGATGCGGTGGCTGGCGAGGAGACGGGCCACTTCCTTGAACGGGGTGCCGTACCCGGCGGTGACGACGTCACGTGTCATGACCGAGCCGACCTTGCTGTGCTTCATATGCGTTCGCCTCCTCGGCGCACCGCCCTGGTTCAGCGGAGTCGTCGTAGTTGTCGCAGGTAGGGGTCTTGGGAGCGGCGCGGCAGCAGCCGGATCCGCACGTCCAGGGCGGTGATCCGCTCGGGCCTGGCCAGGACCGGGTTGAGGTCGGCCTCGGCGAGTTGCGGCAGGTCGCTCGCGAGCCGCGAGAGCCGCAGCAGCAGTTGTTCGATGCCTCGCAGGTCGACCGGGCCGCCACCGCCGTGTCCGAAGAGCAGCGGCGCGCAGCGCGGCGCGGTGATCAGGTCGTGCACGTCGTGGTCGGTGAGCGGCGCGAGCCGGGCTGCGTGGTCGGCCAGGACCTCGGTGGCGGTGCCGCCGAGGCCGGAGAGAACCAGCGGCCCGAAGACCTCGTCCTGGACGACGCCAGCGAACAGCTCGGTGCCGCGCGGGGCGAGCGGCTGGATGACCACGCCGGTCATCAGGTGCCCGAAGCGGGTCTCCAGGTCCCGGTAGGCGGCGCGGACCTGGGAGTCGCCGCGCAGGTCGAGGTGGAGCGCACGCTGGTCCGCCTTGTGCAGCAGGCCCGGCCAGTGCGCCTTGAGGACGACGAGCCCGTCCGGGCCCTTGAGACGTTCGGCGGCGAGTACGGCGTCGTCCTCGGTCTCGGCCCAGGCCCAGGGCAGTTGGGGAATGCCGTAGCAGTCCATGAGTTCGGCGCACTCCCCCGGGCCGAGCCAGCCGCCTTCGGGGTGCCGGTCGAGGTAGGCCTCGACGGCCGCGCGGGCACGGGGCGCGTCCACGCCGTCGAGCTCGGGCACTGTGCCGGGCGGCCGGGCCAGCCACCGGCCGCGCGCGACCGCGTGGGCCAGGGCGCGGGCAGCCGCCTGCGGCTCGGCGTACGCGGGTACGGTACCTGCGGCGGCGGGCAGCAGCCGTACCGGCTGCTCCTGGTCGACGAGCACCGCGGCGACCGTCTTGTCACGACGCCGGTCCGGGGCGTGGGTGAGGGACCGGACGAGGACGTCGCCGGTCGCCGCGGCGACCGCGGTGGGCACGAGCGCCACCAGGACCGCGTCGACGCACCCGCTCGCCGCGACGCGGTCGACGCAGGCACTCAACTGCTCCTCGCTGACCGCGGCGGTGGCGTCGATGGGGTTCACGGCGCTCGCGCCGTCAGGAAGCACGTCGAGTACGTCCTCGACGAGCTGATCGCTCAGTGGCGGGAGGCTCAGTCCGGCCTCTGCGCAGGCGTCGGCGGCCAGCACTCCGGCTCCGCCCGCGTTGGTGACCACGGCGATCCGGGGTCCCGACGGCAGCGGCTGAGAGTGCAGGAGGGCGGCGGCTTCGAGGAGTTCGGAGACGGAGTCGGTCGCGGTGATCCCGGCCTGGGCGAACAGTGCCCGGCGCGTCATGGTCCCGGTGGCGGCCGCCGCGGTGTGCGATGCGGCGGCGGCGCGGCCCGCCTCGGTGCGCCCGGCGTCGACCGTCAGGATGGGCAGCTTCCGGGTCACGCGCCGCGCGGTGCGGGAGAAGGCACGCGGGTTCCCGAACGACTCCAGGTGCAGCACCGCCAGGTCAGTGGTTCCGTCGCACTCCCACCACTGCAGCAGGTCGTTGCCGCTCACGTCGTACTTGTCGCCGAGCGAGACGAAGCTGGACACGCCGACGCCGAGCCGGGCGAGTCCGCTGAGCAGCGCGATGCCCACGCCGCCGGACTGCACGGCCACTCCGGCAGTGCCGGGGGTGGGGTGGGTGGCGGCGAAGGTGGCGTCCAGGCTGATGTCCTCCTCGGTGTTGGCCAGGCCCAGGCAGTTGGGCCCGACGAGGCGCATGCCGTGGGTGCGGCAGGTGTCCAGGAGGGCCCTCGCCTGGGCGGCGTCCAGGCCGGAGGAGAGGGTGAGCAGGGCTCGTACGCCGAGCTTGCCGCACTCCTCGGCGGCGCTGGGGACCTGGGCCGCGGGCACGGCCAGGACGGCGAGGTCCGGGACCTGGGGCAGCGCGTCCACACTGGGGTGGGCGTGGATGCCCAGGACCATGGCGGAGTGCGGGTTGACGGCGAACACCCGGCCCTGGAAGCCGCCGGTGCGCAGGTTGCGCAACACGGCTCGGCCCACCGAACCCGGTTTGCGGCCGACTCCGATGACGACCACGGACTCCGGACGCAGCAGCGGACGCAGACTCGCCACGTCGGCGGTGCGTCCGCGAGCCTCGACGGACGTCAAGTAGCTGTCGGTCTGATCGAGTTGGACGACACATCGCACTTCGCTGCCGTCGAAGTGTCGTGCGGTGCTCAGGCCGAGGTCCGCGAAGACCTTGAGGACCTCGTGGTTCTCGGCGAGCGCGTCGGCGGTGAAGGCGGTGATCCCGTCGGCACGGGCGGCTGAGACCATGTGCTCCAGCAGGAGGGTGCCGACACCTCGGTGGTGCCAGTGGTCGGCGACGGCCAGGGCGATGTCGGCGGTGACCTGTCCCGGTGCCGGAGAGTCGCCCTCGGTGGGTTCGTACTCGGCGATCCCGATGAGGTGCCCGTCGTGTTCGGCGAGGAGCGCGCGGTAGCCCGAACGGCCGCCCCTCACAGGCACGGAGCCGCCCGGTGCGGCGCACTGCCGCAGGCGCGCCGCTGCCTGCGTGGCCGAACGGAAGCTGGCCACGAAGAACCTGAACCGCAGTTGCTCCGGGGTCATCGTCTCGTACAGGCGCAGCGCCGCGTCGTGGTCGTCCGGTCCCGCGAACCGGATGCGTACCGTCGTGCCGTCTGCCAGCAGGGCGTGCGTGGAGCCGCCCGTCGCCGTGCGGGGAGCGGGAGAGCTGGGAGCGGTCCTGCTGGCCATGGCCTACCTCGCGCTTCTGTTCGGTCGGTTGACGTCTTCAGCGTCCGGCTCGGCGGGCGTGCCGCGCAGTGGCCGGACGGGCACGAGCCGGGGCCGGTCGGCCCCCGCCGGAGGCCGGTGTGCCCGTGTTCCCGCCGACCGTGTCGCGCGACGCTTGCGGTACGAGGAGGTGAGGTCGATGCTCCGGCCGATCGTGGTGGGCCTGGACGGCTCACGAGAGAGTGTCGCCGCCGCGGACTGGGCGGCCAGGGAAGCGTTGCGCCGAGGGCTCCCCTTGCGTGTGGTGCACGCCTGGGAGGGGCTTCCCAGGGACGGTGAGGCAGTGAGTCTGCCCGAGCTGTCCGCCCCGCAGTACTGGGCGCGGCGCATCCTGCGGGGCACCCTGGACCGGCTGTGCGAGCGGTACCCGCAGGTTTCGGTGACCGCCGAGCAGATCGGCAGGTCTCCCGTCCCCGCGCTGCTCGACGAGGCCGGGACCGCGGAGTCGCTGGTTCTCGGCAGCCAGGGGTTCGGCGGCCTCGGCGGGCTCCTCGCCGGTTCGGTGGCGATGGCCGTGGTGGCACACGCACCCACACCCGTGGTCCTCGTACGTGCGGGCTTCGACGCCGTGGCCGAACACCTCCCTGACGGTTCCGGCGCGGCATCGGCGACGACGCCGCACCGATCGGTCGTGGCGGCTGTCGACCTGCGCCACAGCTGTGACTCCGTGCTCTCCTTCGCCTTCGAGGCCGCCCAGCGCCGCGCCGCGCCACTGCACGTGGTGCACGCCTGGCGGCTGCCGAACACCCGTGGCGCCACCGATGAGCAGGGGCACGTGCCCACCCAGCGGGACGCCGAGTGGGTCCTGGAAACCGTCCTCGAACCGTGGCGGGACAAGTACCCGGACCTCACCGTCCACGCGACCGCGGATCAGGGCCGTCCTGTGCACGTGGTGCTGCGCGCCGCACAGCATGCGGGGCTGCTGGTGCTGGGCCGTGAGATGCGGCGCGGCAAGGTGGGCACTCATGTGGGGCGCGTGACACACATGGCCATCCGGCAGGTGAGCTGCCCGGTGGCTGTCGTCGCCCATGCCTGACGCGGGCCGCTACGACGGACGCGTTTTCTCGTACGCTGGGAGGGTGCCCGAGGCAGGGCCGTCTTCAGCCACCGCTGGACGGCGGCGGGCGGCGGCCTCGGGGCGGGGGAGGCTCCATGACAGTCCACAGCTCGAACTCGGAAGTACGCGGCCCTGAGGCGTCGGCCGCACCCGGCGGCTTCGCCAAGAGGTCTCACGACCGCGCCCAGGGCCGTCCTCTCCCGCCCGAGAGCGGACCGCTGTTGGTCGACTTCGCGGCCGGGCGTGGCCTTCGCCAGGTCGCGAGCGGCCCCGCCGATCTCGTCCGCCGGTCCGAAGCGGCCGTCGACTCGGCGATGGGCACGATCCATTCGATGGCACGCCGCGTCGACGAGACCATCGGTGCTCTTGCGCACCGCCCCGACGAGGTGGAGGTCGAGTTCGGCATCACGCTGGACGCCGAGAGCGGCGCGCTGATCGCCAAAGTGAGCGCGGGGGCCTCCCTCACCGTGCGGCTCGCCTGGGGCCCGGGCCCCCCGTGACCGGGGCGCCACCTGCCGGGTATCAGGTCCGACTGCAGAACGTGCGGCTGATGACCGTGCGGGTCGCGCTGTCCGACGGAGGTGCCACGCTCGGGACCGGTGTCGCGATCGCCCCACAGGGGCTGGTCGTCACCTGCAGGCACGTGCTGGAGGCGGGCGGGCTCGACGTGAAGGCCGCGGAACCCCCGCGCGTCGACGTCCACTTCCCGTCCGTGGACCACTGGAAGGCCCTGCGGCTGCGGGCGAGCGTCGTCGCGTACTGCGCCGACAGCGACGACGACCTGGTGTGTCTGCGGACCGAGGCTCCCCTGCCCCGCGGCCGCGTCGCCGTGCTCGGGGACGCCGCCTCCTCCCAGTGGCACGAGTTCATCACCTACGGCTACCGCAGCCTCGGCAAGTACCGTGGTCTGCTCGCCCAAGGCACCATCATGGGCGAGATCGAGGCTCCCGAAGGGCACTTCCTGCTCGCCGAGCCCGTGCAGCTGAGGTCGTCGGACGTCGCCGAGGGGATGAGCGGCGCGCCGGTCCTCGACCGCGTCCGCAATCTGGTCGTGGGCATGGTCTCGGAGAAGTGGGGCTCGGGCGCCACGGCCGAGGACCGCGACACCGCCTGGGCCGTCAACGCACACCTGGTCACGTTTCCCCCGTTCTCCCTCGTGGTGCGGTCCGACGCGCTGCCCATGGAGCACGCCGAGCCGCCGCGCATGGCCGACGAACTGCTCGGCCGGGTACAGCCGCCGCGCTTCGACCACCTTGAGCACGCGCCGCGCCCGCTGACCGAATGGGTTGTGCGCGAGTCCGTCCTGGAGCGCGTCGACCGGGCGGCGGACGACCCCGAGACACTGGTGGTGGGACTGGTCGGGTTCGGCGGAGAGGGAAAGACCACGCTCGCCCGCCAGTGGCTGGAACGCCGCCGTACGCCCGACGACACCCCGCACCTCGCGGACCGGTCGCCTGCCACGGACACGCGCTGCTTCTGGTGGAGCTTCGCCGAGCGCCCCAGCGCCGACGACTTCCTGGAGGCCGCGCTCGACTACGTCAGCGGCGGCCGCGTCACCTCCGACGACTGCGCCGACGGGCGCGCCCGCGCGGAGATCGTCGCCTCCCTGCTCGGCACGCAGCCGTACGTGTTCGTGCTCGACGGCCTGGAGACCGTGCAGGAGCAGCGAGGCGACCACTACGGCAGCGTGCTCAGCGCCCACCTGCGTGACTTCCTGACCTTCTTCGCCACGCCCGGCCACCGTTCCCTGTGCCTGGTCACCTCGCGCGCGCCGATCGTCGACCTCGTCGCCTTCGTGACGTACCGGCAGATCGACGTCCCCGCGCTGACCGGGCCGGCCAGTCGGGACCTCCTGGCCACGTCCGGGGTAACCGGCTCCGACGCCGCCCTGGAACGCGTAGGTCTGCGCTGGGGCGGGCACGCGCTCACCCTCAGTTTGATCGCGGCGTACCTGGTCAGACGGCACGGCGGGGATGTCCGCCGGGTGAACACCCTGCCGCCGCCCGACCCCGACCTGCCGCGCGCCGAGCTCGTGCACGACGTGCTCGCCCAGTACGACGCGTGTCTGTCACCGGCGGAGCGGCACCTGCTCGTCGGCCTGAGCGCGTTCCGCACGCCGGTGGGCACGGAGGCCTTGCAGGTCGTGCTCGCCCACGGCACTCCCGGGCAGGAAGGCGCTGCCCCGGTCTCCGAGCCGTCCGCGCCGCAAGCAGCGTACGCCGCGGCATTGGTGCACCTCGTCGACGCCCGCGTGGTGCGGCGCGACCAGGACGGTCGAGTCAGTACGCATCCGCTCGTACGCGCGTACTTCGCCGCCTCCGTTTCACCGGTGGACACCGTCCGGCTGCACACCTGGGCCAAGGGTTACTACCTCCGCGTCGCCGAGGCGAGTGCCGAGCCGCCGACTACGCTCGAAGGGCTCGATCCGCTCATCGAGGCCGTTCACCACTCCTGCCGTTCCGGCGCGTACGCGGAGGCGTACGCGCTGGTCACCCACGCGCTCTACGCCGGTGACCGCGGTCTGATGACCCGGGAACTCAACGCCTACGACATGGTGCTGGCCTGTCTCGCCGACTTCTTCCCGCGCGGCGATGTCCGCCGTGAGCCCCATACGGCCGACGGCCTCCCCCAGATGCGCGGCTGGCTGCTGCACGAAGTGGCGACCAGCTTGCAGATGCTGGGACGGCTGTGGGAGGCGGTCGCCACGCTGCGTCGCGCCGAAGCCGCCTTCCGTGGCCTCGGACGCCACCACCAGGCCGCCATCAGCTGTCAGAACCGGGTCGAACTGCACTTCGCTCTCGGCCAGTTGACGACGGCCGAGGGGGCCATCACGCACGCGTACGAGCTGGCGGGCCGAGCCCAGGACCGCGAGGACGAACTCGTCGCCGAGACCCTCCACGGCACTCTCTGCCACTACCGGGGGCAGGACGCGGAGGCAGAGCACGCCTTCGCCTCCGCGCTGCGTCTGGCCCGGGAGTTCACCCCCATACCCCTGCTGTACGGCTGGAGCGGCATCCATTATGCGGAGCACCTGCGCGCCACGGGGCGCCCTCGTGCCGCACGCCGTGTCCTGGAGGCCAACCTGGAGATCTGCCGCCGGGCCCGCTGGACCGCCGACGAGGCCGTCAGCCTGATCGGCCTGGGCGAGCTGGCCCTGGACGGGGCCCGGCGGAGCGGCGCCGCAGGACGCCGGGCGGCTCTGGCGGAAGGCCGCACGCGGATCGAAGCCGCGCACACTCTGGCGCAGAGCACCACTCGCCGGGATGTCCTGATCCGCTCGCTGCTCGCGCGCTCCCGGCTCGCCTCCGCCGCCAACAAACCCTCCCTCGCCCGCGAGGAGGCGACGCAGGCCTTGTCCCTGGCCTACAGCGGCGGCTACCGCATCGCCGAGGTCGAGGCCCGCCTGGCCCTCGCCCGCATCCACCACGGGGCCGACGACCCCGACGCGGCCTGGCAGGAGCTGATCCGGGCCGCGGAGACCGCCCAGGAGATCGGCTACCGGCGGGGCGAAGACGCCGCACGAGAGCTCGAAGGCCTTCTCTCCGGGGACGGCATCGAATAGGGCGGAAGTCCCTCAGCCCTCCGAGTGGCTCGTCTGCCCCGTGTCCTCGCTGGTCTCGTCACCGACTTCGCCCTCACCGACGACCTCCTCCTCGTCGTCGACGTCGTACGCCGCGAACTCCCGTGCCACAGAAGCCAACAGCGCTTCTGGCACGCGGCCGTCCATGGCGGTGGTGTGCTGCTCGTCAGGAGGATCCGGCACTTCGTCCGGCGGTGCTGCCATATCCCCCTCCTCTCCCCCGCCATCCTCCCACCGCCGGGGCCGAGCGGCCCACCGCCGAGGACGTCCAGTACCTGTCACGGGGCGGGGGCCGCGTTCAAGGATGAGAAGGCACCGTGTGGACGGACCGAGCGTGCGGATCACACCACGTGACGTACGAGGGGCGTGGCCGGGCGGTGCCGTTCCGCGCCTTCGCGCACGGCCGACCCCCGTTGGCACTCCCAGTACGCCCCGGCAGAAGGGAAACACACCGCCATGGACCAGTACGTGTACGCGTTCACCGAGGGCGGCCGCGACATGGCCGGCCTGCTCGGCGGCAAGGGTGCCAACCTCGCCGAGATGACCCGGCTCGGCCTTCCCGTGCCGCTCGGTTTCACCGTCACCACCGAGGCCTGCCGCGCCTACCTCAGCACCGGAGCGGAGCCGGACGGCCTGGCCGACGAGATCGCCGCGCACCTGACCGCCCTGGAGCGGGAATCCGGACGGCGGCTCGGGCAGGCGGACGATCCGCTGCTGCTCTCCGTGCGGTCCGGGGCACGCTTCTCCATGCCCGGCATGATGGAGACGATCCTCGACATCGGCCTCACCGACGACTCCGTGCGGGGCCTGGCGAAGGCGTCGGGCAGCGAGCGCTTCGCCTTCGACTCCTACCGGCGTCTCATCCAGATGTTCGGCAGCACGGTGATGGGCGTCGACTCCGCTGTGTTCGAAGGCGCGCTGTCCCGCCTGAAGGAGTCCCGGGGCGCTCCAGACGACCTGCACCTGGACGCCGCCGACCTCGCCCGGCTCGTCGAGACCTACAAGGTCCTGATCCGCGAGAGGACCGGCGAGCCCTTCCCGCAGGACCCGGCCGAGCAGCTGCGCCGGTCGATCCTCGCCGTCTTCGCCTCCTGGAACAGCGAGCGGGCCCGTCTCTACCGCCGCCGCGAGCGCATCGCCGACGACCTGGGCACCGCGATCAACGTCCAGCGCATGGTCTTCGGCAACCTCGGCCCCGACTCCGGCAGCGGCGTCGCCTTCACCCGCGACCCGGCGACCGGCCGCCCCGGGCCGTACGGCGACTACCTGTCCAACGCCCAAGGCGAGGACGTCGTCGCGGGCATCCGCAACACCGTGCCCCTGACCGAGCTCCAGCGCCTGGACCCGCCGTCGTACGCGCGGCTGCGCGAGCACCTGGCGACGCTGGAGGCCCACTACCGGGACCTGTGCGACATCGAGTTCACCATCGAGCGCGGCACGCTGTGGATGCTGCAGACCCGGGTCGGCAAGCGCACCGCCGAGGCCGCGTTCGCCCTCGCCGCCGCACTGGCCGACGAGGGGATCATCACCCCTGACGAGGCGCTGGCCCGCGTCGGCGGCGAGGGCCTGGCCAGGCTGATGTTCCCGCGGTTCGACGCCTCGGCGGTCGGCGTGGCGCTCGCGAACGGCCTTCCGGCGTCGCCCGGCGCCGCCGTGGGCGCGGCGGTGTTCGA